>JAFWUY010000081.1 GCA_017524035.1 Lachnospiraceae bacterium | reverse complement strand
TTTCCGGGTGCGCAATAAAGCTTGGTACATTTGGGGCTCTTTGAGATTGCACAAGCAATCGCATGCTCTCTTCCGCCACCACCGACTAAAAGTATTTTCATATCATGCCTTTCTGACGGCGCGGCCGTTTTCCATGACCAGGCGTCCGTTCGCAATATCATCTATAGCCTTGGGAAGCAGCTTCCATTCCGCCTCCTCCATAACTCTCCTCTGAAGAACTTCGGGAGTATCGCCATCAAGTACTCTTACGGGGATCTGGTCGATGATGGGTCCTTCGTCCATACCCTCGTTTACGAAATGAACCGTAGCTCCGGTGATCTTAACTCCTCTCTCGAGCGCCTTCTCATGAACCTTGAGTCCGTAGAAACCTACTCCGCAAAAAGAAGGAATGAGTGAAGGATGAATGTTGATGATCTTACCGGGATAAACCTTACACATCTCTTCGGGAATCCTTACGAGAAATCCTGCAAGTACTATAAGGTCGGGCTTAAGTTCCGCAAGCTTGTCCATAAATGCCTTGTGGAATTCATCCCTTACGGCAAAGTCCCTGGGTCTGACTACAAATGCGGGAATTCCTGCATTAGCAGCTCTTTCAAGACTCTTTACTCCGGGGTTGTTACTGATAACTCCTACCAGCTCGGCTCCGGTGATCGAACCGTCTTTAACCGCGTCGATAATTGCCTGGAGGTTTGTTCCGCCTCCGCTGACACAGACGACAACTCTTAACATAAGGTCACACCCTTTTCTCCGGCGATTACGCTTCCTACGATATAAGCTTTCTCTCCGGCAGCCTTAAGGAGCTCTACGGCCTTGTCCGCATCTGCGGGATCAAGAGCAAGTACCATTCCGAGTCCCATGTTGTAAGTGCTGTACATCATATTCTCTTCAATAGATCCGGTCTTCTGAATAAGTCCGAAGATGGGAGGAATATCATAGCTGTTCTTGTCGATCTTTGCATTGGTTCCGTCAGGAAGCATTCTGGGAATGTTCTCAAAGAATCCGCCGCCAGTGATGTGGCTGCATCCCTTAACCTTAACTCCGCCGTTCTTAAGAGCTTTGAGAGCCTTTACATAGATTCTGGTGGGAGTAAGAAGAGCTTCGCCGAGAGTCTCACCGAGCTCGTCATAATATTTTTTAAGGGACTCCTCTGACATCTCGAATACTTTTCTGATGAGGGAGAATCCGTTTGAGTGGATTCCGCTTGATCCGATTCCGACAAGTACGTCACCGGGCTTAATGCTCTCGCCGGTGATCAGGTCTTTCTTATCAACCACACCTACGGAGAATCCTGCGATGTCATATTCATCATCGGGCATCATTCCGGGATGCTCTGCGGTCTCACCGCCTACAAGAGCACACTCGGACATCTTGCAGCCTTCCGCAACGCCCTTGACTATCTCGGCGATCTTCTCGGGATAGTTCTTGCCGCATGCGATGTAATCGAGGAAAAAGAGAGGCTCACCGCCCGCACATGCAACATCGTTGACACACATTGCAACACAGTCGATACCGATAGTGTCATGCTTATCAAGGATCATCGCTGCCTTGAGCTTGGTTCCGACACCGTCCGTACCGGAAAGAAGAACGGGTTCCTCCATTCCCTTAAATGCCGCCGCACTGAAAGCACCGGAGAATCCTCCGAGTCCTCCCATTACTTCGGGTCTGTTTGTCTCACCGACGTATTTCTTGATGAGTTCTACGGATCTGTATCCTGCCTCAATGTCTACGCCTGCTGCCTTGTAATCAAGTGCCATGATTTCCCCTTTGCAAAAATGATTTTATTTGTTTGCGAGATATTCCTTATATCCGACCTTCTGTAGTTTAGCATCTTTATCCTGAACCTGTTTCTTAAGATCGGATGAATATTTTTTAAGTTTGGTAAGAAGCTTCTTGTCCGAGGTCGCAAGGATCTTGGCTGCAAGAAGTCCCGCATTGGCGCCGCCGTTTATCGCAACGGTCGCAACGGGAATGCCCGAAGGCATCTGAACTATCGAATAGAGTGAATCCCTTCCGCCGAGTGATGTGGTGTGCATGGGAATTCCTATGACGGGCATGGGGAATATAGCCGCACACATCCCGGGAAGATGGGCTGCCATGCCGGCTCCGGCGATTATGACCTTGAAGCCCTTCTTTTCCGCAGTGCTTGCATACTCAAAAAAAACATCCGGCTCCCTGTGGGCCGAAATAATAGTCATCTCATAACCTATCCCCAGTTTATCAAGGATCTCGGCTGCCTTTGCCATTACGGGCATATCGGAGTCGGAACCCATGACTATTCCTACGGACGCAGGCTGTTTTTTAGCGGTTGTACTCATAAAAACCTCCCGATCATTTCCTTATAGAATGAAAACCACTGTTTATTGTACTAAAAGATACGGGGTCATGCAATATCCAAATACCCATATTTAGTTACCGCACATCCCTTTCCGACTATATTTGGTGCCTTTTAAGGCATCTTCCCGACTAAAAAACTCCGGCTTTTACGCCGGAGCATTTTCCTATACGGGTATCCACAGAAGAAATGCGGATATGATGAGCGAGACGGAATTGAGAACGATCCCTATTATCCCGCTGATGTGGAATGAGTCCGGGAGTCTGACGGCCATTACCCCCATAAACCATCCGACAAGTGCATATAACGTGGCAAGAGCACAGCCCGCACCGAATCCCATCGGTACGTCTCCGCTCAGAAGATAACTGCTTACGATCCCGTAGATAAGGGAACCGAGAGCTATCGTGCCCAATATGGCGGACATTATCCCCACATAAGGGTGCCGCCTGTTTGTAAACATGTAAGATCTGCGCATCAGAACATTATCTTGGATCTTGATGAAAGGAGCTTAGCTCCGCTCACGACAAGCATGATCCCGGCACCGAGTCCGAGAATTATGGTTGCGATACCGATGGCAAGGTCCCATGCACCGGTCGCCCTTACAACTTTGTAGATCTTTTCTTCTTCCATTCCATACTCCTTTCTTAACGTGCCCGGAACCGCGCGGCACACAAATCAGTTTTTTCCGGCTCCGTAGAGAGCGTAGTATTCATCAAGTGCTTTCTTGAGTTCGTCATCAATCCAGACTTTACCCTGTCTTTCGGTATTGTAGAGATATTCCGTGACCTCCGCCATGGTGACTATCGCTGCGGTATCAAAGCCGTAGGTGGCCCTGATCTCATCGAGAGCACCGGCATCCGAGTGAAGTCCCTTTTCCATACGGTTGAGTGAAACTATAAGTCCCTTGATCTGTACGTCAGCCTGGGCCTTGATGATGGGATAGGTCTCTTCGATGGATTTGCCGGAAGTGGTTACATCCTCGATCATGATGACCCTGTCTCCGTCACTGAGCTTGGATCCGAGAAGGATTCCGGTGTCGCCGTGGTCCTTGACTTCCTTTCTGTTTGAGCAGTATCTTACGTCGATACCGTAAAGCTTTGAATAAGCTATCGCAGTGGCTACGCCGAGAGGTATTCCCTTGTAAGCCGGTCCGAAAAGGACATCGAAGTCATCCCCGAAATTATCGTGGATGGCCTTCGCGTAATACTCTCCGAGTCTTCCGAGCTGTGAGCCCGTGACATATGCTCCGGCGTTCATGAAGAAGGGTGACTTTCTTCCGCTCTTGAGAGTGAAATCCCCGAACTTGAGGACCTGACACTCGATCATAAAATCAATGAATTCCTGCTTATACTGTTCCATTTACGTATTCCGCCTTTATTTAATTCCCGATAGGATCACGGGTTATCTTAATGGTTGTTATCGCACACTGGTCACCGGTAAGGGCCACATATACTTTATCAGGATTTACGTTTATTGTCGTGGTGTTTTTGATAAAGAGGCCTCTGTTTTCGGTTGTCGTTATGATCTGGTTTCCGTAGCGCCTGAATGTCACGCTGCAGTCAAGACCCTCACTGAGAGCATTTTTCCAGGCATCCCAACCGGCAAAGTCATCATTTTTGTTGACAATAAGCTTATTGTTGAATGAACCGCTGTCCCAGTATTCCCCGTCAAGTCTTACAAGGGCATATTCTTTGTATCCGTTTGTGTAAGGCTCACCGCTCGGTGAGGAATAGATGCTGATATAAGGGCAGTGCCATATCAGTCTTGCAGTGGGAAGACTCATTGCATGGAAGGTAACTGTAAAACCGTTTCCGAGAGGAATTCCCTTCGATGCATCGGTCTTGTGGCCGTTGACCTGGACATTGGGGATGTCGCCTTCGGGTCTGTCGATATAGCTGACCTCCTCGGCTATCCTGGTGATGTAATCATCGGGAACACGATCCTCATCCCTGTCTATCTTAACATCCTCTATCAGACAGTTTTCTCCGGCAATACTTATGTAAGCATATCTTGAACTGTCGGGAAGGGCAAGTGTGATGATCATGGATACATCGGATTCTTTTTCCTTCCTCGTGATCACGATACGGACATGGTCCCTGAGCTTGACCGCCTCGATATCGTATACGTAAGGCTCGTCGCCGGATGCGGCAAAATCCGTTCTTCCCTCGGGAAGTATCTCTGTTTTCACATTCCTGAATCCGTCACCCGTGACATTTCCGTCAAGTCCGATCAAACCGTACTCGAAATACACCATATCTCGGACATTCTTGTCATCGTAATGGACGCGGCCGTCAAGCGCATCGAAAAGAATAAGCACCGGCCTTCCTGGTTCTTCGGAGCCCTCCAAAGCCGAACATGACATATGAATCCTTGTTATCGAAGGCGAAAGGTTTATGCCGTCCGAATAGTCACTCATAAATTCAGTGCATTCAAGCTTGTTCCTTCCGGAAAGCTCCCTGACGGTATTGCGCTCCTTCATCTTGTACTCGGTATCCGAATCGATCAGGTGCATCATGATCTTGGCAATCCTGGGATCGAACTGGGTTCCGGAGCCTTTTACTATCTCCTCGCGCACGAGCGTCTGGGCGATTGCAGCCCTGTAGCTTCGGTTGGAGGTCATCGCATCGTAAGCATCCGCCACTGATATGATCCTGGCTATCTCGGGGATATCTTCACCCTTTCTGCCTTCGGGATAGCCCTTTCCGTCATAACGCTCATGGTGGTAATGGGCACCGATGCTCAGATAGGGGTACTCTCCGATACTCGAAAGGATCTGGTTACCCATTACGGGGTGCTGCTTGATGATGTCATATTCTTCGGGTGTAAGTTTTCCGCTCTTGTTTATTATCCGGTCGTCTATACCGATCTTGCCGACATCATGAAGAAGCGCGGCATAGTAAACCTTATTGCATTCCTCTTCGTTCCATCCCAGCGTCTTTGCGATCTTCTCCGAATACTCGGCTACCCTGACGGAATGGCCGTGCGAATATTCATCCTTAGCATCGATTGCGGTGACAAGCGCAGTTGCGGTCTGTTCGAAGAGCTTTTGCGAAAACCTCTGCTGTTCCTTCAGATGCTTCATTTCCGTAGCTCTCAGTCTTACCACCTGCTTGATACCGTTATAAATGATAAGTATCGCCACTATCGTTACGACATTGGCGAAAAAACCCGGAATTGCGCGCATATTGTGATTGACCACTATGCTGATAAAAATGCTTGGGAATTGGAGTACCGAAAGTACCAATGCGGTGACAAAGCCGAGCTTGCCGAAGAATACGACTATCAGGATCAGACAGATATTGGCGATTGATGAAAATACTCCCGTAAAGGAAGAAATGTTTACCGTTTCGCCGAGAATATCAACCGTTTCCTTCGACCTTGTCGAAAGAATGGTATAAAGAGTCGCACCGGAATAAATAACCAGCAAAAGTACATACAATGATTTAGGTATGCCTCTTCTCTTGGGATTTTTATCCATCAACGGTCTCCTTGCGACTATCGGGCGTAACAAGCCTTTATATTATACTCCCAATCGGTGTAAAAAATCCAAAAATATGATAAAATATTCGGGTGCTGCCCCATGGGCAAATATCAGTCGGAGGCAATATATGATCAAATCTGAACTCGGAGAGATCAAAAAGCTCTACACACCCAAGAACTGCTCCGTCACAAGGATCGCAGGATGCTATGTTGACGCGGAAAAGAATAAAAAAGCGGTATTTGCAAAACCCTTCACACAGATACCCGAAGAGGAGATGTACAAATACTTCGATATCTTCAGAAAGGCACTGTCCGGTACCGTCGGAAAAAGTGCCCTTACCCTGGATATCATGAATGAAGCGGAGAAAAAGGGAGGCCAGCAGGAATTCCTTTTAAAGCTCAGGGAATCCGGCCTTAAGGATGACGACCTTCTCGACGATTACTACAACCGGATAATCTCGTCCTTCGAATATGTCGGAAATTACCTGATACTCGTGGCACACGACATTTATGATGTGCCCGGCAAGACCAAGGACGGCGCCGTAAACGATGACGCATCCGATGATGTGTACGAATACATCCTCACCGTCATCTGCCCGGTGGACCTGACCGAAGCGGCTCTTTCCTTTGACCCGAAATCGGGAGAATTTCATGACAGAAAGAGGGACTGGATCGTAAAACTTCCCACTCTCGGATACCTGTTCCCGGCTTTCAACGACCGCGGAAGCGACATCCACTCCGTCATGTACTATTCCAAGGATGCGGAGAACCTTAACGAGCAGTTCATAGATCTGATGCTCGGGGCATGCGAGCCCATGAGCGCAAGCTCGCAAAAGGAAACCTTCGAGGCCATTGTCGAGGAAACCCTCGGAAACGAGTGCAGCTTCGGAAACGTCAAGAACATCCACGAGGGAATGTCCAGGATGATCGCAGATGCGGGGGAACAGCTCGCTCCCCTCACGATGGAAAAGAATGACATCAGGGATCTTCTCGAGGGAAGCGGTGCAAGCAACAAAAAGCTCAAGACCTTCGAGGACACATACGAAAAGGTCGCTCCCGAAGACAGGCCCCTTATGATGAGCAACATCTACAGTTCGAGGAGCTTCGATGTCAAGACACCCGATGTCGTCATAAAGGTCAAGCCCGACAGAACGGATCTTGTGAACGAACAGAATGTGGACGGCAAGGACTGCATCGTCATCGAGCTGAACGGAGAAGTAGTCGTTAACGGAATTAATGTAAGATCTGATTCGGAGGCATGATATGAACAAAATCGCAATCTTTATGGCGGACGGATTTGAAGAGATCGAAGGACTTACCGTTGTGGACATCGTCAGACGCGCCGGAATAGATATTGACATGGTGTCAATAGGCGGAAGGCTCGAAGTCAAAGGCTCTCACGGCATTGTTGTAAAGGCCGACAAGATAATTGCCGATATAAATAAGGACGACTACAATATGCTCGTTTTGCCCGGAGGAAAAGTCGGAACCGAGAATCTCGAAGCCTGCGAAGAGCTCATCGACATGATCGGAAACTTCTACGGAGCGGGAAAATACATTGCAGCCATCTGCGCAGCTCCGAGCATATTCGCCCACAGGGGATTCCTCATGGGAAGAAAAGCAACCTCCCATCCCTCGTTCGAATCCCACCTCGAAGAAGGCGGCGCCATTGTAACCCACGCTCCCGTTGAAATAGATTCCGGAATAATAACCGGACAGGGAATGGGAGCATCAATCGAATTCGCACTTGCGATAACAGGCATCCTGGCAGGTCGCGAAAAAGCAGACAGCATCGCGGAAGTAATAGTTTATAAGTCTCCCGCAAAGTAAGACAGGAAAGACGTTATGGAAATTGAAAGAAAGTTTTTGATAGACAAGCTGCCCGAAGATCTTGAACAGTACAAGGTTCGCAAGATCGAACAGGCATATCTATGCACCAGCCCCGTCGTAAGGATCCGCAGGGAGGACGACAGCTTTTACCTCACCTACAAGGGTTCGGGAATGATGGCAAGGGAGGAAGTAAATCACCAGCTCACTTCCGAAGCCTACTACCATCTCCTTACCAAAGCTGACGGAAATGTAATATCCAAGAAAAGATATCTCATCCCCCTCGATCATCCCCAGGTAATAGAGGGCACGCCCAAGCCGCCCGATGAATACACTCTGACGATCGAGCTCGATGTATTCGATAAGCCCTTCGCTCCTCTCGTCATGGCGGAGGTCGAATTCGGAAGCGTGGAGGCGGCGCAGAGCTTCCTTCCTCCCGAGTGGTTCGGAGAAGAGGTCACTTACGAGCCGCAGTACCACAACTCATACATGGCAATGCAGGAAATACAGAAATAAACAAGTCGGGAGATTTTCTCCCGGCTTTTTTGTGCTCCGCGGGTCCTGCCGCTATGTATGTGAATTCTCGCTTTTCGTCGTCAAGCGCGAAACCTGATCGACGCCTGCTTCAGCTCATGCCGCAGGCCATTCACTTCGTTCAGGCCAGGCGGCCGTTTCTAACGCAGACGACGAAGTCTCGAATTCGCATACATTTCGCGTCACCCGCAAATAAAAAATTAAGTCGGGAGAAAATCTCCCGACTTGTTTTCTTTATCGCGGCACTGACGTGCTGTCTCTTCCGTAGAGCTTTACGAGCTTGTTCATCCTCTTCGAAAGCTTCTCCGTCCAATCGGAGTAGGTGCTCCTCCACTTCCAGTTATCTCCGAGAGTCGAAGGCGTATTGATACGTGCCTCGTTATCAAGGCCGAGGTAATCCTGGAGAGGGATGATACAGGTGTCCGCAACGCTTGCGTAGCAGGCTCTTATCAGGGCATCGGGAAGCTCGGAACGTTTCTTTACTCCGGTGTACTTCATCGCATACTTGGCGATCTTCTTGTCGCAGTTAAGTGACCAGTGAAGGATGGTATCGTTATCGTGCGTTCCCGTATAGACCACGAAATTCCTGCGGAAGGTATGGGGAGTATGCTCGCTGTTTCCCGAAGGATCGAATCCGAACTGCAGAACCTTCATTCCGGGATAGCCGGTCTTTTCAACCATCCTTATAACACCTTCGGTAAGAAAACCGAGATCCTCCGCAATGACCGGTCTGTCGCCGAGCTTTTCCTTCATAACATTGAAAAGATCCAGACCGGGTCCCTTGATCCATTTTCCGCCACGTGCATTCTTGTCACCGTAAGGAACCGACCAGTATGAGTAGAAGCCCCTGAAGTGATCGATGCGCACGATGTCATACATATCAAAGCATGCCTTCAATCTCTTCATCCACCACTTATATCCGGTCTTCTTATGGTAGTCCCAGTCATAAAGAGGATTGCCCCAGAGCTGGCCGTCAGCGGTGAACTGATCGGGAGGGCATCCCGCAACCGCGATTGGATATCCCTTTTCATCAAGCTGAAACAGCTTGGGATCAGACCAGGTATCTGCGCCGTCCGGTGCAACATAGATGGGAATATCTCCCACTATCATTATGCCGTTATCGTTCGCATACTTCTTGAGCGCTTTCCACTGCTCGCTGAACTTGAACTGCTGGAATTTGTAGAAATCGATATCGGATGCGAGAAGCTTCGTATACTTCTCCAATGCTTTCTTTTCGCGAAGGCGGATATCGTCATCCCAGAGCAGATAGCTCTTTCCGTCGAAGTGATTCTTAAGCGCCATGTAGAGCGAATAATCGTCAAGCCAGGACTTATTCTTTCTGCAAAAAGAAAGATAGGATTCATCCTTCAAAAGTCCGGCCTTCACTGCCCGCTGATAGGCCTTCTTAAGTATCGCAAAGCGTGAGACGAACATCTTCTCATAATCGACATATCTCTCACTGCCGCCCCAGTCAAGCGCATTGCATTCACTGCGCTTTATGAGCCCCTCTTCCATCAGCTTTTCCGGATCGATGAAATAAGGGTTTCCCGCAAAGGTGGAGAAACTCTGATAAGGTGAGTCCCCGTATCCCGTGGGACCGAGCGGAAGTATCTGCCAGAGCGCCTGTCCGGAAGCCTTCAGATAATCGATCCAGTCATAGGCCGCCTTTCCGAAGGTTCCTATGCCGTAAGGCGACGGAAGCGATGAAACGGGAAGCAGGACGCCCGCTCTCCTGATGTTTTCCTTTTTTGCTGCCATATATAAATCTCCCTCAAAAAGAATCCTTTAAAGGATCCCCATAAGAACTTTGGAAACCGTTTTCTGAAAGATATTTTATACCACGGATGTCCGTAAAGCAAGGATAAAACTCTTCCGGGAACCGATTACGATCCCAAGTCTTATAAATGTATTGCAATTGTCTTGCAGTTTGCAATACATAAGTATATAATAGCATCATCGGAGGAATTCATCATGGCGAAAACTGCAACAGTCAGTGCCAGAATAGATGAAGATGTGAAGGATCAGGCTGAAGACATCATGCGTCAGCTCGGTATTCCCGTGTCCGTAGTGATCAATACTCTCTACCATCAGATCATCAACAAGAACGGGATTCCCTTTACCCTTACCCTCTCCGATAAGGACAAGGACAAAGAAAAGCCACAAAAGGGAGACAAAGAAAATGATTGAAGAACGAGTAAGAGACTACTTTGAAGAACACTGCATCAGTATCCGCGGACTCATCGACAAGGCCGGACTCGGCAGAAGCTTTACCCGCTTCATCAACGGCACCGGAAGACTCAAAAAGGATGACCTCATGGCTATCTGTTCAGTTTTACATATACAGCCCGAAGAGATAATAAACGGCTGATAATATATGTACCGCGCAAAAAAATGTCCGGATCCTGCCTGGATCCGGACGTTTTTTATATTCCGTATTTTTCCCGAATGTTCTTCGGAGGTTCATATCCTTCAAGAAGCCTGTCTGCAATCTCCAGAAGCTCTTTGCGATCAAAATACGGCACCTTGAAAAATTCCATTTCTTCATTCATGAGGATGAATCCGCCGTCTTCCTCACAAACAATCCTGTCCGTTATACATATAACGCGGAACCGGTCATCGAATATATATGACTTCTCACCGCTCAGTATATAACCGCCCGTGATATCGCTGAATACAAGTTCGTCAAACATCGTATCGGCGGTTTCGAACGATGCTGTGCAGTCCTTATCATCAGCATCATATATCCTTGCGGTATGATCGGAAAGAAGTGCAAATACATATTTTCCGTCATCGGAAAAGAAAGCATCCTCGATCAAATACGTATCGGTTCCGATTCCGAAATGCTCCTCCAGATACCCGCAGGCATCCGTTTCATCATGATAGCCGCCCTCATAATAATCACCGAGCTGCCCGGAATACGGACTGATCTCATCTGAGTATCTTGTGACATAATCCGCCTGCTCAAAACTGCAGAACAGATCTCCGTCAACAAAACATGCATTTGAGACGGGCGCTCCCGGAGCAATACGGAAGAATTCATCGGTCACCTTTCCCGTATAAGAATCCGCTATATAAAACACATCGCCGTCTTCAACAATAAAATAAAATCCATCGTCTTCCGTCCATCCCGAGATCACACGCTCCGGATATGAATTACGGTTTATGACTTTTCCGCTTTCCCTGTCCAGTACCGCAACTTCATATGCGCTGCAAAGATAAATGAATCCGTCCGACAGAGTCATATCGACATTTTCGATCATGAAACCATCGATCACGGTCGTCCAGGTCTGTCTCGGATCGGACAGATCCGTTGCGGTAACCTCCGTGTTAAGACCGCCTTCCGGATCATAGACAGATCTCGCCATATAAACGATACCGTCCGAAAGCTCTGCGGAAGGAAATGTCTGCCTGTCGTCGGTAAAATAATACAAAACGGATCCGTTGCTCCGATCCGCAGCAAGTATATATTCACCTTCATAACCGCTGAAACAGAGGGTGATGTATTGTCCGCCGACAATCACACCTGTGGAGTTGACTTCGTCACCTCCGAAGAATGCCGACAGATCCTCCTCAAATACAATATGTCCCTCTTCTCCCACTCCGATTATCTCGGAATCTGAAACCGCAAAACACATAAAGTCCGTGGGTGACTGATAAAGGTACATACCTGCCGGGATTTCCGTCTCAATGCTTTTTCCTCCGGAAAGAGGATAATACTCGGTTCCTTCTTCGCCGCTTACAAGAAGTCCCTCACTGCCGCAAAAAGCAACATCGGAAAGAACATCCATCTTCCCGGTCAAAACAAGTTCTGCGGTATCGATATCATATACATAGAATGAAAAAGCATCGTTTAAAAGAATAAATTTTTTGTCATATGAGACCTTAAAATCATATAACCAGGCTGACGCTTCGTAATCGGCCGCAGGTGAATATGCTCTCGATACATCATATACTCCCGATGCCTGATACAGCGCCCTGAGAGCCGCAGCGTTGTAATCGCCTTCCTCCGGCAGAACGCTTCTTACCGCATATATTGCATCAAGCCTTCTTCCGTCTTCGAGAAGCTGCCCGGAAACATTTGCCATTGATACGGCAAGATTATTCTTTATTGTTATGTTCTGTTTGCTGATCTTGATCAGCGCGATCGTTGCAAATATCGCAAAAGCAAGAACAGCCGCACCGATGCTTCCGAATACCGCCGCCATACGACGGAGCTTCTGTTCGCGGTGCCGCTGTCTGAGTTCATCATAATTAAGACCGAATATTGCGGCGCAGATCTTGATCACCGCGGTGTTCATGGCCTTTAATATTTCCTTTTTATTCTCACCCCTTGTATCCGCCGCAAGGGGCTCGACTTCACGACGTACGGTCACGGTTTTCCCGTTTTCATCCGTCATCTTTACATCGTCATAACAAAGTATCTCGGGGAATGAATTAACAGGCTCATCCTCCGCAAGCACCACAAGAATATGGTCTCTGGTATGAGTCTGCAAAAAGACTTCTATCTCCTTCATGCACCATCTCGACTGAGGATAGCGGGGCGTGCATATGGTGATAAGGTAGTCTGAATTTTTTAATGCCTTGCTGATGGGATCCGAAAGATCTTCGGAAAGAGGGAGTTCATCAACATCCCTGAAGACTCTCTCTATCCGTGTTTTGCCGCTTTTAACTTTGGGCACGACAGATCTGGGGAGCTTAAAATTCTCCAGCTTTCTGTGCAGATTCTCCGCGATAAAGCTGTCAAGCTCGCTGTGTCTGTAACTTATAAACGCGTCATAATGTAAATCTTTCAGTTCATCCATAGAATCAATTATCCGATCTTTTCAAATTCCATTCCGTTGCCGTAGTCTTCTACGTCATCAAACCAGATAAGATATCCGTCTTCGTTGATAACAAAGCTTGCGGTTCCGTCGTTGTAATATTCGAAGATCTCCTCATTACCGTCTTCGTCATAGACGAGGTCGCGGTTTACGCCACCTTCATCACATACAAGACTATGAAAAATATCATCATAATCACAGTAATATTCCCATTCCGTGGTTTCGGATGCAGAGCTTGCCCAGCTGACTTCGCAAAGGAATCCGTCAGCGCCCTCCGTTACGGTGATCGAACATCTGTCACACTGCCAGACTCCGGTGTAGTCACTGCTCACAATATCGGAAGTAAAAGAAGGCATGCTTACGTCCTCTGCTCTTACGAAATGAGGATCTCCTCCCTGACCGAAGTACATATCATCCTGAATTCCTTCATCGGGAATGCATACAGACTCCCAGATCTCGCCTTCCTGATCATAGAAGGTATACCAGTAGCTTTCCGTATCATCGGGATTTATCTCGGTAGTAATCTCAATTGTACCATAAAGAGCTCCGCCTCCGGCATATTCAAGTGTGAATGCACCATCCTCATCTATGACCAGCGTTCTGGAATCGAGAGCATCAGCCTCATACCATGTTCCCACCAGTGCGGCGATGTCACCTTCTGCGAGAGGCTGTGATTCAAGTTCGGAATCATCGGGCACATCGACCGGCACCTCAGTTTCAACGTGCACATCTGCTCCGGAATTTCCGCCTGCGTCTGCATCCGCCTGACCTGCATTGCCGCAGCCCGCAACAGCAAAATGAGTGCAGAGAATTGTTGCCAAAACTGTTTTCTTTTTCATAATTAATTATTCTCCTTATTTACGTGGATTCCGTTTCCACCCTCGTATCATCAGATCCTTACCCCCTATAGCAAAACCAGATCAATCGGGATCTCCCATATATTCAAACTCGTTTCCGTACTCATCATATATGCTGACAACATCATAAGTATACTCATTGATCTCTCCGCCTCCGTTAGGTGTCGTCAGGATCTTCTCACCGTCAAAATAGTATGATCCGTACTGTTCGGCGCCTCCGTCGGAAGACCACTCATATGTACCGTCTTCATAGAAAATATAAGTGTAGGTAAAAGGGTCCGCTTCGCCTTCATATACTCCGGCAAGTTCCGCATTGAGTTCGTTGTCCGCATCGTCATTATAAACAGGCTCGGAAACGGCAAACTCATCAAGTATCCACTGATCGACAGTATCGGAGTAATTAGTTCTGGAAAGACCATCCGTCACGTCATAGACTATATAATCCGTATCAAAGCAAAATAGTTCTTCGCTGTATCCGCCTTCGAAAGAAAGCTGTGCATAACCCGCTTCATTGGTTACATATGTTCCCCTTTCAAGATATCCGTTATCCCTGTTGCAATAAAATTCTCCGTCCCACGTGAACAGATACCACACAGAGGGAGGGGTCATATTTCCTTCCCAATAGCCGACAAAGGGACTCAGAAGATTGGGATCCGTTCCATATCCGCCTTCACTGGCAGAAGTGACGGAGCCGGATACGCCTTCGGCTGCTCTGTAAAATTCGGTACCATCCTCAGCAACAAGCGCGTCTCCCGTATAAGACAGAATTGTCAGCTCATCTTCATAGGACGTTGCCCATACGCTCTCTCCGTCAAAAGAATATGTTCCGGTCTCCTGGCGTCCGCCGTCCGACCAGAAGAAATATGTTGCGTCGTCATAAAAATCATATCCGATGGTGGCAACCCGGGTTTCCGCAACCCAGCTTCCCTCAACCAGATCATAGAGGTCCATTTCACCTGTAGCATTGTAATCATCATCGGGAATGGGAACCACATCGGCTCCGCCGCCTCCGCTGCCTCCGCATGCGGTAAGACCAAGTACCATGATCCCGGTAATCGTAAGTGCCAATAGTTTTTTCATCATTTTTCCTTTCAGTCATGTTATTAAGGCAGAGAACAGTGAGGAAAGCATATGTAAGAATTACAGAATCAAACCGTCATTCTCCCTTAATCCCCTTATATTGCCGTATAGCATTATATAATGCCCCATTTACGGCACATAAGATACTAAAAGTATACTTTCATGAAGCAACAAAAAAAGGAAGCCACACATTGGCTTCCTTGAAATATAGTCGTGAGACACGAGGGAATCGAACCCTCGACAACTTGATTAAAAGTCAAGTGCTCTACCGACTGAGCTAGTGTCTCAGATACAGGGCTAGCGGGATTCGAACCCACGAGTGCAGGAGTCAAAGTCCTGTGCCTTACCGCTTGGCGATAGCCCTACGGCCGGCTCGAACGCATTGCCTGCGGTCATAAAAAAACGCCTGTATGGCGTTAGGGTGGGTAGAGGGACTCGAACCCTCGACCTTCAGAACCACAATCTGACGCGCTAACCAACTGTGCTACACCCACCATAAACGTGCCCGAAGGGATTCGAACCCCCGACCCACGGCTTAGAAGGCCGTTGCTCTATCCAGCTGAGCTACGGACACAAAACAGACAACGACTATAATATCCAAAATAGGTCGCTCTGTCAAGAAAAAATGCCTATATTTTTAAATAATCCGGACCTTATCAGAGATTATTCTTGTTCTCATCGTAAATGGTGTTCCAGACCTCCTGCTTGGGAGGATTCTGATAAGGATTCTGCGAACTGTCCGGAGTGGATGCATAAGGGCTCTGGGAAGGCTGTGAGGGCTGTGCCTGGGCTGCCTGATTCTGCATATAAGGATTGTTCGCATAGGGATTCTGCTGATACTGATTCTGTCCGTAAGGGTTCTGCTGATACTGATTCTGTCCGTAGGGATTCTGCTGATACTGATTCTGCCCATAGGGGTTCTGCTGATACTGATTCTGTCCGTAGGGGTTCTGCTGATATCCGGGCTGAACACCGGGTGCAACCTTGGGAACTCCGTTAGGGTACTTCCTGTGATGGATATTCTTGGAGACACCCATGATCATATAGAAGAGCCAGGGAAGAAGTATGATTCCGACTGCCCAGCCTCCGCCGAGGTTAAATGCCTGAGCCATCTTGATCCCGCGATAGATTGAAATGATGAAGCACACCAATCCCGCAATACAGCCAAAAATAAACAGACCGCCCATAAACGCAGTAACACCTTCTTCGGCAAAATCAAGTGCCCCTCCGAATATACTTGCGATGAAATATGCAAAGAAATAAACCATGGAAACAATAAGGCAAATTCCGTAAACAAGGCTTGCCGCAAGGTTTCCCCAGAACCAGTTCTTAATGCCTGCGGTCTTGAAAAGAAGGTATCCTCTGTATATCGGAATGATCGATCCCCAGCCGTGCTCTCCGGCTTTTTCGAACATAAGCCACATTCCGATGATCATAAGTATCCTCATCACGAACTGAATAAGGTTGATCACCGAACTGAATCCCTGACTCATAAGCTGGTACTGATAAGGATCATCCAGATACTGCTCCAACATCTCCGCAAAATCAAGTGTCTGCATTTCTAATCTCCCTCACATTAATGAATGAAAAAATAATATACAACATAGCCTGCCACAACCAGCCAGAATATTGTTGCAAACGGCTGCCTGAAGATAAATCCGAGAACCTTGAACGGAAGCTTTATCGTAAATGCAAGAAGCTTGAGTAAGGTCCAAATAACGGCAAGCAGAATGATTATGATAAGTAATGTAAACATCTGCATTCCTCCCCGGGGTGATTCCCCATATATCTGAAACACATCAGGAAAATAATATCATAAGAGGGCATATATAATCCAATTTTTTTGACATATTTTTCAACTAAACGTAAAATGTTTTCCGTAAGGTTTTTACTTAACGGATCACGGTAATGACTATGGGAAAAAATACGAATTCCAAACAGAAAAACGATTTCAGAAAAAGGATATTCGAGATCATACAGATCGGAAGCCGTTCGGACATTCCGAGTTTTCTTTTTGATGCCCTGCTCATTACGATAGTCATACTGAATATACTGTCTCTGATACTCGAATCGTTCGATCATCTCTCATTTATGGCGGGAGTGTTCAACATCATTGATATAGTGAGCATCATTTTCTTTTTGACAGAGTACGTTCTCAGGATCGTCACATCCGACTATCTGTATCCCGATGAAAAGAAGACGGTTGCGGTATGGAAATTCATATCATCGCTTGACGGTGTGATCGAACTGCTGACGATACTGCCCTTCTACTATCTGTCGGGCTTTGTCGTATTCAGGCTTCTCAGGGTCGCAAGGATCCTAAGGCTCTTCAAGATCAATTCGACATACGATTCATTCCATGTAATTCTTTCCGTGTTTAAGGACAAGCTGAGTCAGATAATGTCATCGGTACTTATCATTCTGATACTCATGCTCTCCTCCAGCATATGCATGTACTCGGTAGAGCACGAAGTACAGCCCGATGTATTTTCCAACGCTCTTTCCGGAATGTGGTGGGCGGCAACCACGATCTTTACCGTAGGATACGGAGATATGGCACCGGTAACCATTATGGGTAAGGTCATCGGCATCATCATCGACTTCCTGGCAATGGCCGTTGTTGCGATACCTACCGGAATCATTTCCGCAGGCTTTGTCGAAAAGTACACCGCCATCAGAAGAAACCAGGCTAACGGAGAAGAAAGAGCAGGACTCATCACCATCACCGTGGGCCCCGAAACTCCGTATGTCAACAAGAACATCGGCTACGTCGAAGAAAAAGAAAGCACTGACATCCTCGTGCTTATACGCGACGGTGTCAATGCTGTTCCCACAAGAAATATCATATTGAAGTCCGGAGACATCCTGGTCTGCAGAAGGACCAGCTGATCTGTTTCAGATCCTTTGAAAGGAAAAACAAAACCGTCTGAGTAGAGATGCAGCCCTCTTCCGTCGCCTTCATCACTCAGCGTTCCTGTGCCGCACATGTTTTCGGTATCTATATCGTATTCCATGCTTTCCGTTCTAAAAGTAAGGGTCGTACCGTATTCAATGGACCATGTTCCGTCCAGATAGTACAGATTATATTCGGGTATATCCGTATCATATGCAGGCCAATATCATTTCAAGTAGCCTAAAAGTATAAAAAATTATGTGCCGGGGAGACCACGAATCTATGGGTTCGAGTCCCTTTGAAATTAACATTAAAAAACAGCCCATAAGCATGGACTGTTTTTTAATGCGGATGAAGGGACTCGAACCCACACGCCTAAGCACAAGAACCTAAATCTTGCATGTCTACCAATTCCATCACATCCGCGTAACGGTATGAAAAAACCATACCGTGATACTTTACAACAATCGGACATTTCTGACAACATCAATCTGAACCGATGACGGAGATACCTTCCACGATCGCGGGAAGAAACTGCTGCTTTCTCGAAACGACGCCTCTCAGGAAAAGCCCGGAACCGTCGGCAGGGATATCTGTCTGAAAGCCGGCTTTCAGAACTTCATCGGCACTTTCTCCGGCCCAGATGATCCTTGAACTTTCGGAAGGGATCAGGGTTACCAGGAAGAACACCATGTCCAGCTTTTCGGATAGCATGAACTTATCTATCGCTTCCTTAGCCTTCTTTTCGGCTACATCTATCTCTTCCTTCATCATCGCATTGACCTGTGAGATACCTACGGACTGCCCCTCTATGGTGAACTTCTTGAAATCCCTCTTCAGAAGTTCTTCACCGGTCTTTCCATCAAAATCGCTTCCGGCTTTGAACATCTCACGGGCAAATTCATCCTGGCGGATGCCTGCGATATGAGCAAGCTCATTGCCGCACTGGATATCGGTCTCGGTACAGGTGGGACTCTTGTAGATCAGAGTATCGGAAAGGATCGCCGCACAAAGAATCCCTGCGATCTCAGGCTTCACATCAACATGAGCTTCCTTATACATCAGATAAACTATAGTCGATGCGGAACCGAGAGGCTGGTTTCTGAAGAATACCGGAGCTATGGTCTCAACCGCACCGAGTCTGTGGTGATCGATTATCTCCAGGATGGATGCGGATTCAATCCCGGTAACCGCCTGGCTTTTCTCATTATGGTCCATGAGAATGACCTGCTTGCGCTTTGCACCGAGGAAATTTCTGCGCGAGATCATGCCCACGTATTCTCCCTTCTCATCGAGAACGGGGAAATATCTGTGATGGGCCTGAGCCATTACGGGTCTTATATCATCAACATAGTCGGTCATTCTGAAGGTGATCAGATCCTGGGATTTCATAAAATAACTTACCGGAATGGACTGGTCCATAAGTCTCGAAACAAGGAACGCATCATACTTGGTCACTATGATACGCACTCCCATATCGGATGCACGGTTCCTCACTTCATCATCCGGTCTTGTTCCGGAACAGCTTATAAGACATCCGGCTCCGGCTTCAAGACATTCTGCGGCATCCTCTCCTCCGTCAGGCAGTATGACAATATCACCTTTTGCAACACCTGCGGATCCGTTTCCGGCAACCATCACCTTGCCGCCTTCCACTGTGCCTTCAATATCACCTGCAACCAGCGTTCCTTCAAGGGTCTCAACGATATTGGAATATGGGGTGTGAGAATCCGCAAGTATTCCGAGGTCCTCTGTATCCATATATGAATCAACAATATCACCCAGAGTGATAAGCCCCTTGAGAGTCCTGCCCTCCGTAATGCACAGCGTAACTACGTTGGCGTCGTGCATTGCCTTCCACGCATTCTTAAGAGACATATCGGATGCGGCGCCGGGAAGCTTCCTCATATCCATATCCATTACCTGGATCCTGATATCCTTGACGTACTCGGGAGGCTTTATCCCAAATCTGGAAAGAACAAATTTGGTCTCATCATTAAGATGTCCGCATCTTACCGCACGGTAATCTCCGCCGGTCAGCCTGTTCTTAAGATCCGCGTATCCGATAGCCGATGCGATCGCATCCGTATCGGGATTCTTATGTCCGATGACATATACGGGACGAGTCTGATCAACCTGCATAATCTACCTCTGTTCTGAAATGAATGTAGGTGTGGGGCCAAAGAAAGAATACGGAGCATCTTCCTGCATCCTTCTGACCGTTATCCTCATAAGGACCGCTCCGGGTTCACATCCGAATATCCTTATTGTGTTATTGCCCTTACGTCCGGCAGCAACAAACGATGCTTTCTTTTCATGTACAAGAACCACATTGCACCATTCCCCGCATCCGTTTTCTCCGGCTCTGTAATCTTCGGCAACGCCCTTTACCCTGATGACATCACCGTCATTAACCGCCACTGCGAGAGATGAAAAGGTCTCCTTTAAAACGGGACCTCCGGGAGCCTGCGAAAGAGTGATCTCATATTCACCCTCCTCGGGAAGGTACACGCTGTACTGCGCCGAAGGCATGTCCTTCGGATCTCCGCTGCCTCCGTCGGTGGGGAACACTCTCATGCCCGAAGAAAACTTTCCGTAGGGCTTGTATACCTTGAAATCGCAATCCTTTCCGCCGCTTATTGTATCATATTCATCCGCTTCGATGGCACATGACAGATCGGCACCTCCAAAAGGCCTCGGAGCATCCGCAGGAAGAACGGGAACGAAATGAGCAGCCGATATTTCCTCTTCGGTGAAATCCCGGGCAACCACTTTCACAAACGCCTTAC
>JAFWUY010000080.1 GCA_017524035.1 Lachnospiraceae bacterium | reverse complement strand
CGTCGTTTCTGCCCAAGGCAGACTGTAATGGTACAGTGACTTGTCGTCAGTTTTGTAACTTGACATTCGCTCCGCGTAAAAACCTGCTTAAGATCACTCCGAAGCAGCAACCTCACGCTTCACAGCTATCACGTCACAGCAATAGACATATTACTCGTCTTTAGAAATAAATGCAAGAAAAATTTAAAGATTTTTTGTAAAAATTTTCCAATGCGTCCGAAGCCACAATCTGTAGTGGTCCGGGGCTTGTAATACCACAATTGAATAACGGATCTTCTCCCGGTCATACAGGCTGTCCGCTCACGGAATCTTTATGCCTGCCATCTTCCGCTGGCGCCGCAGGGAAGATACAGTCCGCTTCCGCTCACGGGAAGCCCGACTTCATCCGATCCGCAGCTTCCGCCAAACTTAGGGACGATGAGTTTTCCCATCATATGATCGAGCACTCCCGCCTGCAATCCCGTGGTATACGAATTTATAAGGAAGAAAAGAGGTCTGTCCGAAAGAATCTTTACGCAGTTTTCCAAAAACGGCCAGATGCTTTCCTCGATCTTCCAGATTTCGCCCTTGGGTCCCCTTCCGTATGAGGGAGGATCCATGATGATGGCATCGTATTTATTGCCGCGTCTGATCTCACGTTCCACGAACTTACCGCAATCATCAACCAGCCATCTTACGGGCCTGTCTGCAAGTCCGCTGCTTGCCGCATTTTCCCTGGCCCAGCCGACCATGCCCTTCGATGCATCGACATGCGTGACACTCGCGCCTGCTGCCAGCGCGGCCATTGTGGCGCCTCCGGTATAAGCAAACAGATTTAGCACCTTAACAGGGTCGCCTTCGGTTCTTTTTTCGGCTTCCTTCTTTATTATGGAAGAAGTCCATTCCCAGTTGGCTGCCTGCTCGGGAAAAACACCAGTGTGCTTGAATGCAAAAGGCTTGAGATTGAAAGTAAGCTCATAATCCATGCTCTTAAACGCATAGCCTATGCTCCACTCGTCGGGGAGCCCCTTAAACTCCCATTCTCCGCCGCCCTTCGACGATCTGTGGTAATGACCGTTTGCATTCTTCCATCCCGGATTTCTGTGGTCGGTCTGCCATATTACCTGGGGATCGGGTCTCACCAGGATGAACTTTCCCCATCTTTCAAGCTTTTCACCGTTTCCGGTATCGAGCACTTCGTAATCTTTCCAATTATCTGCTATGTACATAAAACTCCCAGGCCTCTCTTAAGCCTTCTGCCGCATCCGTGTATTCAAATCCCGTTTTTTCAAGTGCGCTTCCGTCGTACATTTCCGATTCCGCGGCGGATATCGGATAGGGAAACGGCACCTGTCCCGCGATTGCTTCCTCCGGTGAGATCCGTATCACCTCAAAGCCGGTTCCGCACGCTTTCTTCAGTATCTCCGAAAATTTCTCATATGTAATGAACGCATTGGGGGTCACGTTAAAGCTGCGCCCCTTAAATGCCCCGTCGGTGCATGCCCTCAGCAGAGCCTCCGCAACATCCGAAACACTTACCGTCTGGAAAGTCCCGTCCGCGGGCGAGGGTTCAAGTATCTGACCCGCCGCACTTATCCATTTGAAATATATATTCTCCCTCGGCGCATAATTGCCCGGGCCATATATTATGGAAGGTCTTAACACACAGCGGTCGTCGATCTCCAGGATCTCTTTTTCCAGGGCGACTTTTCCCAGGATATATGCACCGGCTTCACCGCCGAAGTCCCGGGTTTCAAATTCCGCAGATTCATCCAGCAGCTTTCCGGTTCCTCTTTTGTAAACATCGACCGTGCTCACAAAGACATATCTTCCGGTGCGCTCCCCAAGCACATCCCTGACACGCTTAATATCGCCGCTTACATATGCGCAGAGATCGACAGTCGCGTCATATTCTCCGTCTATCTTAAGGAGATCATCTCCAAGACTTCTGTCGCCCCGGATCTCCCTGACACCCGGGACATTCAAAGGCCTTGAGCCGCGGTTGAACACGGTAATCTTATGTCCGGCATCCAGAGCTTTCTTTATAACCTTAGGTCCGAGGAAATAGCTTCCCCCAAGCACCAGGATATCCATCGCAAATCCCCGCTTTCTCACAGCCTGCACATATTGTATAATAAGGCAGTAACTATATTAACATAGTTTATGAGGGAGCGTAACATGAAACTGTCCGATCTTCTCAAGTTCGACAATATCGTTATCCAGTGCCACGACAACCCCGACGCAGACGCAATAGGTTCCGGCTTTGCTCTCTATTCTTACTTTAAGGAAAAAGGGAAAAAAGTCCGTTTCATCTATTCCGGCAAGAAAAAGATATCCAAGTCAAATCTCGAATATCTCGTCGAAGCTCTTGAAATCCCCATCGAATTCGAACAATCCAATATAGGCAATCCCGATCTGCTCCTGACCTGTGACTGTCAGTACGGCGAGAGCAACGTTACCATGTTCGATGCCAAGGAGATCGCAATAATCGACCACCACCAGGTCGCTCCCGGCAAAAGGCTTCCTCATCTCAACGAGATCAGATCCGGCATCGGCTCCTGCTGCACTGTCATCTGGGACATGATGAAAAAGGAAAAATACCAGCCCGGACCGGAAGTTTCATCCGCAATGTATTACGGTCTGTTCACCGATACCAATTCGCTGTCCGAACTGTTCCATCCCCTGGACAAGGATATGCTCGAAGAACTGTATGTCGACCAGGTTCTGCTCAGAAGACTCAACGGAATGAACATCTCCCTTGAAGAGGCCAAGATTGCAGGTGTCGCTCTTCTCGGAGTCGAATACCATCAGGATCACAACTATGCGATCCTTGAAGCACAGCCCTGCGACCCCAATATTCTCGGACTCATAAGCGATTTCTTCCTTGCGGTCGATACCGTCAATGTATGTCTCGTCTTCTCGGTACTCGATTACGGCGTCAAGTTCTCTATCAGGAGCGACTATGCGGAAGTACGTGCCGATGAGCTCGCGGCTTACATCTCCGAGAAGATCGGAAGCGGCGGAGGCCATATCAACAAGGCAGGCGGATTCATACAGAATGAACTCCTCGAACAGGAGTACAAAAGATATGCGGAATCCTCGGATAAGGAAAAAGCCGCGGCGGTAACTTCCATCCTCCGTGAAAGACTGCATGATTACTTCACCAGCGTCGATGTCATCTATGCGGGCAAGACCAAGGTGACAACAAAGGGAATGAAGGAATACGTCAAGATGCCCATCAAGCAGGGCTATGCGATCCCCAAGGAATTCCTTCCGATCGGCACCAAAGTTCTCGTAAGAACCCTGGAAGGCGATATATATCTGACAGTCGAAGAAGACACGGTCATCATGATCGGAATAAGAGGCGAGGTATATCCTTCCACTCAGACCGTTTTCAAAAAGAATTACAAAAAGCTCACCGGAAAATATAATCTGAAGCTGGAATACTCACCCACCGTAAGGGTCCTTTCCACAAGCGAGATCATCGACCTTATACCCGTGGCAAGAATGTGTGTATCCACAGGAGGAAACCACATTCTGGCAAAGCCTCTCAAGAGAAGGGCGAAGGTCTTCACCAAGTGGCTCAAGAATGATTACTTAAACGGTGAGGTCGGCGACTATCTTGCCATGAAAGTTTCGGATCAGGATGATGTATATATCATCGGCAAAGATCTCTTCAAGGAATCATACGAACTCGTAAAGTGATCGGAGCATATCCGTCAAAAACAAAAAGCCGGAAGGATTTCCTTCCGGCTTTACTTATCAGGCTTATTACGAGATTCCGTAAAGATTCTTCATTTCTTCGCTGAGCGTTTCGCTTCCGACATATTCATTGCCTCTTTCGATCAGCTCATCTATCGAAAGCCTGTCATAATATACGACATTGGTCACTCCCGGAAGCTCGGCAAATACCTTTTCAAAGAATCTTCCGTTCTCATGATCGTAGCACATAAGTCCGTACAGTTCAGTCCTGACCTCAAATTCATTCAGATCTATCAGGCTGCTGTATGCGGCGTTGGTAACGATCAGTTCATCTCCCGCAAAGGAAAAATCCAGTCTGTCATACGTAACATTATTTTCACCTTCAGCCTGAACATTCCCGATCATTTCCCCTTCGAGATCATACAAGGTCAGGGTACTGATCTGTGAATAAGTGATCAGGCCTTTGTCACAGAAGACCATACTCACTATTCCGGAATCTCCTCTGGGAATCGTCTGGAATAAACCATCGTTGATGCTATACAGATTAACATAGTTATCGCATCCTATCGCATATATGTCCGAATCCGGATTCCATGCCGCAAAAGAGTTCAAAGCGCAGACTATATCGTTATGCTCGCCGCTTTCCAGATCGATAACATACGCGGTCGAAGTGTCCTCATTAATTCCGGATGAGATGAATATTGCTTTCTTTCCGTCGGGAGAAACTGCCATTTTTCCCGTGCCAAAATGCATATTTTCAGAATCGACAATTTCTACTGTCTCGACTGTATGTGATACACAATCATAAATATGTATTCCCGAAGAAAGATAATCGGTTCCGAGTACCGACATGTATATCTTGTCTCCAACGCAGCAGTAATCCATTGAACTTGCCGAAGGAACATCTTTAACCCGGCTGATCTTGCCGTCGGACAGATCCACCATGAATAATTTATCCCCGGAGCGATCCTCTTCCGAAACGGAATTTCTGTTGATCAGATATGCTTTATCGTCCGGAGCGTAACAGACCAGCTTTACCGAAGTATAAAATTCGCCTTCAACAGGTGTCTTCCAAACTATCGAATCGGATGAAGGATCATAGCAATACAGATTCATAGCGTCTCCGAAAAAAAGGACCTTATCTCCGCACATAAGTCCCGACAGTATCGCTTCGCCTTCCTCAACGCCCTCTATCCCATGGAAGCCGGTGTCATAGTATTCGTTGTCGTACTCTATTATTCCGTTATCACCGGCATATTTTATCAGAATATGGTTATCCTGTTCTTCTTCGCTGTAAAACGCAGCCGAATCACTGACACCATTCTGGAAGAATGAGTATGAAACCATATACAGATCGCCCGATGATAAGGAGGCATAAACATAATCCCCGTTTTTCAACACGATCACCAAGCCGGTGCTGTTTCCGCTCACATACGAAGAGACATGCTCTCCCAGCAACTCGTTTGCCGACAGCACTTTTCCGCTTTCAATATCAAATACATACAGTTTGTTGGAGAATGCAACACAGACCGAGGGTATAGCTTCTTCGGATTCACCGTAATCGCAATAATGTATCTTAGTGGTTGAAGCGGAAACCGTATAAGGAATATCAATGCCCCAGACTTCCTTGCCCGATTCGATATTAAATCTCGATACCGTGCGGACATTACTGGTAAGATACTCCGCTATGCCCATCTGGAAATTCATATTATCCGTATCTTCCTTTTCGTAGGAGATAACAAGCTCGTTATCGGGAGAAAATCTCATCGACATAACAGACGAAAATTTTCCGGAAAGGGATATCCATTCAGATGTATCCCGATCGTATACCGATACATCGCTTCCCTGCTTATATACGGATGATACAACCGCAAGTAATCTGCCATCCTTGGAAGCTGCAACAGAGCCTATGGTGGGCAGATAGATACTGTATTCATCATATTCTCCGCTTCGTACGGTAAATTCATCATTAACCGTTCCGGAAAGAGTATCAAGGATCAAAGCGCGTGAAAGGCCCTTGTACAGCACCTCCTCGCCTTCCGAGATCATAAATAAAGTCCCCTGGGTTGAAGACCCCGTATAATCCGAAGAAAGTTCCTTGGTCCATAACACATTTTCATATGTATTATCGTATGCGATCAGTTTGTCGTCATAGTTAATGACCAGGATTCCCTCTCTGTTTACGGCAAAATCATTGGTTTTAGCTTTTTGGCGTGGGATCACCTTGCAAACGGTATGATCGTCAATATTCCATATTGTGATATCTCCGGAAGCATCAAGAGCTATGATTTGGGAAGCATCCTGAGTGACAATATATTTTTCTATTCTGTAAGAAGTGCTGTATCTCCACACAGGCTCCATGCCGAAAGCACCCGGAGTAAGATAACAGCTGAGCGCGCTGGTAAGTGCATGCTCCGCCCTGGTGGTTACAGGTCTGTCATTTCCTTCCGAAGGAAGGGCCGCAAGCGCAAGCAGTATTGCGCTTACTCTGTCGCCATTCTTCAGGTGCTGGCCCGATACGGTTGCAAGGTACTCCGACTGATTTCTGAGTGCTTCCCGGTAATTCGACTGGGCGGCCTCGAGATTGGCCTGGGCAAGCTGATAGTTATCCTGGGCAAGCTGATAGTTCGCCTGGGCCAGATCATAATTCATTCTTATCTGCATAAGGCTCCACGTAAGATAAGCCATAATACAGAGACCTGCGCATGCGGAAACGGTTCCGATCATCGCATTTCTTCTTCTCTCATACTGTCTTCTTCTCTGGACAAGTTCATCATATGAGCATTTAAGAAGCGACGCCGCAAGTCTGGGAAGTTCCACCTTGCGCGCCTTCTTTATGCCGATCCTGTAATCGCAGCTGAGGGGCTCTATGAGGGCCTCTTTGGTTTCCGTGGTTCCGTCAGCCTTCTTTATGGTGATCGTGTCACGCTGCAGGATATCGGGAATGACATCCTCAGGCTCACCGTCGACAAGAACGGTGAAGATCTCCTTTTTCGTATGGTACTTAAGGAAGGTCTCGATCTCCTTCCTTACCCAGATGGATTCACTCGTTCTGGTTGAGCAGATAACTATCAGGTTATCCGAATTCTTGATAGCTTCGTCTATATCATCATTAAGATCCGCAGTGATGGGAAGTTCTTCCTTATCGCGGAATATTCTCTCGAATCTCTTGATGCCGGTCTTCTGCTGAATGGCAGGCGGAATCTTGAATCTTTCAAGCGATCTCTGCACTTCCGATGCGATCTTGATGTCTTCGGGAGCATGTCTGTATGAAATAAATGCATTGTACTTATTTGCCATGTAATGATCCTCCGGGCGTAAATCCGCACATACATAATTATTATACCACGTGACCGGCATGATTTTTATAACTCTGAGTGATTATTTATCCCCAAAATATAACTCCTGCCGTATGGAATCTGCATTTTTCCTTATTTACCATCTATATAGACGGTCAATTCTGCCGTTTCGTCACATTGAAATGTATATATCAGGGGGAAACCATATGGATTTTATTGTGAACGTAATGCTCTGTGAAACCCGTCCGGAAAAGACAAAAGAAGAAAAATACAGAAACATAATGAATTTCCTGGACTTGAAATGTGCATGCCGGGATGTGACCCCCGGAGGGACCGGGCCGGCCGATCCGAAAATCATACTGGGAGGCAGTGTGAGGACAGTCAGGGAAACAATAAAGTATACGCAGGACGAACTGGGGCTGTTGCTGGGCATCGGGCAGCCCGAAGTCTCCAACATAGAAAACGGATACCGGATGATAACCTCGCAGGAGATCCTGACTCTCTTCGATTACATTCCCGACATCAACAAAGAAGCTTTCTTCGGCGGCCGTCGCACCAATCCGAGGCCTACCGATCAAAAATACATATACGCCTGCTCACTTCTGGGAACATACGGATTCGAATTTCTGAACGACCAGCTGGATCTTCTGATAACCCATCACAGATATCACATCTAAAAGAAAGGAAAGAATATGCGCTTTGAAAACAGGGAAGATCCCATGCTGTGGATCAACAGGGCAAAGAACGGCTATTTCGATATCCGAAGCAGTCTGTGTGTGACCGGCTCGGCACCCAAAGGAAGGATCGTACCGAGGATCTCCGACGTATCAATGATAAGAAAAGGAATCCTCGTCACACTGAACATATATGCGTTCCAGGACGGAGAGCACCTCCTGATACCGGTAAGCCGCGATGAAGCGGCGCTCTGGAATGTTCCGCTTAATGCCATATTCAAGGATGCCATCGCCAATACGTCCATCCTGTTTCCGCCGAAGATATACGATCTGAAAGCAGGATGTTATATTGACTATCCGTTTGAAGCACTTGTCTCTCCGGATCTGTACGATTACGAAAAAAGCGCGCCGGCATCTGTAGCTGCGGAAGCCGAACCGGCATACAAACAGGCAGCGTCCGCTCCCGTTTCATACGCTTCAGACCCGTGCACGGACAGAGCGCTGTTTATGTCTTCTTCCGGAGGAGATTCAGGCCTCAGACTCATAGTCAGCACATCTCCGATAGTCGGAGACACACCCATCCTCTATCCGGATATGCTCTTCATTCTCGGGAGAACAATAAAAAAGGATCCCACGATCCTTATCTGCGAGCCCGGAAAGCTTTTCGTATTCGACGATCCGGACAGACGGTCGATAGAAAGGTACGTTGACACATACAGAGAAAGATTCGGCATTACATCGCCGGATCCCAGGATCTACAAGTATCTGAGGAAGAACAAACAGCTTTTGGACAACACCCCCGCCGGGGAAGATACGGGATACGATCCTCCCAAAGAATCAAATATCCCCCGGGGCAGCATTGCAAGTGCCTGGGGGGATATGGAAAGCAGGAATAAATTACTTGACTGGAAAAGAAGATACGGCAAAGGCGGTGATACCGTCAGCTGAAAGCCTCCAGCTGGGATTCGCAGAGCCTTCTGTAATTGCCGTTCTCTATCTTCATGAGTTCCTCGTGGGTGCCCTTTTCCTCTATGATTCCATGGTCGACATACATGATGCAGTCGGCATTCCTGATGGTGGAAAGTCTGTGAGCGATGATGAATGAAGTCCTTCCCTTGAGCATCCTTGCGAGGCCTTCCTGAAGGAGTATCTCCGTCTCGGTATCTATCGCCGCGGTAGCTTCGTCAAGAATAAGGATCTTGGGATCCGCAAGAACAGCTCTCGCAAAGGAGATAAGCTGTCTCTGACCGGCGGACAGTCTCGAGCCTCTCTCGTTGACCTCGGTATCATAGCCCTTCTCAAGTGACATGATGAAGTCGTGTGCGCGCACGGTCTTGGCTGCCTTTATTACATCCTCATCCGATGCGTCCTTGTTGCCGTAGCGGATATTATCCATGATCGTTCCGGAGAAGATGAAGGAATCCTGCATCATTACACCCATCTGTGTTCTGAGAGACTTTATCGTCACATCCTCAATATTGACTCCGTCGATAAGTATCTGCCCCGACGTGACATTATAAAACCTGCTGATAAGATTTACGATCGTAGTCTTGCCGGCTCCCGTGGGTCCGACTATCGCATAGCTTTCTCCGGGCTTTACCTTGAAAGAAACTCCGTGGAGAACCTCCACACCGTCCTCATACGCGAACCTGACGTCCTTGTATTCGACTTCGCCCCTGATCGCAGGCATCTGTCCGGCGCCCTCTTTATCCTTTACAAGGACAGGTGCATCAATGGTCTCGAATATTCTCTCAAGATATGACACTGCTGTCAGAAGAGAGTTGTAGAAGTTTGCAAGTGTCATTATGGGCTGCCAGAATCTGGATGCGTATCCGGCAAAGGCTATGAGAAGACCCGCGGTTATCGTCACGTTGCCTCTTGCGAGCCAGCCTATTCCCAGGACATATATGACACTGGCGGAGATGACGTTTATGTTGTTGATGACGGGCCAGAGTATGAAATTGTATTTAACCGCGGTAAGCCAGGATTTCTGAGCTTCCTTGTTAAGGGTGTTGAAATAGTCGGTGTTGTAATCCTCTCTTACGAAGGACTGTGTTACACGGATCCCGTTTACGGATTCCGCGATATAAGCATTCAGGTTGGACTGCTTATTGGACTGGATCTGCCATGCCTTGTGCTGCCTGCTCTTGATGAACACGATGATAAATACCAGTACCGGCATTCCGCACAGAACTATAAGCGTGAACCTTACATCAAGATACAGCATATAGACCACGATGAATATCATGGAGAAGATATCCGTGATCGTATTGACGATACCGTTGGACAGAAGATCCGACAGGTTGTTCACATAGTTTACGACCCTTACCTGAATCTTGCCGTGGGGCTTATCATCAAAATAGGAAAAGGGCAGCTCCTGCAGATGGATGAACAGCTCTCTCCTGAGATTGTAGATAACTCCCTGTCCGACCTGGGATGTGAGCTTTATCTTGGCCCTTGTGATAAGTGCACACACCACCGTGATAGCGAAAGTAAGTACCGAATAAAATATTATCTTTTGAATCGCTTCATTCTCGCTCAGGCCTGTTCCGAAATTCGATTCGGTAACAACGTCCATGACATTCTTCATAAAAATGGGAATGAGCATTGAAAGTCCGCTCGAGACGATCATGATACCGACCGCGAGTGAAAGCTTTCCCTTGAAGGCACCGACATAATGTCCCAGCCTCTTAAGCTGTTCCAGGTCGAATGACTCCTCTAAGTATTCGTCTTCGTTTATCTTATTTCTTGCCATTTTAATTCTCCGTCATGCAAACGGTTCAATATACATTCAAATGCTTTACGCGGTCTGTGCCTTGAGGTTGCCCAGCTGGTGCTCATAAACCGTCTTGTAATAACCTTCCTCTTCCACCAGTTCCTTGTGGGTTCCCTGCTGGGTGATCCTTCCGTTTTCGACAACGAGTATCATATCCGCATCCTTGAGCGAGGATATGCGCTGTGCGATGATGAACACCGTCTCGTTCTCAAGAAGCTTAAGATCCTTCTGGATCTGGGATTCTGTCTCCATATCGACCGCGGATGTCGTATCATCGAGAATGACTATCGCAGGCTTCTTAAGGATTGCCCTGGCCAGTGCTATCCTCTGCTTCTGTCCGCCTGAAAGGCCTATTCCTCTTTCGCCGACAACAGTGTCATATCCGTCGGACATCTCACCTATGAATCCGTCCGCATCCGCCATCTTTGCGGCCCATTTGACCTGCTCGAGAGTACAGTCGGGATCTCCGTATGCGATATTTCCTTCTATCGTATCCGAGAAAAGGAATACGTCCTGCATCGCAAGCCCTATTCCGTCACGGAGCGTATGAAGTTCCATATCCCTTACGTCCGTTCCGTCGACAAGGACCGCTCCGTCCGTGACATCATAGAATCTGCAGATGAGATTCATTATCGTAGTCTTGCCCGATCCCGTAGCACCGAGTATTCCTACCGTCTCGCCCTGCTTAACCTTGAACGAAACATGGTCCAGTATAGGCTCACCTTCGACATTGTAGGAAACATCCTTGAACTCGACTTCTCCCTTTATCTTCTTTTCACTCTTGGGATTTAAAGGACTGGTGATCTTCGGCTTTTCGGATACCGTCGTATAGATCTTTACAACCGATGTCGTAAATCTCTGATAGTCATTGATCAGCCATCCGAACATTCTGAGCGGCATGTTGAGCATCCAAAGATATGAATTGACGATGACCATATCTCCGAGTGTCATTGCACCCTTTACGCACATTATTCCTCCGACCAGCATCAGGATGACGGTAAGAAACGATGCGCACACTTCGAAAACCGGGACGTATTTGGTCCAGACCTTGGCAGCATCGAGCTCCGCATCGCGGTATGCCGCATTCTCGACATCGAATTTTTCTATCTCATAGTCTTCCTTGGCAAATGCCCTTACCACGCGGTTTCCGCTGATATTCTCCTGGGCGAACGCATTGAGCGACGAGAATCTGTCCCTTATCTTCATGAACTTCGGCTTGATGGACTTGGACTGAAGATAAGTTACGAAAGCACTGATCGGAAGAACGCTCATCATCGCGATTCCGATCCTCCAGTCAACCGAGAAGATCATTACGAGAGCTATGACGAAAAGGAGGACATTTTCATAAATGGAGTAGATGACGTAAGCTACGAAATGTCTTATCGCCATCATGTCTCCGGTCTGGCGGCTCATCAGGTCTCCCGTCCTGTTCCTGTTGTAAAAGGAAAAATCCTTCTGAAGGAGGCTCCTGTAAACTCCGTCCCTCATGTCGTAGAGCATATCCTGGGAGCATGTCTCAAAAAGCCACTGCGAAATAAGCCTGATGACGGCTCTGACAAACTGGCAGCCTATCATCAGCGTAACCGCAAGAGGAAGGATTCCCATCCTCCCGGCAATTCCCTCACCGTTTCCGATCACGTCATCGACAATGATTCCCATGATCTTGGGATTTATTATGTTGAGGACCGCACAGAGGGTCACCAGGACCAGTCCCACCGCTTCCTTCCATTTATACTTGGCAAGGTAACGGTAGAACCATTTCATGGCTCTCTTCCATTCGGGATCGTTAAGTCTGTTTTTCATCGAAAACCCCTTAAACCAAATCTCCGGGTTCGGTTCCCGGACGTATCATCTGTTTTCATATACATTTGATATTAAGGCAATCTATCATAAATACAATGATTTTATGTGCTTTATACTTGACTTTTTCTGCTTTGGAATGCAACAATCGGTATATGATCAGAATTCCCTATGCAGGTTACAATTACTATCATGAAAGCGGATGGGAGATAAACCGCCCGAACGGGACCAGCTTCTACAGCATCATCATGATCAGAAATCCTTTCTACTATGAAGCGGACGGTGGGACGCTCTATGTCGACCGGCCTGCTTTCCTGTTCTTCAGACCCGCCGATCCCGAGCACTTTTATTTAAGGAGCGCGCCCTATACCGATGACTGGGTACATCTTCAGGCGGACGACGGAGAGCTGGATGAGCTTTTTGAGAAAATGGGCCTTACCTTCGCCCGCGCCCTTACCGTCTACGATCACTCGGAGGCTTCGGCGATAATGCAGAACATCGCTGCGGAGGTCAGAAGAAGCAGTGACAACCACGATATGATCATGGACAGTCTCGCCAGGCTTCTCATATACAAGATCGGCGACCTCAGCAAGGTAAAGGAAGAACCGGACTTTAAGTCCGGAACCCTCGAATCCTACAGAAGCAGGATCAATGTTCTCAGGGGACGCATCTACCAGGGCGGCGAAGCCGCAAGGATAGGGGAAGTATCCGAGCTTGCATCGGAAATGAATATGAGCGTTTCATACTTCCAGCATATCTACAAGGCTCTCTACGGGGTTCCGGTTACCAGGGATCTGATCGCAGCCAGGATAGAGTATGCCATCTACCTTCTGAGAAACAGAAATCTCTCTGTAGCCGAAGCCGCTTCCGTTTGCGGGTATGAAACGATCGAGCACTTCAACAGACAGTTCAAAAAAGAAAAAGGGTGCTCCCCCACTGATTACATGAAGGAGCACCGTAACTCTTAACCTTTTCGCAGATACCGGCCCTAAAGCCGGCATGCGCATCTTCATCCGGGCGGGCGTCAGATGATATTTTTGATGCCGTCACAGATCCTGCGCGCCGCCGTGGGGTTGTTCATCGTATAGATATGAACACCGTCCGAGCCTGTCGCAATAAGGTCTATAATCTGGCTTATCGCATAATACAGACCGGCATCAAATAATGCTTCTTTCTTTTCACCGTATTTATCGAGTATCCTCTTAAATCTCTCGGGAAGCCTTGCACCGCAGGTGGTGACCATCCTGTTTATGGTCTTAGCGGACAGGCAGGGCATTATTCCGGGAGTTATCGGGACGTCTATCCCCGCGATCCTCGCGTCCTCCACGAATCTGAAGAAATCCTCATTATCGAAGAAAAGCTGGCTGAGAAGAACCTCTGCCCCGGCCTCTACCTTCTTTCTGAGAGCTGCCATCTCTGCGATGCGGTCCGGAGAATCGGGGTGGTTCTCGGGATAGCATGCTCCGGCTATGCAGAAGTCTGTCCTGGGTCTTATATAGGAAATAAGATCCGATGCATGGGCAAACACTCCCTTTGCAGGTGCGTTAGGGTTGGCATCGCCCCTGAGAGCCAGGATATTCTCGATGCCGTTGTCCTTAAGTTCCCTGCAGAATGCATCGATCTCTTTTTCGTCATAGCAAAGGCACGTCAGATGGGCGACAGCCTCGGTATGGTACTTCTCCCGGATCTTTTTGCAGATGGCTATGGTTTTGTTATTGTTGGAGCTTCCGCCGGCGCCAAAGGTAACGCTTATATAATCCGGCTTGAGGTCACAGAGGATCTCAAGGGTCTCGTCGATGTTCTCGAGCTCCTCCTCCGCCTTGGGCGGGAATATTTCAAATGACAGGACTCTGTCTTTATTATTGTAGATTTCCGTAAGTTTCATGGTATTTTTCTCCTAAACAAGCATTACTATATCACGTTCCTTGGGCAAAATACCAATATTGACTTAAAACCCCTCACAAATTATTATTGATACATACGAGTCTTTTCGTAAAACATTCACTTTTAAGGAGGTTTTTCGTTATGGCATTGGTAACAACCAAAGAGATGTTTAAGAAAGCTTACGACGGCGGATACGCTGTAGGTGCTTTCAACGTCAACAACATGGAGATCGTACAGGGCATCACCGAAGCTGCAGGAGAGCTCGAGAGCCCCGTTATCCTTCAGGTTTCCAAGGGTGCGCGTGCATACGCAAACCACACCTATCTTGTAAAGATGGTTGAGGCTGCTGTTCAGGAGAATCCTCAGATCCCCATCGCTCTTCACCTTGATCACGGTGATACCTTTGAGCTCTGCAAGTCCTGTATCGACGGCGGATTCACTTCCGTTATGATCGATGCATCAAGCAAGTCTTTCGAAGACAACATCGCACTTACCAAGCAGGTAGTTGAGTACGCTCATGATCACGGCGTAGTAGTAGAGGCTGAGCTCGGAACTCTTGCAGGTATCGAGGATGAAGTTCAGGTTGAGGCAGGAAAAGAAGCTTACACCAGACCTGAAGAAGTTGAAGAGTTCGTAGACAGAACCGGATGTGACTCCCTTGCAATTGCAATCGGAACCAGCCATGGCGCTTATAAATTCACCGCTGCTCAGTGCACCAGAAATGCTGACGGCATCCTAGTTCCCCCTCCGCTTCGTTTCGACGTTCTCGAGGAGTGCATCAAGAGACTTCCCGGATTCCCCATCGTTCTCCACGGATCATCTTCAGTTCCTCAGGAATTCGTTAAGATGGTTAACCAGTACGGCGGAAACATGCCCGATGCTATCGGTATCCCCGAAGATCAGCTTCGTGAGGCTGCTAAGCTTGCTGTATGTAAGATCAATATCGACTCCGATATCCGTCTTGCGATGACTGCAACCATCCGTAAGTACTTCGCAGAGCATCCCGATCACTTCGATCCTCGTCAGTATCTCAAGCCCGCTCGTCAGGCTGTTAAGGATATGGTTGCTCACAAGATCGTTAACGTTCTCGGATCCGATCACAAGATCTGATGATCTGAAGGT
>JAFWUY010000079.1 GCA_017524035.1 Lachnospiraceae bacterium | reverse complement strand
GATCATGAGTGCTGCCATCACCATCACGATGATGATGACGATGACGACGATCACGAGTGCTGCCATCACCACCATCATGACGATGATGACCATGATCACGAGCATCATCATCACCATCATCACGGACATGATGCGGATGAGATATTTACCAGCTGGGGAATCGAATCTCCCGTCAAGTTCACTCAGGAGCGTATCGAGTCCATTCTTAAGGCTCTTGATTCCGGTGAATACGGAGTCATTCTCAGGGCTAAGGGTATGGTTCCCGCCGAAGACGGAACCTGGATCTATTATGATTATGTTCCTGAAGAGACAAATGTAAGATCCGGAAAGCCTCAGGTTACCGGCAAGATCTGTGTCATCGGTTCCGAACTTAAAGAAGATAAGCTGAAAGAGCTTTTTGCTTAAGGAGTTTCAAATGTTTGCAGGAAAACCCAAACAGGTTTATATCATCAACGGATTTCTTGAAGCGGGTAAGACCGAGTTTATCAAATTCACACTCGGACAGGATTATTTCCGTATAAAGGGAAACACACTTCTCATTCTCTGCGAAGAGGGAGAGGAAGAGTATTCGGCCGAGCTTATGAAGAAGTCGAATACGGATATGATCCTTATCGAAGATGAGGAACAGATGAATCCCATGCAGCTTTCCGCCATCGAAAAGACCTACAAGCCCGACCGCATCATCATAGAGTGGAACGGCATGTGGAATTTCAAGGATTTCAAAATGCCGGATAACTGGAAGCTCGCACAGCAGATAACGATTATTGACGCTTCCACATTCCCCGTGTATTACACCAATATGAAATCACTTCTTGCGGAGCAGATCCGCAATTCCGAGATGATCGTATTCAACAGATGCGATAATGTCAGAAGCGACCTTCCCGCATACAGGAGAAATATCAAAGCGGTCAATCAGAGCGCCGATATCGTCTTCGAGGATGCAAACGGTGAGATCAATGAGATCTTCGAAGAAGATCTTCCCTACGATCTTAAGTCCGATGAGCTTGTTCTCGACACCAATGCATACGGGATCTTTTATCTCGATGCGATGGATCATCTTGAAAGATATGACGGAAAGAAGATCGTATTCCAGGCGCTGTGCATGACGCCTCCGGATTTTCCGAAAGGGTATTTCATCCCCGGAAGAATGGCAATGACATGCTGTGCACAGGATATGGCATTCCTCGGATATGCCTGCAAATACGGTGAGGGTCAGGAACCTGTAAAGGATAAGGACTGGGTTGTGGTCACTGCCACGGTGAAGAAAGAATTCTTCCCTGAATACGGCGGAGAAGGTCCTGTACTGTATGCGGAGAAGATAGAGAAATCGCGCGAGCCCAAAGATGCTGTTGTATCGTTCACAGCATAAAGAGTAAAGATCTGCTGCCTGACTTAAATGTCAGGCAGTAAATTTATAAGAGGAAATGATATGGGTAAGTATCTTACGATCGAATGGGTATTCATCTTCTGTGTCTATTCGGTCATCGGATTTATCTGGGAAACAGTATATTGTTCTATAAGGGAAAGACATCTTGTAAACCGCGGATTCATGAAGGGACCCTTCCTCCCCATCTACGGAAGCGGTGTGTGCGTAATGCTTGTTGCGGCGGCTCCCTTTGAAGGCAATGTCCTTTTGGAGTGCCTGTCCGGAATGATCTGCGCTACCGTTCTTGAGTATGTTACCGGCGAACTCATGCAGCATCTTTTCAAGGTCAGATACTGGGATTACTCAAAAGAAAAATTCAACCTAAACGGTCACATCTGTCTCGGTGCATCGCTCGGATGGTTTGTGGCAACCTTTGTCGTAAACAGGATCCTTCAAAAGCCTGTTACTGCTCTTATGAAAATGTTCACGGAAACACAGCTTACGGTGACGGATTCCGTTGTGATGGGCATTGCCGTGATCGACTTCATTATCTCGTTCAAGGCTGCTATGGATCTTCGTGCGATACTTGTGAAGATGGAAGAGGCACGCCACGAAATGCAGCTTATGCAGAAGCGTCTTGATGTCATCATCGCGGTCATGGCTGAAGAAGCCGGTGATAAGGTTGATGCGTTTACCGATTCGGTAAAGGAAAACATCGGAGACTTTACAGACAGCGTTTCCGCAAAGTATTCGGAGCTTTCGGACAGTGTCAGCGACCGTTTTGACAGATTCGGATCAGATGTCAGCAGAAGGCTTGAGTATATACGCAAAGCGGCCGGAAGTGTATCCGATAAGTTCACTCCCGATTCCGCTAAGGAGTTCATGGAGGAGATCAGGACACTCGGTGAAAGGTATGCATCAGTCATCAAACAGCATACTTCGTTCACAACTCTTAAAGGCACTCTGAAGAAACTCTTCATCAGAAATATCATCCGTTCGAACCCTTCGATCATTTCGGACGATTACTATGAAGCACTCGAAGAACTCAAGAATGCTTCAAAGAGAAAATAATAACAGGGGGACGGTGAACCGTCCCCTTGTTCACCGTCCCCCCTGTTTTTCCCTGTTTTTGATTTCAGAATTTATCCTTCTGTGAGAACTTCTCTTCGCAGTACTTGCATCTGTAGATCTCCTTTTCTTCATCCGCAAGGAAGAAGATGTGGGGAAGCTCCTGCTCGATGGAAGTGATGCATCTGGGATTTCTGCATTTGATGACATTCTTTACTTCCTTGGGAAGCTTGAGGCTTCTCTTTTCGATTATCTCACCCGCCTTGATGACGTTGATCGTTATGTTGTGGTCAATGAAAGCGAGAACATCGAGGTCGAGAGTATCGATATCGCATTCAACCTTCAGGATATCCTTCTTTCCCATTATCTTGGAACGGGCATTCTTGATGATCGCAACGGTGCAATCCATCTTATCGAGTCCGAGATGCTCGTATATGCTCATTGATTTTCCGGCCTGTATGTGGTCAAGGACAAAGCCTTCTTCAATCTTTCCTACATTAAGCATTTATATTATTCCTCCGTTTAGTCGCTTGCCCGGTCTTACGCTTTGATTCCGAGCAGTGTCATGATGAGAGCCATTCTTACATACATTCCGTATTTGACCTGCTTGAAGTAGCATGCTCTCGGATCTTCGTCGACCTCCACCGATATCTCGTTTACCCTGGGAAGGGGATGGAGTACTAGCATATCCTTTCCCGCGAGGTTCATCTTTTCCTTGGTGAGGATGTAGAAATCCTTCAGTCTTACATAGTCCTCTTCGTTGAAGAATCTTTCCTTCTGAACTCTTGTCATGTAGAGCATATCGAGATCTGCGATGACATCCTCGAGCTTGATGACTTCCGTGTAAGTAATGTTTTTCTCGTTCAGCATTTCCGTGATGTAATCCGGAACCTTGAGCTCGGGAGGAGAGATGAAGACGAAGCTTATTCCCTCGTATCTTACAAGTGCATTGATCAGTGAATGGACCGTGCGTCCGAACTTAAGATCACCGCAGAGTCCGATCCTGAATCCGCCGAGCTTACCGTGCATGCTCCTTATGGTCATAAGATCGGCAAGAGTCTGTGTGGGATGCTGGTGTCCGCCGTCGCCCGCATTGATGACGGGGATCTCGGACTTGGATGCTGCGACATATGCAGCACCTTCCTTGGGATGTCTCATTGCACAGATGTCGGCGTACTGTGAGATGACCTTGATTGTATCGGATACGCTCTCCCCCTTTGCTGCGGATGACGATCCGGCATCGGAAAATCCTATAACCTTTCCGCCGAGACGGAGCATTGCGGCTTCGAACGATAGTCTTGTTCTCGTGCTGGGCTCATAGAAAGCCGTTGCGAGTATCCTTCCGTCACAGACATGTGCAAATCTTTCGGGATCTTTTTCAATCTCAGATGCGAGATCGAAGAGGGCATCGAGCTCCTCGGTTGTAAAATCCAGCGGACTCATCAGATGTCTCATATATGATAATACCTCCTAAAAAAAGGACTGATAAAAATATCAGTCCTCAAATGAATCAACTCTTATATGTGACCAGATCGGAAAGTTCTTTACGCTTCGGAGCTTCGGGAGTCTCGGCTGCGTAACCGACCGCAATGAGTGCGGTGAGTATCTGGCCTTCGGGAATGCCGATAACTTCAGCGGCATTGTCATCATACAGACCCATGATGACGGTTGAAAGTCCCGCATCAAATGCTGCGAGACAAAAACTCTGACATGCGATACCTGCGTCGAACATCTGCCATCCGCTTCCGAGAGGGGTGGAAGGAGAACCGTCTCTTTCGTAACCGCTTCTCTTATCAACGATGCTGAGAGCAACCACCATGGGAGCGTTTCTCATGATGTTGCCGTTTCCCGCCCAGGTATTGGTGCATTCCGCAAGCTTGTCCTTGGCCTGTCCGGTAAGAACGGTGTAACGGGTTACCTGTGTGTTCTTCCAGCTGGGAGCAAAGCGGGCGGTATCGATAACGGAATCGATAAGCTCTTTGGAAATCTCTTTGGAAGCATCGAATTTACGTACGCTGCGACGTTCTTTGATACATTTTACTGTTTCCATGGAGTACCTCCTGCTCAAAACTTTTCACGCAAAATTTTAACATCAGGAGCGCTCCATTTCAATCGGAATCTTTACTTTAATATTGTTATGATTTGTGATATATTTACTATGTATAGATATGAGTTTTTGTACAGGATGCACACCGGTGAAAGGAGGAAGACATGGGCTTTTTGAAAAAGCTTGGCATCGGGCTCACAGCCGTCATAGCCGCCCTTTGTCTTTTCGTTCTTTTCTGTGCATTCAATCCTTCCTTTACGGACAAGATAAGCAAGGCACTTTACGGTGAAAACGGGGAGGGCGGTCTCATGGGCCCGGGCGATGAAAGCCTAATTCCTCCGGGAGTCAATCCCGATGCGCTTCCCACACAGTCCGGCACCGTAAACGATCTTATTCCCTATACTCCCTACAACGGGACCATCACGGCAATACCCGATAATGTTGTCGGCAGGAGCGGACTTACTCCCGTTGAAGGAACCGAGACTGAGCTCACCGATGCCCAGGCCAAGGATGTATCCGGAAGTATCGATAAGGGTTCCGACGGTTCGGGTCTTGCGTTTGACCCGGAAGTTTATCCTTATTATGCGATGCTCGATGCAAACGGACAGGCACTGTACAGACAGATCTATGCCAATGCATGCGATCTTGTTTCTTCCTTTGCTCCGTGTACGGATGTAAAGGCGGATGCGGTTCAGTATGTGTTCGAAGCCGTATTCGGAGACCACCCCGAACTCTTTTACGTTCAGACCGCTTATACGGTGAAATATACCGGAGATAAGAAGGTCGTTGAGATCGATCTCAGCTATTACACGATAGCCAACGATCTCGAAAATGCCAGAGCGGCATTCGATTCCGCAGCCACGGCGATAGAAGAGGGAGCAAGACAGTTCCCCGATGATTATTCCAGGGAAAGATATGTGCACGACGCACTGATAGAGACAGTCACCTATGACGCGGGAGCTTCCATGGATCAGAGCGCATATTCCGCACTGGTTCAGGGCAGGAGCGTTTGCGCAGGTTATGCCAGGGCATTCCAGTACATCTGCCAGAGGCTCGGTATTCCGGCATATTACTGTGCGGGTTCATCGGGCGAGGATCATGCCTGGAATATAGTTAAGCTCGGCGACGGTTTCTACAATGTGGATGTCACATGGGACGATGCCGAGGATCCGACATATGATTATTTCAACAGGACTGACGGCGATTACGCGGGGACGCATGTAAGAAAGAGTCTTTCGATCTACCTTCCCGCATGTCAGGGAACCCAGTACAGGAATCTTGAGAGCTCATCACCCGCGATTGCGGATACAGGTGAACAGACCCCGGATGACGGCACCGGAACGGGATATGAAGGATACGATCCTTACTTTGATCCCTATATCAACAACGATCCGGTTGCACCTCTTGATTATGAGGCGGAGCATCCCACCGATGTTTCGGGAAATAACGGAACCGGTAATAACACTTCAAATGTCGATCACTCGAATGCCGCTGCGCAGCTTGCGGTATTCGGATTAAAGGAAAGCGATGCGCTCACCACGCTCTCCGATTACTATGCGGACTGCAAGGTGCAGATGGTTTCATGCGGAATGGGAGATCACTGTTTCTACAATGTGGTACCCGCAGAGCTGTACAGGACCATTGAGAGTGAGTACGGAAAAGGTAATTACAGGACGGGATATTTTGATTCCGCTCTGAAAACCATAGGAGCTTCCAACTGTAACATTGTCATTCAGGCAGAAAGACTCGGCGGAGGCTATTACAGAATCTGGCATAATATTTTTGTATGGTAGAACCTGACGGAGAATGATATGCAGGAGTTTATTTTATTCAACATAGGCGTGGACTGTTTTGCGATGGCTGTAATGCTCATCATTCTGTTCACGTGCATAACAAGCTTTGACAATACCCAGGATGTAAGGTTCATGAGAGGGACCTTTATCCTGCTCACATTGACGCTGTTCTTTGACCTGGTCCAGTGGTGCATAGAAAATTCTCCGGGCAGCAATATTCATGTCTATATGCATCTGGATGTCACGGCATATTATCTGTCACAGATACTTTCGGTCATTGCATGGGGAACTTATGTTCATTACAGGGTGACCGGCAAAATGCGTACCAGGAATGTTCGGATCGCGGCGGCGTATGTTCCTTTCGGCATCACTCTTTTGCTCATGATCATCAATCCTTTTACAGGAGCGGTATTTAAGATCACCGAATCTAACGGATACTTAAGAGGACCGCTCAGCAATCCGATCGCGCTCCTTGTCATGGGATATCTTCT
>JAFWUY010000078.1 GCA_017524035.1 Lachnospiraceae bacterium | reverse complement strand
GGGCCGTGTTGCGGCATTCGAGGTTCTCCTTGCCAACCACGCTATCAGAAACCTCATCCGTGAAGGTAAGTCACACCAGATCATGGGTGTAATGCAGACCAACAAGGCTATGGGTATGATCACCATGGACGAAGCGATCTGCAACTTCTTCTACGAAGGAAAGATCGACAGAGATCAGGCGATCCACTTTGCACAGGATCCCGATGCAATGGAGATCAAGATCTGATAAATCTTCTGATCATATTAATGTCGCCGGCAGTAAGGGGCCGGCGACATTTTTTTATTTTCTGTTTCTGAAATATTCCAGGTCCGGTCTGAAGGAGGCGGCTTCCAGAAGGTGATCCGTGCTTATTTCTTCTGAGCCTTCGATATCCGCGATAGTCCTTGATACCCGGAGTATCCTGTGGTATGAACGGGCGGAGAGCGAGAATTCCTTATAAAGCTTTTCCATAAGCAGGGATTCTTTTTTTCCGAGCTGGCATACCTCGTCCATATCGTCCGCCTTAAGTTCGGAATTGAAGCGGTACTTTGTTCCCTTATACCTTCTTTCCTGCATTTTTCTGGCTTTTTCTACCATCTCTGACATATCCGATGTCTTAAGTCCGATTTTTTTACCTGTCATATCTTTCATTTCGACGGACTTAAGCTCTGTGCAAAGATCTATCCTGTCCAGTATCGGTCCTGATATCCTGCCCAGATATCTGTTTATTTCATTTTCGGTGCACCTGCATCTGTTCCTGTCGGGGAAGTATCCGCAGGGACACGGATTCATGGCACTGATGAGCAGAAAATCAGCCGGATATTCAACGGTATACCTGATACGTGATATGCGGATGGATTTCTCCTCCAGAGGCTGTCTCAGGCTTTCTATGGCATCCCTTCCGAATTCGGGAAGCTCATCCAAAAAGAGAACCGATCTGTGTGACAGGCTTATAATGCCGGGCATCGGCACGGGACCTCCTCCGACAAGTGCCTGCCCGGTTATCGTGTGGTGCGGAGACTGGAATGATCTCGTGCAGATAAGTGCTTTGCCTTTCGGCATCTTCCCGGCAACCGAATAAATGGATGTGAGCTCGAGACTTTCAGGCAGTGTAAGCGGCGGAAGGATTCCAGGTATCCTGCGGGCTATCATTGATTTACCTGCTCCGGGCGGGCCGGTCATCAGAAGCGAATGGAATCCTGCAGCACTTATCACTGTGGCGCGTTTGGCTCTTTCCTGGCCTCTTACCTCATCAAAATCGGGTATCACTCCGGCGTTTTCATTGAACAGGCTTTCCGGGTCGGTATGGGTTGCGGGCAGGACCGAGTCATCTTTGCTTATAAGATAATCGATGACTCTTTTTAAGTCTGAAGCACCTCTTACCGTGATTCCCGGAACTATGGACCCTTCGGACGCGTTGTCAGCCGGCACGATGCATTCCTTTATGCCTCCTGACTTTGCTGCCATTACGACAGGCAGTACGCCTCTTACGGGTCTTATCTCGCCGTTTAATCCTATCTCACCGAGAAACAGTATCCCCTCTGCAGATTCCTCCGGCAGATATTCCATCGCTGTAAGCATTCCGATGCATATCGGCAGGTCAAATGCAGTGGTATCTTTTCTGAGACTTCCGGGAGAGAGGTTGATTGTTATCCTGGAAGGAGGAATCGTTATCCCGTTATTCTTTAATGCCGATCTGACCCTGTCCCTGGCTTCTTTTACCTCGGTCCCTGCAGAGCCTACGATATTGAACATGGGAAGTCCGTTTGCGATATCCGTTTCGACATGTACGATAAGGGCGTTTATACCCTGTATCGTGGCTGATAATGTATCTGTGAACATATTTGATCCTCTTAATCTGTTTTTTTGCAGAACTGACCGGGACTTACCTGGACCGCATGCCCCTCAAGGCAAAGCTCCATAAGCATCAGGCATATGCCGGTAACACCGGGTGAATCTGATTTCTTTTTTCGCATTTTCTCTTCGATATCTTCCGCACTTTGCGGAAAATATGAGAGCAGCCTGTATATTTCAAGATGGCTTTTATCGAGGTCAGGTTCCTCTGCCGCATTTCCCGTATAATTCCTGTGCCTTCTGTCTGAAGGAGTATTATATGTGGGTTTAATGGCATGCAGGCAGGCATCGGCTTCGGTAAATCCTTCAGTCATTATCAATGCGTGGTCTTCGAAAAGATCGCTCATAAGGATATCGGGAGACAGATAGATCCTTGCCCCGTGACCTATGAGCCCGTTTGTCCCCGAGGAAAGCTCATCGCCGAGTCTTCCGGGTGCCGCATAGATATCCCGACCCTGCTCAAGGGCCATATCAACGGTTATAAGCGTTCCGCTTCTTGTCCTGGCTTCAATCACAACGACAGCATCTGCAAGACCGCTCACAATCCGGTTTCTCGGAGGAAAGAACTTCGCATTGACCTGTGTTCCGGGAGGATATGAGGACAGTATTCCTCCGGACGTTTTAAGCTTTTCATACAGTCCGTAATTGGAATCGGGATAGCAGATATCGGGCCCGCAACCCAGTACACCGAAGGATGATCCTCCTGCCGAAACAGCAGCATTCTGCGATATTCCGTCGATCCCGAAGGCCATTCCGCTTATCACGTTTATGTTATTTTTCCCTAGAGATTCCCCCAGTTCATCCGCCAGCATTTCACCGTAATCGGAGCACTGCCTTGCACCGATTACCGCAACGGACAGTTTATTGTTTTCGGGTAATCTTCCTATGTAAAAGAGTGCGAGAGGAGGATCCGGAATGTACCTTAGTCTTTCGGGATAATCCTTTTCCCACACAAAGGAAACCTTTATGTTCGAACGCATTAATTCATCGTATTTTTCAAAGATGTCGTTTTCCCTTCTGTAGGTTAAAAGAGCCTTTGGATCCGTCCTTTTGCCAAGGACCTGTGCTATTTTTTCGTCGGATGCAAGGAAAGCTTCCCTGGGCGAACCGAAGGCTTTTAAAATGGCCGGGATCGGTCCCTGTCCTATCCATGGGACGGACTGAAGCCAGAAAGCATAGACCCTTTCATCGTTGCCGATGCCAAGGCTCATTATCTCATCAATGTTCAATTGGTTCCTTTCCGTTGTCTTGTATGGAAAAAGCGGGCGAATGCCCTTAGAATGCGTATTTCAATCTTATGTTAACATCCTGATAAAGTCAAGGAATCGTTCATTGTATACACTCCGCATGGGCCGAATGATGGTATAATTACTTTAGTTAACAAAGTTCTAATAAGAGGTAAAAATGTCCTACAGAGATGAAACAAAAGAGATAAATATAGGCGGAGTGAAGATCGGGCACGGTAACCCCGTGGCGATCCAGTCCATGACCAATACTCCGACTTCGGATGTATCCGCAACCGTATCCCAGATCCTCGCCCTCGAAAAGGCGGGCTGTGAGATAGTAAGGTGTACCGTTCCCGATGAGGACAGCGCCCGTGCGATTGCGGAGATCAAAAAACAGATACATATACCGCTTGTCGCCGATATTCATTTCGATCACAGAATGGCTCTGATGGCAATGGAAAACGGTGCCGACAAGATCCGCATAAATCCCGGAAATATCGGATCCGAGGATAAAGTAAGGGAAGTTGTTAACCTTGCAAAGGAAAGAAACATCCCGATAAGAGTCGGTGTGAATTCCGGCTCGCTTGAGAAGAATCTCGTTGAAAAATACGGCGGAGTTACCGCCGAGGGAATTGTCGAAAGCGCACTTGATAAGGTTAAGCTCATCGAGGATATGGGATATGACAACCTTGTCATAAGTATAAAATCATCGGATGTAATGATGTGTGTGAAGGCACATGAAGTTATTGCCGGAAAGACTCCTTACCCGCTTCATGTGGGCATTACTGAGTCCGGTACTGTGAGGAGCGGAAGCATCAAATCCTCTGTCGGACTGGGACTTATTCTCGGACAGGGAATAGGCGATACCATTAGGGTTTCTCTCACGGGTGATCCCTGTGAAGAGATCACTGCCGCAAGACTTATTCTCAAAACACTCGGTCTCAGAAAGGGCGGGATAGATGTGGTTTCATGCCCCACCTGCGGAAGGACGAAGATCGATCTTATATCACTTGCACAGGCAGTTGAAAAGATCGCGGAGAACTATCCCTACGATATCAAGCTTGCCGTAATGGGCTGTGCGGTCAACGGACCCGGTGAAGCCAGAGAAGCCGATCTCGGCATAGCGGGAGGACTTCACGAAGGCCTCCTCATGAAGCACGGAGAGATCATAAGAAAGGTTCCCGAAGGCGAGCTGCTGGATGCTCTCAGGGAAGAGCTCGATAACTGGAAGTAATACCGGATCACTCCGGATATATGTTAAATATGTACCTGTTCGGGTAGGCGAGAGCGCCACGGCAGGACAGAATGTGAAAGGAATTAAATATGAGTTTTGTTTTCAAGGATGCATTTCCCGTATTGCAGCTTAAGGGCCGTGCGGCGGTTCTTCTCGAGGATACGACAGTCACACGTGTGACTACGCCGAGAACGCACGACTATCTGAATGTCTATATCGAAAGTGATCATATCATCACCAAGGATATCATACGCGAAGTCGAGCGTGAGATCAAAAAACAGGTCGTAAACAATACATCGACGACAGTCCGGATATATGAAACGTTCAAGCTCCCGAAAGCACCGGAGCTTGAAAAACTGTACGATGAATATTCGGATTCTGCCCTTCTTGAGATAGAAGGTCTTAACATCATGTTCTTCAATATGATGAGAACGGCAACCGTCACATTCGATTCGCCTGATGTGATGAAGGTTTCTCTTGCCGATATCCCCGTTTATCACGTAAAGGAAAAAGAATTCGCAGATCTTCTTGATGAGATCTACATAAAAAGATTCGGAGTAAGCGGCCGGATCGAATTCGAATATCACGAGATCAATATCGAGCAGAAGGAAGATGAAGAATACCGCGCCCTTATCAGGTCCGTATCCGAGAACGAAAGAAAGTCAGCGGAAAAATTCATCGGTGCCAAGGAATCCGATATTACCAAAGAGCCTGCCGAAAAAGAAAAACCGAAGGAAGAGCCCAAAGCTGCACCCAAGCAGCAGACAGGTTATCAGGGCGGCGGAGGACGCAGCTGGGACAAGGGAAGAACCGGATTCAGAAACGGTAATGCTCCCCGTAAGAATCCCATGGCGGATGATCCGAATCACATTTTCGGTTTCGTTTATCCCGATGAGAAAACCATACCTTTGAGTGAACTGAACGAGGGAATGACCAATGTATCCGTAAAAGGAATGGTCTTTTCCTATAAAGCGGTTCCGATAAAAGACGAAAGAACCGTGGTTTCCTTTAACATTGCAGACTTTACCGATGCGATAAGCTGCAAGATGTACATCGATACCGCGGAAGCACCTGCGATCCAGGAAAAACTCGAGCCCGGAACATTCGTAAGGGTGACGGGATTCCTTGAGATAAGCAGCGGAAAGTTCGATCACGGCGATCTGTACATGAAGAATGTAAAGGGTATCGTCAAGATAAGCGATTTCAGAAATCCCCGCACGGACAAAGCGGAAAGAAAGAGAGTCGAACTCCATTGCCATACCAAGATGAGTGATATGGACGGAGTATCCGAGTGTAAGGATATAGTAAAGCGCGCTTTCAAGTGGGGACACAAGGCGGTCGCCATAACCGATAACGGTGTCGTTCAGGGCTTTACCGATGCCGGACATGTATGGGACGATCTCTGGGGAGGCAAAAAAGGAGAGAAAGCAAAGAGGATCGAAGCGGGAGATCCGGATCCGGACAGACAGGATTTCTTCAAGATCCTTTACGGTGTTGAGGCGTATCTTGTGGACGACCTTCACCGTATTGTTACGGGAGATGCGAACCTTCCGCTCCTTGAGACCGATTATGTTGTCTACGATATTGAGACCACGGGCCTTTCGCCGGTCAAGAACAAGATAATCGAGTTCGGTGCGGTAAAGGTTTCGGGCGGCAAGATAGTGGACCGTTTTTCGACATTCGTCAATCCCGAAGAGCCTATTCCATACGAGATCACAAAGCTCACTTCGATCACCGACGATGACGTCAGCGATGCGGATAATATTAGTCTTGTCATGCCCAGATTCCTCAGTTTCTGTGAAGGCTGTGTCTGGGTTGCCCACAATGCGGAATTCGACGTCAACTTCGTAAAGGAAAAATGCCGTGAACTCGGAACTCCCGCAGATCCCGTATATATCGATACGCTTCCTTTGTCGAGAGTGCAGCTCCCCGGTCATTCCAAGTTCACACTCGATGCGGTCGCCAAGGCACTCGGCGTAGATCTCGGACATCACCACCGTGCGGTCGATGATGCGGAATGTACGGCAAATATTTTCGTGAAGATGCTCGAACAGCTCCGCGACGAGGGAATGAAGACTCTTGACGATGTCAACAAAAAAGGAGCATCCAGCACATCGGCAATCTCCAAGCTCCGTCCTTCGCGTTGTACTCTGCTTGCCAAGAACGAGCTCGGAAGGATCCACCTCTACACACTGGTTTCGGAATCCCACCTTACCTATTTCAACAGGTTCCCGAAGATACCGAAATCTCTTGTCGAAAAATACCGTGAAGGACTTATAGTCGGAAGCGGAAACCATAACGGAGAACTGATGGATGCGCTGCTTGAAGGCCATACCTCCGAACAGATCTCGAATGTCGTAAACTTCTATGATTTTCTTGAGGTGCAGCCTCCTTCGGTCTATGAGTTCATGGTCGAACACGAGCATTATCCGTCCATAACTTCGGTCGATGACATTCGCGATATCGTAAGGGAAGTTACCGAGCTCGGAAAGCAGTTTAAGAAACCCGTCGTCGCAACGGGAGATGTGTATTTCCTCGACCCCGACGACGGAATATACCGTGATGTCATATATGATTCAAAGAGCGAGAACAGGGACAGGATCCTTCCTCCCACAGCGCCCCTGTACTTCAGGACAACGGATGAGATGCTCGAAGAGTTTTCATTTCTCGGCAGCCAGAAGGCGGATGAGATCGTAATAAAGAATTCCAATATGATCGCGGATATGTGTGAGTGCATTTCACCGGTAAGACCCGATAAATGCCCTCCCGTTATTCCCGATTCCGACAAGATGCTCGAGCAGATATGTTACAACAAGGCTCATGAGATATACGGACCGGATCTTCCTCCGATCGTTACGGAAAGACTCGAAAGAGAACTCAAGTCGATCATCACAAACGGATTCGCCGTCATGTATATCATTGCGCAGAAGCTGGTTTGGAAATCGGTTGAAGACGGATATCTCGTAGGTTCCAGAGGATCCGTAGGAAGCTCGTTTGTTGCAACGATGGCGGGAATCACCGAGGTCAATCCTCTTGTTCCGCACTATTACTGTTCCGAATGTCATTTCTATGATTTCGATTCGGAAGAGGTTCTTAAGTTCCGCGGAAAAGCCGGAGTCGATATGCCGGACCGCAACTGTCCGAACTGCGGAAAGCCGCTATGCAAGGAAGGCTTCGATATCCCCTTCGAGACATTCCTCGGATTTAAGGGAAACAAGGAACCCGATATCGACCTTAACTTCTCGGGAGAGTATCAGGCCAAGGCACATAAGTATACCGAAGTAATATTCGGTACCGGCCAGACCTTCCGTGCGGGAACCGTAGGTACCGTCGCGGATAAGACGGCATTCGGCTTCATAAAGAAGTTCTTTGAAAAGCGCGGAGTACATAAGAGAAATGCGGAGGTCGAATTCCTCCAGAACGGATGCATGGGTGTTAAGAGAAGTACCGGCCAGCACCCCGGAGGAATCGTTGTCCTGCCTAACGGTGAAGACATCAATACCTTCACACCGGTCCAGCATCCCGCCAACGATATGACGACGGATACGATAACGACTCATTTCGATTATCACTCCATTGATCACAACCTGCTCAAGCTCGACATACTCGGACACGATGATCCCACCATGATCAGAATGCTCCAGGATCTCATCGGATTCGATCCTATAAAGGATATCCCGCTCGATGACAAGCAGGTAATGACTCTTTTCCAGAATACCGAAGCACTCGGGATCACTCCCGATGATATCGGGGGATGCAAGCTCGGATGTCTCGGAATCCCCGAGTTTGGTACGGATTTTGCAATAAACCTTGTCCTCCAGGCCAAGCCCAAGATGTTCTCGGATCTTGTCAGGATATCGGGTCTTTCGCACGGAACCAACGTATGGCAGAACAATGCCGAAGTCCTTATCAACAACGGAACCGCAGACATTTCGACTGCAATCTGTACACGTGACGATATCATGACCTATCTGATAGGAAAGGGTGTCGATTCGGCAGAAGCCTTCAACATAATGGAGGCCGTAAGAAAGGGTAAGGTTGCCGGAAGCCGTAACGCCCAGGGCGAGATCACTTTCAAGGATTGGCCCGAGTGGAAGGCGGATATGATAAAGTGTGAGATTCCCGACTGGTATATCTGGTCGTGTGAACGCATCGAGTATATGTTCCCCAGGGCACACGCTGCGGCGTATGTAATGATGGCTTGGAGAATAGCGTACTGTAAGATCAATTATCCGCTCGAGTATTATGCGGCATATTACAGCATCAGGGCAAAGGCCTTCAGTTATGAGGTCATGTGTCTCGGAAAGGCCCATGTCGAAGCAAAACTCGAAGAGCTTAAGAAGATAAAGGAAATCTCAGACAAGGACAAGAATGCACCCAAACTTTCCAATACCCAGGTCGACCAGATGTCGGACCTCAGGATAGTGCAGGAGATGCATGCGAGAGGTTTTGAATTTATGCCCATAGACCTTTCTCTTGTAAAGGCCAAGCAGTTCCAGGTGATAGACGGCAGGATCATGCCCGCACTAACGAGTATAGACGGCCTGGGAGCATCTGTTGCCGATGCGATCGCTTTCGAGGGAAAGAAGGGTAAGTTCATGAGCTGCGAGGATTTCAGGCTCAGGACCAAAGCCTCGGGAACCGTAACAGATAAGCTCAAGAGTCTCGGCATTCTGGGTGACATACCCGAGTCAAACCAGATGAGTATCTTTGATATGTTCGGGGAATAAAACTTCCGGAAATTTTTTTCTTGCATTTTGTTTTGTCTTATTGTAATATAAGCAAGTCGCACAAATGAAAGCGGCTTGCATATGGCTGGTTGGTCAAGCGGTTAAGACGCCGCCCTCTCACGGCGGAAACAGGGGTTCGATTCCCCTACCAGCTGCGAATGAGTCACAGTGACTGTCACTGTGACTCTTTTTTTGCCGTTAAGGAGAGTGAACAGAGGAACCGTCCCCCTGTTTACCTTTTTTCCGTTTCTTCCAAATTAATAGATTTGCAATTTTATTTTTTTTGTTGTATATATCTTTACGTTTGGTTAAAAAAATGCCCGGAGGATTTTTCATGGCAAAGAATCTTGTTATAGTTGAGTCGCCCGCAAAGGTGAAAACGATCAAAAAGTTCCTCGGTTCCGGTTATGAAGTAACCGCATCCCAGGGACATGTTCGTGATCTTCCCAAGAGCTCCATGGGAATCGATATTGATAATGATTTTGAGCCTAAGTATATAACCATCAGGGGTAAGGGAGATATTCTCGCCGCCCTCAGAAAGGAAGTAAAAAAGGCTGACAATATATATCTTGCAACGGACCCTGACCGTGAGGGAGAAGCTATCAGCTGGCATCTGTATGCCGCACTTAATCTTGCGGGTAAGAAGTGCTACAGGATCACCTTCAACGAGATCACTAAGAATGCGGTAAAGGAATCCTTAAAGCATCCCAGGGAGATCGACATGAACCTTGTCGACGCCCAGCAGGCAAGACGTGTCATCGACCGTATTGTGGGATACAGCATATCCCCCGTTATGTGGGTCAAGGTAAAAAGAGGTCTTTCAGCAGGACGAGTTCAGTCCGCAGCACTTCACATGGTATGCGACAGGGAAAATGAGATCGATGCATTTATTCCCGAGGAATACTGGAGCCTTGATGCCATTCTTGATGTGAAGGGTGAAAAGAAACCCCTTATCGCAAAATACTACGGCGAGGACCAGAACAAGAAAACACTGTCTTCAAAGGCTGATGTTGAAAAGATAATGTCAGAAGTAAAGGGCGAGAAGTTTGTCGTGACCGATGTCACCACCGGAACAAGACAGAAGAAGGCTCCCCTTCCTTTCACAACCTCAACTCTTCAGCAGGAAGCCGGCAAGACCCTTAATTTCTCAACCTCCAAGACCATGAGCGTTGCTCAGCAGCTCTATGAAGGAATCGAGATAAAGGGAGAGGGTACCGTAGGTCTTATTTCCTACCTGAGAACCGATTCGACAAGAGTTTCCGATGAAGCCCAGGCACAGGCGTCCAAGTATCTTGCCGATAATTTTGCATCCGAGTATATCGCCGAGACTTCATCCGATGCAGATTCCGGAAAGAGGATCCAGGATGCACACGAAGCAATCAGACCCACACTTCTTACAAGGGAGCCCGAATCCTTAAAGGGTCAGCTCTCCAGAGACCAGTACAGACTTTACAAGCTCATCTGGCAGAGATTCCTCGCAAGCCGTATGACTCCCGCAGTCTATGAGACGCTTTCAATCAGGATCAATGCAGGTAAGCATGTATTTACCGTTTCTTCCAGCAGACTTACCTTCGAAGGATACAGAAAGGTGTATATCCAGGCTGATGATACCGAGGATGAAAAGAGTCTCGATTCGGTCGTAAGCGAAAAGTCCGTTCTTTCGCTCAAGGACCTCGATCCCAGGCAGCATTTCACCCAGCCTCCCGCTCATTACACCGAAAGCTCCCTCGTCAGGGCTCTCGAAGAGCAGGGCATCGGACGTCCCAGTACCTATGCTCCCACGATCACCACACTTATCAAGAGGCGTTATGTGACCAAGGAACAGAAGAACCTGTATGTTACCGACATCGGACATGCGGTTGACGATCTTATGAGCCAGGCATTCCCCTCGATTGTCGATGCGAAGTTTACCGCCAATGTCGAGGGACTTCTCGACGGCGTTGAAGAAGGTGAGGTAAAGTGGAAGACCGTCATCAGGAATTTCTACCCCGATCTTAAGGAGTCAGTCGACAAGGCGAACGAAGAACTCGACAAGATCGAGATCAAGGAAGAAGAGTCGGATGAAGTATGTGAGAAGTGCGGAAGAAAGCTTGTCATCAAGTACGGTCCTTCCGGAAAGTTCCTCGCATGCCCCGGATATCCCGAGTGCAAGAATACCAAGCCTTACTACGAGAAGACCGGAATCGCATGCCCTTCATGCGGAAATGAGATCGTGATCAAGATCACCAGGAAGGGAAGAAAATATTTCGGCTGCCTCGGTTATCCCGATTGTGAGTTCATGAGCTGGGACAGACCTGCCAACAAGCCCTGCCCCAAGTGCGGAAAATACATGGTCATCAAGGGAAAGAAGGCTGTCTGCTCCGACAAGGAATGCGGACATTCCGAAAATCTCGAAAACGAATAGTGACATATAATTCTTTAAATATTTAAAAAGTTTGTAAAATTGTATAAAAGTTTCTGAAAATTTGCATTGATAAGAGCATATTTGTTGTGATACAATCACTCCGTAGCGTATTTGTGCGTTTATTTTGCGGAGGCAGGTATGAGTAGTGTACAGCTTCAGATAAGACCAGAAAAATAGGAAGTCTGCTCCACAATAACAATTCCAGCAAGGTTGTGTTTAATGATATCTGCTCCGTAATGCGCGATATCCTGTCTTCGAGCGTCATTGTCATAAGCAGAAAGGGTAAGCTTCTCGGTCAGGGACTTCTTCCCGGAGAAGAGCCTATTGCGGAACTCATAGGCGGTAACGTCGGTGAGTTCATAGACAAGATGCTCAATGAAAGACTTCTTTCCGTTCTTTCAACCAAGGAAATGTAAATCTCGATACACTCGGTTTTGAAAAGACCGATACCAAGATGTACAAGGCCATCATCACCCCGATAGAGATCGCGGGTGAGAGGCTCGGTACTCTTTTTGTGTACCGTACCGATAAAGAATACGATATAGACGATATCATCCTTCTCGAATACGGAACCACGGTTGTCGGTCTCGAGATGCTCCGCTCCGTAAGCGAGGAAAGCGCGGAGGAGAGCAGGAAGATCGTAGTCGTGAAATCCGCCATCAGCACTCTTTCTTTTTCCGAGATGGAAGCCATCGTTCACATATTTGATGAACTTGAGGGCGACGAGGGTATATTGGTAGCGAGCAAAATAGCCGATAGAGTAGGTATAACGAGAAGTGTTATCGTTAACGCGCTCAGAAAGTTCGAAAGTGCCGGCATCATCGAATCGAGATCTTCCGGCATGAAGGGCACATATATCAAGATCCTCAACGAGTATGTGTTCGATGAGATCGGATCCATGAAGGTATCCCAGGGTATTAAGTGACTTGAACTTTCTCCCGTCTGCGCGGTATAATGAAGACACAATATAAAACGGATTGACGTATGTTAAAAGGATTTACTTTCGGGTAGGTCCTTTTTTGTATATAGAAACCGCATTTCCGGAATCGGTTTCGGGTTATACAAGATTTTGTGGTGAAGGTCTGCAATCCTAAAAAGATATTGTGTTTTTTGGTATTTTCAGTATAATTAATAGTTGGTAAGGTATAAAAGAGTGCTTTTATGCCTGAAAAGGAGTGTTTATGGTCAATACAAGTGCATTTGATTATATTAACGTGCTTGAAAAAGCCGCTGATGCATCCTGGTTAAGGGATCAGTGCATTTCCAACAACATAGCCAATGTCGATACTCCGGGCTACAAGAGACAGGACGTTGATTTCGAGTCTGTCCTTGAAAAGGAACTCGGATATCGCAGAACCGAATCGATGGATGAAAAGGTTGCAAATGCCAATCTTTCCAAACTGAAGGTGGGAGCATATACGGATGCGGCAGGCTATTCATACCGTACCGACAGGAACAATGTCGACATCGAGAATGAGAACGTGCTTCTTGCCCGCAACCAGCTTCAGTACCAGGGACTTATGAGAAGCATCAACGCGGAGTTTGATAATCTCCAGCGTGTTATGAAGTAATGAAAGGAGTATCCTATGGGAATGTTTACGGCATTTGACATCAGCGCATCAGGCCTTACAGCCCAGCGTTACAGGATGGACATCATATCCGAGAACGTTGCGAATGCGAACACAACCCGTACCAAGGATGGGTCTCCTTATGTGAGAAAGGTTGTCTACTTTGAGGAAAAGGGTGTCAGGGGAAGTGATACCTTCAGCCATGTCCTCAATTCCGCTTCCAAGAATTACGCCGGCAAGGGAGTAAAGGTTGCAAGGGTTCTTGAGGATAAAAAGACTCCTCAGAACATGGTCTACGATCCTTCACATCCCGATGCGGATGAGAACGGATATGTAATGTATCCCAACGTAAATATCATTACCGAGATGACGAACCTGATCGATGCGAGCCGCTCCTACGAAGCAAACGCAACGGCATTTGAAGCTACCAAGGCTATGACGCAGCAGGGACTTCAGATGGGACAGGGTTGATCGTAAGAGGGGGATAAATGAACGCATCACTTGTACATGAACTTACCGGTGCGGCCGATTTTTACAAGACATCATCGGCTGCAAAGGGTGTTAATTCGCTTCAGGGGGAAAGCTCCGAGGGAACTCTTTTTTCCTCGGTGTTCAATTCGGCTGTAGACAGCATCAAGACCACGAATGCTTATCTGTCGGAGGCTGAAAATCAGGAGATCCTTTTTGCACTGGGTCAGTCCGATTCCGCACACGATCTTACAGTGGCTCTTGAGAAAGCTCAGACCGCTCTTCAGTATACCGTTGCCGTAAGGGACAGGCTCCTCGAAGCTTATAAAGAAATAATGCAGATGCAGGTGTAGTTTTTGCATCGGCCCGAAAATCATAAAACAGTCTGCCTGTCAGGAGGCTTGCAATGCCCGAGAGAATCAAGGAGACAATTGAAAAGATAAAAGAGTGGTGGAACAAATTCACCGCGAGACAAAAAGGGATCATAATCGGTCTTGCCCTTTTTACGATCGCGGTCTTTGCCCTTATCATCTTTTTTGTTTCCAGGCCTAAGTACAAGGTTCTGATCACCGCACCCAACACCAAGGATGCATCCCAGATAATTTCCATTCTCGATGAGAATTCCATAGCTCATATCGAATCCCAGGATGCACTTACCATAAGCGTCCAGACTTCGCAGTATACCCAGGCGGAGCTTGCGCTCGGCTCATCGGGTTACGTTCCCGAGGAGTATTCACTTGAGGATGCACTCAGCAGTAATCTTTCGACAACAAGCTCGGACCGCGCCAAGATGTATCAGCTGTATTATGAGAATAAGCTCAAGGCTGTGATCCTTGATATCGACGGTGTTCAGAGCTGTAAGGTTAATCTCAATATTCCCGAAGATACCGGAACTCTTATTTCCAATGAGGAAGAGTCTTCCGCATATATCCAGATAGAGCATGACGGAAGCTTTACCGCAGCCAAGGCGGCAAATCTTGCAAAATGTATCCAGACATTCCTGAGAAACAGCAATACTGCTAACATCACGATACTTGATTCGGACGGCACGCTGCTTTTTGCGGGAGGAGACGATTATTCCTCATCGGGAATCGCCAATTCCATGCAGGAACTCAGAAACCAGGCTGAGGCAATGATCGCCAACCAGGTAAAGAGGGTTCTTCTCGGAACTCCCAATTACAACATGGTCGAAGTTACCAGTCATCTCGATATGGATTATTCCAATTACGAGAAGACCGTCAAGGAATACTATGCTAATTCGGACCGTACCGAAGGCATGCTCTCTCATGAAGAGCAGTATGAGTCTACCGCGGAGAACGGTGTGGGCGGCATTCCCGGAACCGACTCAAACGGAGAGGGAACCACTTATGTGACCAGTGACTACGGAACCAGCTCACAGTCCACCACCGAACTTGAGAAGGATTATCTTCCCAATGAATCATCCGAGTACAAGGTAACTCCCGCAGGTGCGATCAATTATCCCACATCCTCAATGTCGATAGCGGCGATCTCATATAAGGAGATCCGTGAAGAGGACGTTAAGGCGCAGGGGCTTCTCGACGGTACAACATGGGAAGAGTATAAGCTTGCCAATTCCGCCGACAAGAAGCTTGAAGTGGATCCCGAGCTTTATCAGATTGCTGCAAATGCTACCGGAATACCTGTTGAGAACATTACGATAGTTGCTTACGAGTCGCCTGTCTTCTATGACAAGGAAAGCCTTGCGATAAGCTGGACAACTGTTCTGTCCGCATTCCTCATCATTCTTATTCTCGGACTTCTCGCATTTGTCATCCTCAGGAGCATGGGCGGCAAGAAGACCGAAGAAGAGACCGAGACCGAGCTTTCCGTTGAACAGCTTCTTCAGTCCAATCCCGAGCCTCAGATCGAGAACATTGATGTCGAGAATAAATCTGAGACCAGAAGGATGATAGAGAAATTTGTTGATGAAAATCCCGAAGCGGCTGCAGCACTTCTTCGTAACTGGCTGACAGACGACTGGGGCTGATCTAAGGAGTAACTCTAAATGGCTTTATCTTCATCAAATGATCTGAGCGGAGTTCAGAAAGCTGCGATCCTCCTCATCACACTTGGACCTGAGAGGAGCGCAGGTATATTCAAGCACCTCAAGGAAGAAGAGATTGAAGAGCTTACCCTTGAGATCGCCAATACAAGAACCGTCGGTCCCGACGTCAAGGAAGCGATACTCGAAGAATTCTACGGTGTCTGTCTTGCCCAGCAGTACATTGCCGAAGGCGGTATCAACTACGCAAGAGAGCTTCTCGAGAAATCACTCGGAAGCGAAAAAGCGATGGATGTCATCGGAAGACTTACCGCATCTCTTCAGGTCAAGCCTTTCGAATTTGTTCGTAAGACGGATGCGACACAGCTCATAAACTTCATTCAGGATGAGCACCCGCAGACGATCGCACTCATTCTTTCATATCTTGCTCCCGGACAGGCTGCACAGATCATATCCGGACTTGCACCCGACCGTCAGGCCGACGTTGCGAGAAGAATAGCGGTCATGGACAGAACAAGTCCCGATGTCATCAAGGAAGTCGAGAATGTTCTCGAACAGAAGCTCGCATCCCTTGTCAATCAGGACTATACGATCATCGGCGGTGTCGATTCGGTTGTCGAGATCCTCAACTCCGTCGACCGCGGTACCGAGAAGCATATCATGGAATCCCTCGAGATCGAAGAGCCCGAACTTGCCGACGAGATCAGAAAGAAGATGTTCGTATTCGAAGATATCCTTCTGCTCGACGACAGATCCATACAGAGAGTGCTGCGTGATGTCGATAACAACGATCTCGGCATTGCTCTCAAGGCAGCAAACGAACAGGTACAGAATGCTATATTCAATAACCTTTCAAAGCGTCTTGCAACCATGATAAAAGAAGACATGGAATTCATGGGTCCCGTACGTATGAAGGATGTTGAAGAAGCTCAGCAGAAGATTGTTAATATTATCCGTAAACTGGAGGATTCCGGCGAGATCGTTATCTCCAGAGGCGGCGGAGATGAGATAGTTGTCTAATCTGTATAAAACCTCATATATGAATATGGGAAATGACAAGCGTGTCATTGATATGAACGAGCTTGTCAAGAAACGTATTGATGCTCTCGGCATGAAAATGCAGAGACCTGAGAATTCCGGTTTTGTGGATGACATCAATGCGGATAGTAAGGGTGCGATGGAACTGGTCGAGGGCATTACTCTCGACAGCGATTTTGAACCCGGCATAGAGGCTATCACCGGAGATGGCAGCGGATTTACCGAAGCGGATTTTTCCGGCTCCGTGATCAAGGGCGACAGTCTTGAAGATGCTAAGAAGATGGTCGAGGAAGCCAAAGCGGAAGCTGCAAGGATACTCGATGAAGCCAAGGCATCCGCAGACGATATCATAGCCTCCGCAAATGATAAAGCGGCATCGATCGAATCCGATGCAAAGAGCAAGGGCTTCGATGAAGGTTATTCCGAAGGCTCGGCAAGGGCCGCACAGGAATTGCAGGATAAGGTTGAAGCACTGGACAAAGAAAGAGAAGAACTCGAGGATCTGTATCAGAAGAGACTAAACGATATGGAACCCGAACTTGTCGATACGATCACGGATGTCTATGAGCATATCCTTAAGACCGATCTTAAGATGCACAAGACTATAGCCGGGCATCTTGTTGCAAATGCCCTGAGGAATATCGAAGGAGCAAGAAGCTTCCTGATACATATCAGCAAGGACAATTTCGATTATGTCAATTCACGAAAGAGCGTTCTTGAGGAAGCGGCCAAAGCTCCGGGCAGTATCATTGAGATCATGGAGGATATATCCCTTCCTCCCGATTCATGTATGATCGAAACGGACGGCGGAATATTTGACTGCAGTCTGGGCACCGAGCTTTCGGAACTGTCAACAAAACTTAAGCTTTTGTCATACAGCAGGGATGAACAAAAAGATTAAAAGGCCGGTTCATCCGGCCTTTCGTTATATGAGGTGGCGGTAACTTTACGATGGTAACCGTAAGGGATGTAGATTATTCCAAATACAATAAAGCCGTACAGTTTACCTTTTTCAAGAAGATGGGAAAGGTTGTAAATGTCGTCGGACTTACGATAGAGTCCGCGGGTCCCGATGCAAAGCTCGGTGATCTCTGCCGTATCATCCCCAAGAGCGATGATTTCCATAAGGCTACCGATGCAGAGATACTTGCGGAGGTTGTAGGGTTCAAGGATAAAAGGACACTTCTCATGCCCTACGGTGTAACTGACGGCATCGGTCTCGGAAGCATGGTCATAAATACGGGTTATCCTTTGATGGTAACCGCAAGCAGACAGCTTCTCGGCAAGACTCTCAACGCACTCGGTGAGCCCACCGACGGAACCGAGATCGAAGGTGAAAGATATTCTGTTGAAAATGCTCCTCCCGATCCCATGCAGAGAGCGATAATCGATGAGGTACTTCCCCTCGGTGTCAAGGCCGTTGACGGCATGATAACTCTGGGCAAGGGACAGCGTATCGGAATATTCGCAGGCTCCGGTGTCGGTAAATCCACACTCATGGGTATGTTTGCGAGAAACACAAAGGCTGATATCAATGTCATCGCACTTATCGGAGAGCGAGGCAGGGAGGTCAGGGAATTCATAGAAAGAGATCTTGGCGAAGAGGGTATGAAAAGGAGCGTGGTTGTTGTCGCAACAAGTGACAGGCCTGCTCTCGAAAGAAAGAAGGCTGCACTTACCGCAACCGCTATTGCCGAGTACTTCAGGGATCAGGGAGAGGACGTTCTCCTT
>JAFWUY010000077.1 GCA_017524035.1 Lachnospiraceae bacterium | reverse complement strand
TTCGGAACCCTGACTCTTACCACCATCAAGAAGATCGTCGTTGCCAGCGGACTCAACGATCCCTGGTGGCAGAGCATCACCACGGGCGGAATGCTTTGTTTCTTCATTCTGCTCCAGAGCATCGTCCTCAATCAGAGGTCGAAAAAGAAGACCGGAAAGTCCGAAAAGAACAAGTAAAATCTATCCTCCCATAGATTGTAAAGAAACCCCGTTGAGGGCCCGGCTTTTTGAAAAAAAAGTCGGGCTTTTGACTGTAAATGGGGAGAATTGACTGAAAATGACGCAGTAAAAGCAATATGTGAATAGAGTTTTCTTTTTCCTAAGTAATATAATTGTTTCGTGATCGTATGATCAGTTAAAAGGAAAAAACAAATGAAACAGAGAGAACCCTTAGTAACACACATTTTTACCGCCGACCCCTCGGCACATGTATTCGATGACAAGATCTATGTTTACCCTTCCCATGACCTTGCTCATGACGGTGAGGATGATGACGAAGGCGGAGAGTATCTGATGGAGGACTATCACGTCCTTTCACTCGATAATCTCGATGCTGACTGCGTAGACAACGGTGAAGCTATCCACATGAAGGACATTCCCTGGGTTGGAAAGCAGATGTGGGCTCCCGACTGCGTACGCAAGGACGGCAAGTATTATCTCTACTTCCCCGCTAAGGATCATAACGATATCTTCCATATCGGTGTTGCCGTAAGTGACAGCCCCGTAGGTCCCTTCAAGGCTGAGGATAATTTCATGGAAGGCAGCATGAGTATCGATCCCTGTGTCCTTCGGGATGACGACGGAAGATACTATATGTATAACGGCGGACTCTGGGGCGGACAGCTCGAGAAGTGGATGACCGGAAGCTTCGTTGAGAATCCCACTGAAATTCCCGCAGACGCACCCGCACTCGGACCCTACTTCGCAGAGCTTTCCGATGACATGAAGTCATTCAAGAATGCTCCCAAGATGGTAACCATTCTCGATGAGAACGGCGAGCCCCTCAAGGCAGGCGACGAGGACAGAAGATATTTCGAAGGTCCCTGGATGCACAAGTACAACGGACTTTACTATCTGTCATATTCAACCGGAACCACCCATTATCTTGTATATGCTACCGGCAAGAGCCCCGAGGGCCCCTTCACCTACAGAGGCAGGATCATGGAGCCCGTTATCGGATGGACCACTCACCACTCGATCATCGAGTATCACGGAAAGTGGTATCTCTTCTATCATGACTGTGAGCTTTCAAACGGTGTCAACCACAGAAGAAACGTTAAGTACACCGAGCTCAAGTACAACGAGGACGGAACCATTCAGACCATCTTCCCTTACGACCATAAGAATTAAACCCTTTAAGGAGTTCACCCCGTGTGAACTCCTTTTTTTAAACCAGGGTGAACAGGGGTATGTATTTCATATATTTGTGGTATAATGTTTGAACATGGATACATAAGGTTATGTATCCGAGGGGGAGTAATTCATGATTTATTTTGATCATCTGCCGCTGGATAAGGAGATCCTCGAGGCACTTGAGGAATTGTCTATCGATTATGTTTTCCAGCCGATCTTTGAACCGGACGGAAAAACAATCTATGCATGGGAAGCGCTGATGCGTCCCACCGGCAAAACCGTCACAGAACTTATACAGGAATATATGGACAAAGACAAGCTGCATGTCCTTGAGGTTGCAACCTTCTTCGGAGCAATGCAGGCTTATTTCCTTCGCGGATATGCGCAGAGGGTTTCGATCAATTCATTTCCTTCGGACTGCATGAGGGGTGAGGAGGCCGAAGCATTCTATGACTATTTCGGTGAAGAGATCCGCGGAAGAATGATAATCGAAAGCCTCGAATATCCTTATTTTTCCATGGAGCACTGGGTTGAAAAGAACCGCTCCGTAAGGAAGATGAACAACCTTCTTTCGGTCGATGATTTCGGCTGCGGCATCAACGATCTTGAGAGGGTTAAGATAATGAAACCTCACATCGTAAAGCTCGACAGGGAGCTTATCTGCGGCATCGACCATGACCCCGAAAAGCAGGCCAATGTCGAAAAGCTGGTCCTTAAATTCCACGAAGATGACATCCTTGTTGTCGCAGAGGGCGTTGAGGAAAAGGAAGAATTCGACTATCTCGTCGGCCTTGGAGTCGATCTGTTCCAGGGATACTACCTCGCACGCCCGAAATAAAACATGGAGACGGTCCAGGTGTTTCAATATTTCAAGACTTTGTGGGAGTTCGCGAAAGCGGGCTCCTTTTTTGTGCGGCGAACGGAGGAACCGTCCCCCCTGTTCACCTCTGTTCCATGACAAAAATTGGTGGATTTTGTACAGAAAGGCGGATGTAAGGTAAGCGGTCGTTTTTTACAATAAGTGCATAAGAGGGGAAATCTGTTTTTTGATACAGACTACATTAAGGAGGCAGTATATGGTTACAGGAATCGCACATGCGGCATTCAACGTAAAGGATATGGACAAGACTGTCAGCTTTTATGAGAAATCCCTGGGCTTTAAGAAGGCGTTTGACATTGCAAGACCCGAGAACGGTGAGCCCTGGATAGTTTACATCTATGCCGGCGGCGGACAGTTCATCGAACTCTTTTACGGTGCGACCGCAGAGAATCCCTACAAGGATGAGAATATCGGATTCTTCCATATCTGCGTTGCCGTTGACGATATCCACGAGATCTGGAACAGGATAGTTGAGACCGGTGCACCTCAGGATGATGCTCCCAAGCAGGGTGCGGATCATAACTGGCAGTGCTGGACCCATGATCCCGACGGCATCAAGATCGAGCTTATGCAGCTTGACCCGGAAAGCCCCCAGATGAAGTTTATCGAAAGCCGGAAGTGACAGGGCACGAATGTTTTTCCGGAATGATGCTATCGCCTTCCGGAGCGGAATTTTATGAGGAATCTTGATGGAGTGGCAGACACCCGAAATAAACCTGTTTAAGTCAGGACCGTTCAATAAGGATGGGATGGGAAGCGACAGTTCGCTTGCCAATATTTTGCTGCTTGCCGATAAATACGATACCGAGATTGCGATTAAGGACGGTGTTCTGTATCGTTACTACCACGGAAAGAGCGAAAACAGGAGAGGGTACGGTTTTCCTTTGTCCGATAAGCCTGTCGATCTGAAGAAATGTATTGATCTTTTGAAGGAGGATGCGGAGAGGAGAAATGTTCCTTTGGAATTCTGCCTCTGTGATGAGAAGCAGAAAGGACAGCTTGACAGTGTCGTGAACGTTTTGTGGAATACGACGGTGGATGACAACGATTACATCTACAGCCGTGAAAGACTTGCGACGCTCTCCGGAAGAAAACTTCAGAAAAAGCGCAATCATGTCAATCATTTCAAGAATACGTATCCCGGCTGGCACTATGAACAGATAGGAATGCACAATAAATGCGCCGCGCTCGAGATGGCTACGAAGTGGCTTGAGGAAAGAGGAGAGCCTTCGGTCGCGGAGATTCTCGAATATGAATCTATCGGTTTTACTCTTATGAATTTCTACGATATGAACGTGTTCGGCGGAATCCTTTATGTCGGAGACGAACCCGTTGCGATGACCATCGCATCAGAGATATCACCTTCCTGCGTTGACGTCCACTACGAGAAAGCTATCGGTGACTATGCACATAACGGAGCCTTTGCGGCGGTGAACCAGTGCTTTGCTTCCTCCGAAGCGGTCTCGAAATACGAGTTTGTAAACCGTGAAGAGGACATGGGCATCGAGGGCCTGAGGCGTGCCAAGGAAACCTACGATCCCTTATGCAAACTGCAGAAATTCTACGGAAAAGCCGTATTTTAAGAACTTATTGAAATTGAACTGAGGATAGTATATACGACGAGGATAACGAGGAGAGCGAGGATTCCGTATCCGAAAAGGTATCCGGGATTGCCCATGAAGGATGCGAGCCAGGCCAGTGGAGTGTCTCTTTCCGGCCAATTGACGAAGAAATAGTTTACGTTGTATGCCTTGTCGAACAGGTAAATCGGCGGAACAACCACGGCAAGAAATATAAGAATGTAGTGGATATGCTTTAGCGACGGCTGAACTTCGCGTTTAATGAGCAGAAGCAGCGGATAGAGAACAAGCAGTCCGTGCCAGACATATGCATACAGATTTATGAAATTAAAGACGGGATAATAAACTGTCCAGTCGGGGAATATGAGAGCTGCAAGCGCACCGGGCATGATAAGTACAAGTGCGATCTCACCGAAGACTTTCTTAGCTTTATTCCATGGAAGAAATTCGCAGAAGGAGAATACATATATTCCCATACTGCAGACATGGAGCGGAAGATACCATCTGCCGAATCTCCCGACCGATACAAGAAAAAGATCCTTGAATGTTTCGAGCAGTACAAGAAAGACCGGGATCAGTTTAAGTATTCTTCCCTGTGTTTTCCTGTTGCAGCTTTTGAAAATGCATATAAAGATCACGACTGTAAGAAGTGTTACAGCCGTGCATGCAATGTGTTCTTTTCCAAATAGCGGATATCCCATTCCTGCCGGAATGTCATCCTGTTGCTTCCAGAAATATTCCATATAAAATCTCGTGCCTGAAAAGCTTCATAAATCATACGGCCTCTAAGCCCGTTATTCTTCGACCAGAACGATCCCTATATCAACATTCACCAGCCTGCCTGTAAATTTTTTAGCGGCTTCGGAAACGAGCCCGGTCTTCAGATATCCTATTGAAACCGTGAGATCCGATCTTACAGCAAGTGCAGCTTCGCCGGTATCTCCGTTCATTCCCGAATTGATATCAACACTTATCACATATGCACCGCTTTCGTTGATCTCTTCGATAGCATTTCTTGCGGTGCCTCTTACTTCTCCGGTAAAGCCGGTTCCGAGAATGCAGTCAACGATCACATCATATGCCTTAAGATCCGTCTCTTCGGTGAAGGGGATCATTTCCACAGACAGCTCTTTAGCAATATCGCAGTAGTATTTACCATCCTCACTCATCTTATCGGATGTCTGTATGACTGTGGAGGAGATCCCTTTTTTCGCAAGTATCCCTGCAAGGGCATAGCCGTCACCGCCGTTATTTCCGCCCCCGGCTACGATCGCGATCCTTTTGCCTGACCACTCTTTATATGATTCATATACTCCGTTTGCGGCACGAAGCATCAGCTCCCTGCCCGGAATGAAATTTGCTATGGTATATGCGTCGCTTTTTCTCATCATCTCAACGCTGATGATCTTTTCTTCCATTGCCTGATACCTCTTGGAATTACTTATTCACTGAGCATTTATATATTATCACATAACAAAAAATGAAGATAAATCCGCAGAAAAAATGATGCATTCTCAGCCCGAAAACCATAAAATATAACAGGTAATGTTACAATGACTGTTACTTAGGCGATAATCATAAGATGACCCGTAAGGAATTATAAGCCGGACATGATCACAGGCAGATATAGATATGAAGAAGAGTGAAGCAATAAAAAAAGCATTCATAAGATCCGTTCCCGTGATGGCAGGATACATAGTCCTCGGAATGGGATTCGGAATACTTCTGAGAAATGCGGGATACGGTGTTTTATGGGCATTTGCGATGAGCACGTTCATCTATGCGGGCTCAATGCAGTATGTCGGTATAAATCTGATATCGGGCGGAGCATCCGTTATCACGACCGTGCTTACAACGATAATGGTAAATGCAAGACATCTTTTCTACAGCATATCCATGATCGACAAGTATAAGAATGCGGGAAAGTATAAACCCTACATGATCTTCGCGCTGACCGATGAGACTTATTCCCTTCTTTGCGAAGATAAGGAAACGGATAACGGATACCGTTTCTTCGTATCACTTTTTAATCATTCCTATTGGGTTATCGGAAGTGTGCTCGGAAGTCTTCTCGGGGCTGTGCTTTCTTTTTCCACGGCGGGGATCGAGTTTTCCATGACGGCGCTTTTCATCGCATCATTTACAGAGCAGTGGATCACAACCAAGGATCATGTTCCCGCACTTACGGGACTGCTCTGCACGCTTGTCTGTCTTGCGTTGCTTGGAGCCGGTAATTTCCTGATCCCTTCGATGCTCCTTATCACCCTGGTCCTTACCCTTATCAAAGGAAGGGAGGGCAGGGCAAAATGAGAGAAGCTGTTCTTGTTTCCGCAATGGCGCTTGTGACCATAGCTCTGAGATTTCTTCCTTTTCTGGTATTCGGAAAGAAAACTCCCGCTTATATCTCGTATCTGGGAAGGGTTCTTCCGCAGGCGATAATAGGGCTTCTCGTCATCTACTGCCTTAAGGATGTGTCATTCCTTTCACATCCGTTCGGAATCCCCGAGCTTGCGGCGGGCGCATCCGTAGTAGCACTGCAGGTTTGGAAGAGAAATCCTGTAATAAGCATTCTGGCCGGAACCGTCATTTACATGATCCTTATCAGGGCTATCGCATAAAACTCATATTTTCGCATTCGTAAAACCATTGCCATCCTTAATTGTGCGGAAACTCGATCATAGGCTGTTCCCACTCCCAGGCTTTTTCGAATCCGTAGTCCTTGAGAGAGATGCGTTTTCTTTTTATAAGCTTGCTTATCTGCACGAGATCCTCGCGTGACCTTCCCACGCAGGCAAAGTATCTGTATGTGACCTTGTCACCTGTGAGTGTTTTGAAGGTATAAACGTAAAAGTTGCGCTTGGCATCATAGTAAGCACTGTACGCTGCGATGCCCGCCATCGGAGGATCCACGACAATGTCGTACCTTCCGTTTGATGAATAGAATTCGTCCAGCTTTTTTTTGAGTGTCTTTACATCCTTAAGCTCACAGGTGCTTCCGTTCATCGTCATTGTGATCTTATATTTTTTTCTTTTATCGACCTTTTTTTGCCAGCGCCAGAAACGGGAAGTTATATTGTATGGTATGCGTATGAGAAGGCCCGGAATGAAGAAGACCAGACCTATTATGAAGAAGGCAAGAAAGGATTGGAGCGGTGTTTTTTCGGCTGCAAAAAAGAAGAATACACCTATCAGCATCATCATGCCGCCGATAGACAAAAGCTGATCTGCGCCATGCTCAAAACCGTCGAACTTGATGTCGGGAAGCAGTACGGTCGTTCTCAGTTCCCTGTATGGATATGGGTTGTGCCTTATGTAGATGCAGTTTTTATAGAGACCGTCACCGCCAGGGTCCTTGTCCCAGTTCGTGGTCACCCTGTCGGCCATATCGTCGGGTGTTGTTGTGTAAAGGCTCGATTCAAAACCGGTGCAGCTGTCCTTAAAGTACGGCTTTCCTTCGTATATGATCGCAGTTACGTAAGCTTTTCCCTTCGGAATGCCTGAGGGATAGAAGTTTTCGAAAAGGATCTCATCCTCGGGACCGAGCGCAGCGAATAGTTCAAGCATTTTTTCTTTTGCGGGGACCTGCGGAAGTGAAACCTTAATCAGTGCCCCGGACTTTTCAGTAACCTCGAAACCGAGCTCTTTTATTTTCGCGATCATCTGTGGATTCATAATCCCATTATTTCATCCCATGACAAAAAATGAAAGATAAAATAACAGAAAAATAGGTGCAAGATGCCTGACCGGCCAGTAAAATGAGATCAGTATGAAAGTTTGTCATTATGAAAGGAGCTGCTGATGTTTGATTTTAAATATTTCACACCTACCAAGGTTATCTTCGGCAGGAACACCGAAAGCAAGGTGGCTGAGCTCATTAAGGAATTCGGCGGAAAGAAGGTACTGATCCACTACGGAGGCGGAAGCGTTGTAAGGTCCGGACTTCTTCAGAGGGTAACAGATACTCTTGACGCTGCAGGCATTGCTTACGTCACTTTAGGCGGTGCGGTTCCCAATCCCCACCTCGGACTTGTTTACGAAGGCATCGAGCTCTGCAGAAAGGAAGGAGTTGATTTCCTGCTTGCGGTAGGCGGAGGAAGTGCGATAGATTCCGCCAAGGCTATCGGTTACGGTCTTGCCAATGAAGGCGATGTATGGGATTTCTATGATTATAAGAGAACCGCTGAAGGATGCATTCCTTTGGGTGTTATCCTTACCATCGCAGCTACCGGAAGTGAGATGAGTGACTCGTCTGTCATCACCAAGGAAGAGGGACTTGTAAAGCGCGGATACAGCAGTGATTTCGGTCGTCCGAAGTTCGCTATCATGAATCCCGAGCTTACCATGACCCTTCCCGATTATCAGACGGCATGCGGATGCACCGATATCATGATGCATACGATGGAAAGATATTTTACAAACGGCGGAAATATGGAGATCACCGATGCGCTTGCGGAAGGGCTTCTCCGTACCGTTAAGAAGAACGCAGTCATCCTTCGCGACAATCCTAAAGATTACGATGCACGTGCCGAAGTCATGTGGGCAGGAAGCCTTGCACACAACGGTCTTACCGGATGCGGAAACGACGGCGGTGACTGGATGACACATAAGCTTGAGCATGAGCTCGGCGGATTATATGATGTGGCTCACGGTGCGGGACTTGCTGCGATCTGGGGAAGCTGGGCAAGATATGTATATAAGGATTGTCTGCACAGATTTAAGAAGTTCGCCCTTAATGTAATGGATGTAGCCGATCAGGGATCGGACGAAGAGATCGCACTTGCCGGGATCGAGGCAATGGAAGATTTCTACAGGAGCATCAATATGCCTACCAATCTCCGTGAGCTCGGAGTAAAGGCAACAGACGAAGATCTTGTCACAATGGCTCATAAGTGCGCAGTCGGTGTCGGAGGAGAGATGGGATCCGCGAAGGTCCTTAATGAAGAGGCAATGCTTGCGATCTTCAGAGCCGCTATGTAAATATTGTGACTTGGGATAAAAGAAACACAGGGCGTACCTGTGTTTCTTTTTGCGTTCATATAAGTAATCTGACACAAGAAGCGGATTAAATGGTAAAATACAGATATAAATATTTATGACTGTGAGGGAAGAATATGATTACAGATTCCATAGAAGAGCTGCCTGTACTTTCTCTGATAGTAAGGCTCATGCTTGCCACGCTTTTCGGTGCGCTCATAGGACTTGAAAGAGGAGCAAGAGGCCAGTCTGCGGGTGTCAGGACCTTCGCACTCGTATGTGTGGGTGCCGCATCCTGCGCCATGGTGAATCTGTTCCTGTTCTATACCACGGGTTCAGCGGATACCGCTCGTATCCCGTCAACCGTCATTACCGGTGTGGGCTTCCTCGGAGTCGGCACGATAGTCTCCACGGGACGTACCTTGGTAAGAGGACTTACGACGGCGGCAACCATGTGGAGTACGGCTGCACTTGGTCTGCTCATCGGTTCCGGATTTCTCATCGGAAGCATAGTCTGCTTTCTGACCATTCAGTTCATAGTCGTGGTATTAAACAGAGTTTCTCTTTTTCAGGAGAACATTGCGAGCAGGCTTTCTCTCTATCTTGAACTGGACAGTGAGACGGGCGTGGAGGAATTCCTTTCTTACATGAACGAGCACGGCTACAGCGTATCCGTCCTTGAAAAGAAAAACAATGCGTCAATCCACTCCAAGGATATCGGACTCTACGTCACCTGCAATATCTTCAAGCACAAATCACATACCAATCTGATCAATGACATTTTCACGCTTTCTTCGGTTCACTACGTAGAAGAGATCAAAGGATAAATGACGAGTGAACCGTCCCCCTGTTCACTGTCGCTTTACCTCGAGTAGGTTCCGTACACATATCCGTATTCGAGAACGTTTCCGTAGATCACGGGATCGTTCGCCCGGTCCTTTACGTTCAGAAAGCCTGACCACAGAACATCGGCCCTGAACCATTCTTTGTCAAATTCCGGAAATTCACCGTCATATCTCATGTCCGGCTTATCCGCCATGGCATACACATAGATCATATAGTAATGATCGCCCGATCCTATCGGAGGGTAAGGTCCAACATACTGTCCGGGATTTGCACCCTCTTCAAGCTCTGTATCCGTGACCTCGGCATACCAGTGCACCCAGTTGCCCGCGGTTTCATCAACCATATATATGACGTAATATGAAGCTCCGTCCACCCTGTCGAAAGAAAGCTGCGGTGAGAGGTTTTGCCCGGCCTCCGTATTGGTGATCCGGTCAGACCATCTGTCACCTTCAAGACTTTCCGATGTGACACTTAGTGTTGCTTTCATCCTGAAATCATCAATTGTTTTGTCGTAAGTTCCGTATCTCGACTTGTAAATATATTCTGTCATCGTGTTCGCTGTTGCGACCGACATGAGAGCAAAGCAGCCGAGAATAAAAAGGAGAATGATGGAACCGCGGACCGCACGTCCTTTCTTGTGCCAGACGATGGCAAGAATAAGGAATACTAAGTGGAAGAACATCAGTATTATAAAGAGAGCAAGGCTGTCCTCCGTTTCTCCGACTCGTGTCCACTTGATGATGTATTTAAGGTCGGCGAAGAGGCACAGAGCATATGCCGCACCGTACAGCCATTTCATTACTTTTCCGTATATAAGATCATCTGCCTTTTTCATGCCTGTTCCTCATAAGTTAATCTTTATCCGCTGTATATTCCATTATGTCTCCGGGCTGGCAGTCCAGTACCTTGCAGATGGAATTGAGCGTCTCGAATCTGATACCCTTCATCTTGCCTGTCTTAAGGTTTGACATGTTTACATTTGTAAGTCCCACCTTATCCGCAAGCTCATTGAGTGACATTTTTCTGTCCGCCATAACGCGGTCGAGTCTTATGATTATCGCCATGGCTGCCTCCTTAGATAAAGCTGTTAACGTCTTCCTGAAGATCGAGACCTTTTTGGAAGATGAATGCGATCATGGCAATGACTGCGGATATCGCGAACAGATACCATGATGTGATATCAAAACTTGAGCTGTAGTAATTGAATCTTATGAATGACATCACCATTCTGACCATGCCGGGAAGCACTGCGAGAAGCAGCTGCAGGAGAGAGATGAGCTTCACCCGGTTGATGTTTTCTTTTGTAAACGGAGTTGAATCTATTGATTTCTTCGCGATGACGATCACGACATAAAGCATCGCACAAAGGATCACTGTGTAGGTGAGTCTTGATGCATCCTCGATGAGAGTGCAGTACTTGTAATCGGTGTTTCCGTTATCGTCGGTGAGACTGTACCTGTTGTAGTCGATGTCGCAATATTCCTCTCCGTCGACATAGAGCCTGTAGATCCTGCCCTGCGTTGCAAATGTCTCATCGTTTTCGAATCTGACTTCAAACTTGCTGCTGTCAGTCATTGCATCGATGATCAGACTGTAAAGAGAAAAGAAAACTATGATTGCCAGCATTAACGCAAATGAATTTGCGATGTTTAATATCCTTCTTCTTTTCTTATCTGCTGCATTCTTTTCCGATACGTATTTTTCGCTCATAATATCCTCCAAACAATTTAAAGTGTTACTTTAAAAAATTAAGTTCTGAGTTGATATTATCACGTGATTTTAAAGCGTGTCAAGAAAAAATTAAAGCCTAACTTTAAATAAAGATCCGGCCGGACTGTTTATAGATTTTTTTCTCCCCACTTCTTGAGATCGAGGAGTATCGGAATAAGCGTCTTTGCTTTCCGCGAAAGAGAGTACTCGACACGGACCGGCATCTCGTCGTACTGCTTACGGATGACCAGTCCGTCCGCTTCAAGCTCCTTCAGTGACTGTGCGAGCATGGTGTTTGTGATCCCGAAAACCGTACGCTTAAGGTCGCCGTATCTTACCACCTCGTCACGGTCGATGACACAGAGTATCATGATCTTCCATTTTCCGCCGACTATATCTATTACCTTCTTGAGACCGCAGCCTTTTCCGCCGACGCTGTCACATAACGGTTCTTTTTTGCTCATACTTCTGTCTCCCTAAGTCAGTTTTTTCTTACCAGGTTAATTTATTTTGCGTACTTGATAAGTTTTCCATACCACATATAATAAACTTAGCAAGTGTCAAAAACAAGTAAATGCGATGTATAAAAAAGGAAAGGGCGCGAGAGCGCAAACGGTGAAAATATGGAATACATTTTTACAAAGGACAACTTTGATGAAGAAGTATTAAAGAGCGATGTTCCCGTACTGGTCGATTTCTATGCCGACTGGTGCGGACCCTGCAAGATGATGATGCCCGTTGTCGAGGAGCTGGCTGAAGCTTACGAAGGCAAAGCCAAGGTCGGCAAGGTCAATGTCGATGAGCAGGGAGATATTGCCGAACAGTACGGCGTAATGAGCATCCCCGCATTCGTTGTTATCAAGGATGGCAAGGTTGTGGATCAGGGACTCGGAGCAATGCCCAAGGCTAAGCTCGAAGCAATGCTCTCGGGAGCAATCTGATAAGTCCCGCAACCTGACAGTTTCCGCATTTGATAAATCCTCTCATATGAAACCGGCAGCCGCTTAAATGCGACTGCCGGTTTTTCATTTGACATATCCCCACCTATGATAATGGCAGGTGAAATTTTAAAAGCGTTTATTCGAAAACGTATCTTATGTCTTCTTTTCCGCTGATCATTGAGACGGGCCACATGGATGTGCCGTTTTCGGTCTCAGCATAGATTGTGACGGAAGAGCCGGCTTCGGGAACGGTGAGGCTGTAGCAGGTGACATTGCCCCTATCCAGTATGGGCCCCTCACTGCTTCCGAGATTTACAAATGTATTATCCTGAAGTGCAACTACATATACGTAATCAAGTCCGTAAGTGTCATCTACGGGCAGGGGCATACAGTAGACCCACGATTCATCCTCAGGAGGGTTGACCATGATGAACATCTGAGAGCCCTGAGGTGCATAGCTAATGAATTCTTTCCATGTATCTGCACATGGATGGTGTCTGTAATCAGCCAGTGCATATATGGGATCGTTGTAGTTAATGGGTCTGTCGATGGATTCTGTGACAGTATCTCTGTATTTATCATCCTTCCAGTAAGAGATGACGAGTTCATTACTATTCAGTCCCGCAAAAGAAAGATCACTTATCTCATAGCCTTCCACCGATGCTACGGGATATCCTTCGTAGTTATAGACGGTGTCCATATATGTATAGTAGGAATCCCATACGTGATCGCCATGAAGGAAATTACAGCCTGAGAAAGTCTTTTCGGGCCATGAAGTGCGCATGTTGAATACCACATAGGTATTTGCGTGGGGATTCTGATCGGCTCTAAGTATGAGATACTCTCCGAATATCTCATAATCAAGAATCACGGTATCGGTGATGCCGTAGTCGCTTAAGTAAAATGTGCTGTCATTGATCATGAACTTCTCTCCGTCGCACTTTACGTCCTGTTCTAGGGGATAGAGTTCATATATGCCGTATTCACCGCGGTCAGCCTCGACCATTTTGGTGATCTTTCCGTCCGATACGGTAACCTCATAAACGGTTAACGGGTTGTTTCTTGAAAACTTTTTGGTAGAGACGATGCCGCTCAGATCCGCACCGGGTGCAATGTTGTACCATACCGCTTCGGAATAATCTCTTCCGTCAAAATATGCGGCCATATACTTAAAGCCGGTGTATTCCTTGTAGGTTTCGAATGCGACGTCATCAACTCTCTGAAGACAGACGGAGTCGGGAGCCGATTCGTATACGAAGGCATTGAACACGTTATCTTTTTCGGTATTTTCTATATAGTTGACGCTATTATTTCTTGTGAGGATCCAGTTCAGATCAAAGTCATATTCATAGGTATACGGGCTTCTGAATACTTCATATGCGATATTGGATCCTCCGTTTCCGAGCTCCTCAAGATACATGTAATCCTTGCCGGAACTCTGGGCGATCCTGAATGTGCCGGATGCGGTTTCTTCATCGAGCCAGCATCCGAATGCATCCTCAAGCCCCGATAGGGTGATATCGTATGCGCACATTCCGTCAAGAACATCGTCGAATGGCTCCTTGAACATGATGCTTCCGGATACGGTAACATCGGTGGGAAGATAGGTGTAACGGACAGAGCCGTCATAATCGATCTCGAGCGTTGCATAGGTCTCGCCCGTTGTGCTGTCGATCATATCCCATGTGCCAAATGCGAATTTAAGGACGGATTTATTCGAAGAATAATCTATTTCCGTTGTGGCATACATGAGAGGCTCTTCATCGGGCTCATCATTGTCCCTGTCGTCCTCATCCTCATCATCTTCTTCCTCGACATCCGCATCGGCCGTGCCCGGATCTTCCTTACCTGCACACGCGCTGAGCGCAAAAGAAAACGCGAGTCCGAATATCATAAGTATTGTCACTAATCGTTTTTTCATATCGTTTTCTCCCTGCATAAAAAATCATCGGCGAATTCATTATACAGTATCTGACCTGACATTTACTTAAATTAATTAAATCTTAAATAAATAAGGGGGACTGTCATGAGTCCCCCCTGCAAATTCAATGTCTATAAATGAAGTATCATCGTTGCAATTCTGAAGTATGCAAGAAGTGAGAGAGCATCGACTATGGTCGTGATGAAGGGACTTGCCATGACCGCAGGGTCAAAGCCGAGGCGCTTGGCACCGACGGGGAGCATGCATCCGATCAGCATTGCCATAAGTACCGCCGCGATAAGGGTGAGGCATATGGTGAGGGCCACGGGGAGTGCAAGCCGGTCAAATACGAGGAGCTTGACCAGATTTGCGGCGGCAAGTGTCAGTCCGCAGAAGACCGCAACACGTATTTCTTTCCATATTACACCGGGCACATCACTGTACTCGATCTCTCCGAGTGAAAGACCACGGATGACCGTAACCGATGCCTGTCCTCCCGCATTACCGCCTGTATCCATCAGCATGGGGATGTATGCTACGAGAACCGCACAAACGCTCAGGGCATCCTCGAAGGATTTGATGATCGCACCTGTGAAAGTTGCACTGACCATCAGGAGAAGCAGCCAGGGG
>JAFWUY010000076.1 GCA_017524035.1 Lachnospiraceae bacterium | reverse complement strand
TGACGAGTCCGAAACGACTCTTACGTATTTTTCCGACAGGACCAAGGATCTTGAGAAGACTGTTGAAGATCCACTGCTCCAGGGAATGAACGGAATCCTTACGATGAGCTTTATCGTAATGCTCATTCTGTGTGCGGCTGGATATCTTATATACTGGGTTCTTTCGATAAAGGCAAGGGAGATGATGCTCGGCGTTCTCAGGGCAATGGGACTGCATTCCTTTGAGATGCTGAAGATGCTCTCGATAGAGCAGGCCATATGCGGACTGTATTCCGTTGCGGCGGGTGCTCTTGCGGGCTTTATAGCTTACACTCTTTATGTTCCCATGCTGCAGACCGCATATTCATCCTCGGCGCAGATACTTCCTCTTGTGATGATAAGGGAAAGTTCCGATATGACCAAGCTGTTTGCATCAATAGGACTTATGCTTGTAGTCAGCATACTGGTGCTTGCGATGATCATAAGAAAGCAGAACATGATCAAGGCACTGAAGCTGGGAGAGGAGTAATATGGGATCGCTTATTGAAGTCAAAAGTGTCACAAGAGATTTCCAGACTCCCGGCGGTAAGGTTTCGGTGCTTAAGGGTATCACCTGTACCATACAGCCAGATACCATGTGTATCCTGAGAGGAAAATCCGGATCGGGCAAGACGACCCTTCTTAATATAATCGGAGCATTGGACGATCCGACGTCGGGACAGATCCTCATCGACGGAAAGAGTTCCCATTCCATGAATGCACTCGCAAGGGAGAATATGAGAAGAAGACAGATGGGGTTTGTGTTCCAGTCCGTAAGTCTCATTCCTTCGATGAATGCCATACAGAATGTGGAATTTGCGATGCGCATGGCCGGCGTTAAGGAAGATATGGACAAGAGAGCGGCGGAGGTACTCTCCATCGTGGGTCTTTCAAACAGAATGACCCATATGCCGCAGGAGATGTCCGGAGGAGAGCAGCAGAGAGTTGCGATAGCCAGAGCGATCGCACATCACCCGAAGATAATACTTGCGGATGAGCCTACCGCAGAGCTTGATTCCGGAATGGCGACCGAGGTGACCAGACTGTTCAAGCAGATATCGGAAGAAGAGCATGTCACCATTATCATGACGACCCACGATGTCGGTCTCATGGGAGCGGGCGACCAGCTGATAGAGCTCAAGAACGGACGTATAGAAGGGAGCGGTGAAGATGGCTGATGAAGTTAAAACTCCCGAATATATGATAGATGCGGAAGGCCTGGTCAAGATCTACAAGACCAAGGAAACAGAGGTGCTCGCACTGTCGGGTCTGGACCTGAAGGTTGAAAAGGGAGAATTTACCGCACTCATCGGTAATTCCGGTTCGGGTAAATCGACATTCCTCAATATGATCGGCGGACTCGACATACCCAGCGCGGGAAAGCTCTTCGTCGGAGGAAAGAATCTCTTCCGTATGACAGAGAGCGAGAGGGTAAAGTACAAGCGTGAGACGGTCGGATTTGTCTGGCAGAACAACGCAAGGAACCTATTCCCGTACCTGACTGCCATAGACAATATCTGCATACCGATGAGGTTCAGCGGTCAGAAGAAAAAGAAGCAGCGGGCCGAGGAACTGCTCGAAGCGGTCGGAATGGCAGACCACCGCAACTCTAAGTTGCAGACCCTCTCCGGAGGTGAGCAGCAGCGAATAGCGATAGCCATAGCACTTGCAAACTCGCCGGGACTCCTTCTTGCGGACGAGCCTACGGGTTCGGTCGATGAGAAGACGGGCGACCAGATCTTCGAGATATTCACGAAGCTAAATGAGGCGGGACAGACGATACTTGTCGTAACGCACGATCTGGCGCTTTCGAGGAAGGTTCGAAGGGTTGTCGCGATAAGGGACGGCCGTATCAGTTCCGAGAGGATACTCAAGGAGAGCTTTGCCGACAGGCTTAAAGAGTCGGGAGTTGACTGGAGGAACGAGGAAACCCAGGAAGAGTATGTGGTCGTGGACAAGGCGGGACGCCTGCAGCTGCCCGCGGATGTGGTCGAAAAACTCGGCGGAGAGACCCCCAGACTGGTCGTTTCATACGAAGATGGTCAAATAAAGCTAAAAAAACCTTAGGCAGATACATTAAAAGCTATTAAAACTGTGGAATATGCACAAAATATTCCACAGACAATTGACTTTCTATCGATTTTTTGCATAAAATTAATACCGAAAAAGCAAAAATTAATTGGATTAATTAACCTATCGTAAATATAATAAACACTATGAGAAACGGAACAAAAAAGCTTATAGGCACAGTTGTTTTCTGCGGAGCATTCGCAGGCATTTGCGTTCTTCTTAACCTTCGCGGTAAAGAAACATTCTATGAGAAGTACGCAGGATACGATCTCACTACGGATGTAGTGGGACTCGAGAGGACCGGGACCTATACCGGTTACCTGCTCGAACATGAGGGAGCTACATGCCCCGATAAGACGGTAGACATCGATATATTTAATTACACCGTCGAAAACGGAGAGGCAGAGGTGGTTGCCGATTACTACGATGAGGCCAAGGCTCTTTATACCGAGACCGAATCGGTGGTATCTTTCCCTGTTGACGTACCCGAAGCGGGATACTATTACGTCAAGATGGATTACCTTATTCCCGAGTCAAGAGGCGTTCAGGCCGAGAGAGCCGTATACATCAACGGAGAGCTTCCTTTCGCTGATGCGAGCACACTTATCTTCTCCCGTATCTGGACTGACGGCGGCGAGGTAAGAACCGATAACCAGGGTAACGAGATCAGACCTGCACAGGTCGAGATATTCGACTGGCAGTCTTCATATTTCAGGGATGATATGGGCTATGTTCAGCATCCCTACACATTCTATTTTGACAAGGGTTCACAGACTATCGGCCTCGGAGCTGAGAGCGAGCCCATGGTCATCAAGGCTCTTTCTCTTGAGCCGGTCAAAGAACCCTTATCATATCAGGAATACATTGCGGCAGCACCCTCGGATACCGGTGCGGCAGCAGATTACATCCAGATCATTCAGGGTGAGGATTCCGTACGCCGCAGTGAGTCATCTCTTTATGCGAAGTATGACAGAGCTTCACCTACCACCCAGCCTTACAGCGTTACCAGCACCGTTCTCAACTATACCGGCGGTGAATCCTGGAGAGCCGCAGGCCAGTGGATCGAGTGGGAGTTCGAAGTTCCCGCGGACGGCTACTACAATTTTATGATCAAAGGCCGTCAGAATTATGCAAGAGGTCAGATAACCTCCAGAGTGATCTATATCGACGGAGTCATTCCTTTTGAAGAAGCCGAAGCGGTTCCCTTCCCCTATGACAATGACTGGGAGTGCGTAAGACTTGCAGACAGCGAAGGCAGCGACTGCAACGTATATCTTACCAAGGGCACCCATACCATCAGGATCGAATCCGCTCTCGGAAATGTAGGTCCCATCATCGAGGAGCTCGAGGATTCAACCTACAGACTCAACCAGATCTACAGAAGGATCCTTGTATTTACCGGTGCAAATCCCGACCAGTACAGAGATTACCGTATCCAGGACAACTATCCCGAGATCATGGATGCGATGGAACTCGAGTACAGAAGACTCTACCGCATCGTTGACGAATATGTAGAGCTTACGGGCCAGAAGGCGACCAATATCGCTGCAGCCCAGACCGTTGCCCAGCAGCTTGAGCGTTTCTGTGAGAAGCCCGGTAAGATCACTCACGAGTTCATTACATTTAAGGATAATATCACCGCTCTCGGTACCGCGATGCTCAACCTCAGCGATACCAAGATGGATATTGATTACATCGTCGTAACGGGAACCGGAACCAATCCTCCCATCGACAAGTCACATTTCTGGAATAAGGCGGTACACGAGGTCAAGAGCTTCGTATCCTCATTCATAGTCGACTACAATTCCGTAGGTAACGTCTACGAAGGAGCAAGCCGTGAAGATACCATTAAGGTATGGGTTACCACCGGACGTGACCAGGGTACCATCCTTAAGACAATGATCGATGACACGTTCACTCCCGAGACGGGAATCAAGGTCAATGTGGAGATTGTCGATCCCAACGCGCTTCTGAATGCGGTTCTTGCCGGAAGAGGTCCCGATGTCGTTCTTTCGGTCGGTGCCGACCAGCCCGTCAACTACGCACTCAGACATGCATCCGAAGACATCACCCAGTTTGAAGGATGGGAAGAAGTGCTGAGCCACTATTCCGAGAGCTCTTACGAGCAGTACAGACTGGACGATCATATTTATGCGGTTCCCGAGCAGCAGCAGTTCTGCGTTATGTTCTACCGCAAGGACGTACTTGACGAGCTCGGACTCGAGCCGCCCAACACCTGGAAGGAACTCATTGAGATGCTTCCCACCATTCAGGGTAACAACCTCTCCGTAGGTATTCCTACAGCAGCGGGTTCCAGCACCACCGCAACGGCATCAACCGCAGTTGCATCCAACGTTCCCGATCTTTCACTGTACTTCACGCTCCTGTTCCAGTATGGCGGTGATATGTACAACGATATCGGAAACAAGACTACCGTAGATACCGAGGCCGGCGTTAAGGCATTCGATGATTACACTAGATACTTTAACGACTATGGTCTTCCTGTAATATATGACTTCGTAAGCCGTTTCCGTTCGGGCGAGATGCCTATCGGAATCTGCAACTACTCTCAGTACAACACGCTGATGGTATCCGCGCCCGAGATCAAGGGACTTTGGGATTTCACTCTCGTTCCCGGAACCGAAAGAGTAGATGAGAACGGCAATGTTTACATTGACAGATCAGACTTCATCACCGGTAACGCGACAATGATGATCGCCACCGATGACGAGAAGGTAAAGCAGAACTCATGGGAGTTCATGAAGTGGTGGGCTACACCTGAGACTCAGGTCAGATTCGGACGTGAGATCGAGGCGCTCCTCGGATCATCCGCGAGATACGCCACCGCAAACCGCGATGCATTCTCACAGCTCTCATGGAGCTACAACGATATTCAGGTACTCAACGAACAGTGGGATTCAACCGTTGGTATCAGAGAGGTTCCCGGCGGATACTACACCGGACGTCATATCGCAAACGCCTGCAGAAAGGTAATCAACGAGAAGACGGATGCCCGTGAGACGATCATCGATTACTCGATACTCATCGATGACGAGATAGACAGAAAGAGACGTGAGTTCGGCTTACCTGTATACGGAGAAATGTAACAGATGTCACAATTTTTAAAAGATTACGTCAAAGTAAAAAAGCACAATTTCAGAGTGGGAGTCAAGAGAGCCCGCCTTTCCAAGGCATGCTATCTCTTCCTTGCTCCCTATGCGGTCATTTTCACGATGTTCTATATACTTCCCGTCGTGGTTTCGATCGTATTCGGATTCACCTATTACAATATTCTGGAAGCTCCCAGATTTGTAGGTTTGCAGAATTACGTATCACTTTTCCTTGAGGATGATATCTTCCTTATGGCTATCAAGAACACCTTCATGATAGCGATCATAACGGGCCCCATCGGATATCTCGGAAGCTTCCTGTTCGCATGGCTGATCAACGAGCTTCCCAGATGGGTACGAAGCGTTGCGGTCGTTGTATTCTATGCACCTTCGATCGCAGGTAACTGCTACGTTATCTTCTCGGTATTCTTCAGAGGCGATGCATACGGATACGTAAATGCATTCCTTATGAATGCCGGTATCATCGACACTCCGATACTTTGGTTCATCGATCCCAGATATATGCTTCCCGTATGTATGCTGGTCATTCTCTGGATGAGCCTCGGAGCAGGATTCCTTTCATTCGTTGCAGGTCTTCAGGGTATTGATAAATCCCAGTATGAAGCCGGATATATGGACGGTGTCAAGAACAGATGGCAGGAGCTTTGGTTCATCACCCTCCCCAACATGAAGCCCATGCTCATGTTCGGTGCGGTCATGTCGATAACCCAGGCCTTCAGCGTTTGTGAAGTCACTATGACCCTCTGCGGATATCCTTCCACCGACTATGCTGCAAGAACCATCGTAACCCACCTTTTCGACTACGGTTTCAGCAGATTCGAGATGGGTTATGCTTGTTCGATAGCAACTATCCTGTTCCTCATAATGATCCTTTGCAACAAGGCAATACAGTCAATGCTCAGCAGGGTAGGTACCTGATATGTCCGATAAGAATAACAATATGACAACAGAAAATCAGAACATCGTTACGGAAGCACAGGAAACTGTCAACACCGAGGCTGTTGAAACGGCAAATGCCGATGCTTTCAATCTCGAGGACGAAGCTCTTTCCAAGCTCGAAGGGGTAGAGGATGTCGAAGAGAAAGCAGCAGGGCCCGAAAAGGCTCCCGCTGGGGAGAAGACTTCCGTAAAAAAGACCAAGAAGTCCAAGAAGAAGGAAGAAGAGGAGGAGGAGGTTTATCATAAGCCCCTCATCAAGAGACGTAAGCCGAACAGAAGTATTGCCGGAGATATTTTCCTGTATCTGTTCCTGCTCATAGTTGCGATCATAATGTTCTTCCCGATCATCTATGCGGTAGAGTCGGCACTCAAGCCTCTCGACGAGCTGTTCAAATTCCCTCCCAGGATATTTGCACAGAACCCGACGCTCGATAACTTCTCCGACCTGTTCGTAACTCTCGGAAAGTCATGGGTTTCCTTCTCCAGATACATGTTCAACACCGTATTCATTACCGGAGTCGGAACCGCAGGACACCTGATAGTTGCTTCGATGGCGGCTTTCGTTCTTGCAAAGTATGATTTTCCCGGCGGAAAGACATTCTTCAAGCTCGTAACCGTGGCAATGATGTTCACCGGATATGTTACCGGTATTCCCAACTACATCATCATGAGTAAGCTCCACATGATCGATACTTATTGGGCGATAATCATACCCGCGTTCGCATTCCCGATGGGTCTCTTCCTTATGAAGCAGTTCATGGAAGGACTTCCCACTTCACTGATCGAAGCTGCGAAGATCGACGGTGCGACAGAGTGGACGGTTTTCAGTAAGATAGTTATGCCGAATGTTAAGCCCGCATGGCTGACACTCATCATCTTCTCGGTTCAGTCACTTTGGAACAACAAGGCATCAACGGTCATCTATTCCGAGGAAATGAAAACACTTCCTTTCGCAATGCAGCAGATCCAGGCCGGCGGTATCGCAAGAACCGGTGAAGCGGCAGCCGTACTTGTCGTTCTGATGATAGTACCTATAGCAATATTCATATTCTCGGAGAGCCAGATTCTCGAAACCATGGCATCCTCCGGACTTAAGGATTAACAATGATGAAGAAGCCCTTACATTTTCAGATCAAAAGAATAGGTGCGGTCCTTGCAGCAGCTGCAATCGGAATACTCAGTGTTCCCATGCATTCGGATGCTGTTGAGCACAGAAGCTATACTTACATATACGATTATTGGGGTGATGTACAGGATACTCCCGATGTATATGAGGTGTTCAAGGTTTTCACATCCTCCGAGCTCGGACTTCCCGAGAGATTGAACAATCCCTCCGGAATATATCAGCATGACGGATATGTATATATCTGTGATACCGGAAACAACAAGATCGTTGTTCTTGCCACGGATCCCGATCTGGGTCTCGTATACGATCATGAGTTCTCATCGATCAAGCTCGCTCCCGGTCCTTCCAATCTGAGCGGACCTACCGATATCGCGATCTCCGAGGACGGAAATATCTTCATAGCGGATAAGGGCAACAACAGAATCGTAAAGGTTGATTCCAATCTCAATTATCTGATGCAGTTTGACCTTCCCGTTGATACTGCGCTTTCGCCGGATACGATCTTCCTTCCCAATAAGCTGGTCGTCGACACCGCGGAGAGAGTTTACTGCATTTCAGACGGTATCAACAAGGGACTTCTCAAGTATGAGGCTGACGGAACATTCGCAGGCTTCATCGGTGCCACAAAGGCTCCTTACGATCTTTGGGATTATATCTGGAAGAAGTTCGCTACCCAGGAACAGATCGACCGTATGCCGGTTGACGTTCCTACCGAGTACAGCAACATCTATATGGATTATGAAGGCTTCATTTATGCCAGCGTTCCCGTATCGGATGCCCAGGCTCTCGACGATCTTAAGGTTGATTCCGTCAGAAGACTTAACCTTCTCGGAAACAACATTCTTGTAAATAACGGTAACTGGCTCAACTGCGGAGATATCTACTGGGGTTCCGCAGGCGGATATTCGGGACCTTCATCCTTCTCCGATGTAACCGCATTTGAGAATGATATCTATGTATGTCTCGACAGAAACCGCGGAAGACTTTTCGGATATGACGATCAGGGCCGTATGGTCTTCGGATTCGGCGGTAACGGTAATATGGACGGATATTTCAGACGTCCCGTCGGTATCGAGCATATCGGATACGATCTTCTCGTACTTGACCAGGCCGACTGCTCCATTACTTATTTCGTTCTCAGTGATTTCGGACAGAATATCTACAACGCGATCGACCAGTTTGACCGCGGTGAGTATGAAGCTTCCGGAGAATCCTGGCAGAGAGTACTCGATGCCGACGGCAACTACGATCTTGCTTACATCGGAATCGGACGTTCTCTCCTCCGTCAGGAAAGATACAAGGAAGCAATGGAATATTTCGAGCTCAAGTATGATGACGAGAATTATTCCAAGGCATTCAAGGAATACCGTAAGGAATGGGTTCAGAGCCATCTCTTTATAACGGTAGCCATCATCCTTCTAGTCTTCCTCATTCCTCTCGGAATCGAGAAGTACAGAAGCATGAAGATCGAGATAGCCACTTCCGACGTATTCAGATTCCCTGATCCCGAGGACAATATGACCAGGGAAGAGATAAGAGAGTATCACAAGAAGCAGCGTCAGGAATTCAAGGAAAGAGAAAAAGCAAAGAAAGAAGCCCGCAAGCTTGCTAAGATGGGCAGCAACAGATAAAGCTTTGACCAGAGAGAACATATTATGGCAAATACAGAAGTTAAGAAAAATAGTGTAGTGGGCGGAATCCTCGGCTGGTTCAAGAAGACCTTCGATGCGAAATATTGGGATTCGCTTAAGTTCTCCCTTTATTGCTTAACGCATCCCCTCGACGGATTCTGGGATCTCACCCATGAAAAAAGAGGAACTTACGCGGCGGCAAACACAATCCTGTTCGCTACCGTACTCGTAAGACTTCTCAATCTGAAATATACCAGTTTCGTCATCCAGACGGTCTACTGGGAGGATCTGAATGTCTGGTTATATATCGCCAGTATCCTGTTCCCCCTTGCACTGTTTGTTATCGGCAACTGGGCAACCACGACACTGTTCGACGGAAAAGGAAAGCTCGGTCAGGTTTATATCGGAACCTGCTATGCACTTACTCCTTACCCGCTCATGCAGGTCCCTCTGATGATCCTTTCCAACGGCCTTACCGTTAATGAAGCACAGTTCTACACGGTGCTCTCGGCAATCTCGCTTGTATGGTGCGGACTTCTCCTTATTGCAGGTATGGGACAGATCCATGAGTTCGGCGGAGCCAAGAACATCCTGTTCCTTGTTTTCTCGCTGTTTGCAATGCTCGTCATGATATTCATACTTATGCTTTTCTTCAGTATGATCACTCAGGGCATCGGATATTTTTATTCACTTTACAGAGAATTCCTGTTCAGGGCATAGTGCGCTGAATAATATCATCAGATAGAAAAAAGCTGTACCGGAGTATTTATGAGAAAAAGAAGCGAAGAACAAAAGAGAGAATTCAGGAATGGGGTCATCAAGAACCTTAAGGCCCTGATCGTTCCCGGAATATTTGCTCTCATCATAGCTGGACTTATCTTTTTTGTGGTTACTTACCAGAATGCGGAAGTAGAAGAGCAGATCATTCCCGTTCATGCATATGCCGGAGACGGAAAAGAGATAGTACTCGAGAACAGTGAGCTCAAGCTTACATTCGATCCGAATACTACTTATTTCAATGTGCTCGTAAAGTCTTCAGGAAAGGTATGGTACTCGGTTCCCGAGGATGCTGAAGAAGACGGGATCGCAATGAGCTCGGAGAAGGGACGTATCAGATCCACTCTTAACGTTACCTACGCTAACGAGATCGGTTCCGAAGTTGCATACAACAACTATGATTACAGTATCAAGAACCAGACCTACGAAGTGGATACCGACGGAGAATCCATAACCGTCCATTATTCGATCGGTAAGGTGCAGAAGGAATATGTCATTCCTCCCGTATGTACCGTTGAGCGTATGGAAGGATATATGGCTGAACTCAGCTCCGGCGATCTCAATATCATCAAGCAGTACTACAAGAAATACGATATCAACAATCTCGGCAAGAAGGATGACAAGGAAGCTCTCCTTGCAGCATATCCGGATCTTGCCAATGAACCTCTCTATATTCTTCGTGACACAGCTACCGATTCAGTTAAGGCTAAGCTTCAGACCATCTTTGAAGAATCTGCCGGATATACTTATGAAGAGTTCCTTGAAGACAAGGAACTTATGAGTACCGAAGATCAGGGCAGCAATGCCGTATACAATGTAGACATCACCTACAGACTCGACGGCGGTGATCTTATCGTGGAAATGCCTTATTCCGCTATGGAATATCCCAAGGATCGTCCCATCCTTGCCGTTGATGTCCTTCCCTTCTTCGGAGCGGGCGGACTTGATGACGAAGGTTTCCTTCTTGTTCCCGAGGGAAGCGGCGGACTCATCCATTTCAATAACGGCAAGACCGCACAGAGCGTTTACTATGCAAATGTTTACGGCTGGGATATGTGCCATGCGAGAGATGCTCTTGTCCACAGCACCAGTACCGTATTCTCCACATTCGGAATCTCAAGCGGAAAGGATTCCTTCATCTGCAGCGTTGAAGGCGGATCCGCATATGCGGCTATCGAAGCCGATATTTCCGGAAGATCCAACAGTTACAATAACGTTAATGCCGAGTATGGTGTAATCGAAAGAGAAGAGTTTGATGTAGGCTCCATTTCGAACTCACGTATCTTTGCTTTCCAGGAAGGCCTTCCCGATGAGGTTATGTCCCAGAGATATACCTTCGTCGACTCCGGAAGCTATATCGATATGGCCAAGGCATATAAGGCATATCTTCTTAAGAATGCAGACGGATATCTTACCGAGAATACCGATACCGCAGCTCCCTGTGTCATCGAAGTACTCGGAGCGGTAGACAAGGTTAAGCAGATCTTCGGTATGCCTGTATCGAGACCTCTTGCGCTCACTACCTATAAGGAGGCTGAGGGAGTTATCACCCAGCTTGATCAGGACGGTATTGAGAATATGGTGGTCAAGCTCACCGGCTGGTGTAACGGCGGCGTTGAGCAGCAGTACATCAAGGATGTTGATACCATCATGTCACTCGGATCCGGAAGGGATCTCAAGAACCTTTGCAATACCGTTGTATCCCAGGGCAATCAGATATATCTTGACGGTATCGTTGAGTATGCATATAACTCCAATATCTTCGACGGATTCTTTACTTACAGGGATTCCGCAAGATTTATAAGCAGAGAGCTCTGCAAGCTCTATCCCTTCAGCCAGATCACCTACGGCGACAGAGACGATCTTGATGAGCACTACCTGCTCCACGAGCAGCTCATCCCCAAGATGATGAGAAGCTTTGTAAAGACATGCGATTCTTACGGAGCAACAGGTGCTTCGTTCCAGGATGTCGGAACCGATCTTGCCAGCGATTTCTACCGTAAGGATCCCCACTCCAGACAGGAAGCACTGATCGATCAGGTAGCTGTTCTCAAGGAGATCAAGGATAACGGCGGATTCGTGATGATCAATTCCGGTAACTCCTATGCGGCTGTTTACAGTGATATGATCACCCATATGGATCTTAGGGGAAGCGAATATACCATAATCGATGAGTTTATTCCTTTCTATGAACTCGCTCTTCACGGATATGTCAACTACACCGGTATGCCGGTAAATATCTGCGGAAGTGAGACCGATGAGATCCTCGCATCTGCCGAATACGGTGCCGGCCTTTGCTACAGCATCATGGATGAAGATCCCAAGACTCTTCAGAAGACTCTTTATCCCCAGTATTACGGAAGCTGCTATGCATCTGTTCACGACAGGCTGGTAGAGACTTACACGAGATATAACAATGAGCTCGGACATATCTTCAATCAGGAGATGACCGGCCATGAAAATATCAATGACTACGTATCGGTAACCGAATATGCTGACGGAACCAGAGTATATGTCAACTACGGATATACCGATTATGCGGGAGACGGAATAAACGTTCCGGCAAGAGATTATAAGGTTGTAAAATAAGGGCGATACGGAGACCCGGATATGAAGAAGAAATTAAACGGAAAAGTTAGCGGACTTGAAAAGAGAAGGGCAGTAACAGGCTATCTGTTCATATCACCCTTTATAATCGGCTTTTTACTCTTTATGGTAAAGCCTATGGTCCAGTCGTTCTACATGAGCTTCTGCGATGTGCAGGTAGGTGCCGGTTCCTTTGAAATGATCAGGAACGGAATTTCGAATTACAAGTATGCATTCAGAGTCGATCCCGATTATTCGAGACTTCTGCTTGAAGGCTTCGGAAGAATGATCGTTTACTCGCTTGCCATCATGGTATTCGCCTTCTTCGTTTCACTGATACTCAATCAGGAATTCCACGGAAGAGCATTCGTAAGAGCGATATTCTTCCTTCCCGTAATCCTGTCGAGCGGTGTTATTCTCGGACTTGAAACCGACAATTCGGTCATCGCCCAGATGCATGCGACTGTTGAAGAGTCCATGACCAGCGTAAGCGTCACCGCCGTTCTCGAGGATATTCTGAGAACAGCCGGAATAGGTACCAGGGCGTACGAAACAGTATTCGAACTGATCGATAATATCTATGATATAGCTCTTGCATCCGGAATCCAGATCATCGTTTTCCTTTCCGGACTCCAGACAATACCCAAGAGCATGTACGAAGCAGCTTCCATCGAAGGATGTACCGCATGGGAAAGCCTCTGGAAGGTTACATTCCCCATGGTCAGCTCCATCTTCCTTGTAAACTGGGTCTACACTATAGTTGATTTCTGTATGAGAACCGACAACGAAGTTATGACTAAGATCACCGATACGATGGTCGATCAGCTCAACTACGGTCTGTCGTCCGCAATGGCATGGTGTTATTTCGTATTGACGATCATATTCCTAGCCATCAGCTCGTTCTTAATTTCCAGGAGGGTTTATTATTATGAGTAATACTGCAGTGATGAGTGCTCCTGCAAGTACGGGCAAGACAAAATCCAAAGACAGACCCAAGATGTCTGCTCTCAAAAGAAAAAAGATAGCAACGAATGCGTTTATCAGCTTTGTCCGCTTCATTCTTCTGTTCGGACTCTGCTTTATGATAATCCAGCCCATTCTTAACAAGATTTCCGTAAGCTTTATGACTGAAGGCGATCTTTACGATCCCGTTGTCATCAACATTCCGGCTCACTTTACGACCGCGAATTACCAGCTTTCGGCTAAGCTTATGAATTACAAGCTGGCATTCAAGAATTCGATGATCACTTCACTTACCATCGGATTGCTTCAGGTTGCTGTTTGTACTCTCGTAGGATACGGATTTGCAAGATATGAATTTCCTTTTAAGAAGTTTTGGTTCGGATGCGTTCTTCTTATGATCATCATCCCTCCCCAGATCATGTCCACATCCCTGTATCTGCACTTCAAGTTTTTCGATATCCTCGGACTTTCACAGCTTATAACCGGAAACACGATCAACCTCAGAGGTTCGGTCCTTCCGTATTATCTGCTGAGTGCCGGCTGTATGGGACTTAAGAACGGACTGTATATCTACCTTATAAGACAGTTCTTCAGAAATATCCCCAAGGAACTCGAAGAGGCTGCTTATGTTGACGGCGCAGGAACACTTAAGACTTTCATTATAATTATGCTTCCCGATGCAAAGCCAATTCTTGTATCCTGTTTCCTGTTCTCATTCGTTTGGCAGTGGACTGACGGTTTCTATTCAAGAATGTTCCTCGGAAACCTTAAGCTTGTAAGTACTTCGCTTTCATCGATAGCAGATGACCTTTCGACTTACATTGCGAGCCAGACCGGTGTGCAGTCCACCGTATCGGTTGCGTATTCGAACTGTATTCTTTCGACCGGTACGCTGATGATCATTCTGCCCCTTATCTTCTTGTATCTGTTCGCTCAGAAGGGATTTGTAGAGAGCCTTTCATCAACAGGTATCAAGATGTAAAAATTGGACAATTCACAGAGGATTATGGTATAATCCTTTGTGGGTTTTATCAGCCCGAAATATAATCCGCAATAAAGCGGGTAATATTATAAAGGATGACCGTTTGGTCAAAAGGAGGATTATGAAGAGAAAGTTTTTGAACCAGATCGTTGCTGTAGGTGCTACAGCAGCTATGGTTGCGGGACTTGCAGGATGCGGTAACACCAATACCGGCGAAGTAACTCCCCAGCCTGAAGTCGATCCCCAGCCTACTACAGTTGATCCTGTAGAGCCCGAAGAAGAGGGAAGCAAGTATGAGGTTATTACCGATGCTGACGGCAACCCTATCGATCTCGGCGGAATCGAAGTTGACATCGTAAACTGGTGGGCAGCTGATACCCCTGCTGATCCCGTAAATGATTACGAGGAAGCTATGTGGGATTACCGTGAGTGGTGCCAGGAGACCTACAACTTCACCGTTAAGGAGACCAAGAATTTCTCCGGTAACGAGCTTACCTGGGGCGATTGCATCCAGCAGTTCTCTGATTATGTAACTTCCGGCGGCGATGACGGATACTATGTATTCACCGGCCGTATGTGCGCAGCAGCTACCACCGCTGTACAGTCCGGACTTATGTATGATCTTTCTACCCTTGATTGCCTTGATTTCAAGAATGAGTCAGTATTCACCAGAAACGGTGTTGACGAGTTCTTCGCAAAGGGAAGCAGCGTTTACACCATGTACGCTACCAGCAACGGATTCCCTGAGGCACGTGAAGGAATCTTCTTCAACAAGAGAGTACTTGAGGACGCAGGTATCGATCCCGAGAGCCTCTATGATATGCAAGCTAACGGAACCTGGACCTGGGACGCTTGGAAGGATCTTTGCGAGAAGGTTCAGAGAGATACCGATAACGACGGTACTCCCGATGTTTACGGATTCACCGGAAACTATGATGACGGCGTAGAAGAGTTCGTTCTCTCAAACGGCGGATCATTCATCAAGAACGAAGCTACAGGCTACAGAGTAGCATTTGATGATGCTGAGGTTGCTGAAGCTCTCAACTTCTTCCAGGAGATGGTTTCCACTTATGACGCTCACAACTACTATCCCGCTGATGCTGCTTGGGACTTCTACAAGACTGATTGGCTTACCGGAAATACCGCTTTCTATATCGGACAGGTTTGGGAAGCTGACAACGTAAGAGGAATCGGCGAAGACGGCAGATCAATGGAAGATGAAGTTGGTTTCGTATCCTTCCCTGAAGGACCTTCCGCTAATGGCCACTTCGGATCATATGCTCAGGAGAACCTTTACTACATCCCCGGATGCTATGATGCTGACAAGGCTTGGAAGTGCGCATTCGCATACCTTTGCTTCTATCAGGATACTCCCGGATACGAAGATTTCATCGATGGACTCGATGGTATCAAGGCTTCTTACTATGCTAAGTTTGATGACTTCAGAGCAGTTGACGAGTCAGTTGTAAGAATCATCAGAACCGGCACTTATGAGCCCGCTGAGTCAGTTGCACAGGTTGATATCGGACCCGACTTCAGACATCATGTAGGTGTTGACGTTGCTAACGGAACCATCCTTGATATGTCTGCTGCAATCGAGACCGCAGCTACCATGTGGAACGCTTACGTTGCTGACGCAAACGCTAAATAATTAAGTTTCTTACATGAAACATCCGGCAGGGCGATGCTTTACGCATCGCCCTGTTTTTGCACTTATATACAATACATGCAGTGTTCGTCGCTTAGTTTTATGCACTGTTACCGGATCTTTATGTTGCTCTATTTTGGAGCATTTTTGCAGTTAACTGACGGGATTTGTACTTAACAAACCGTTATAATATAATTATTCCGATACGGTTTGTGTATCATAAACCTATAAGGATTATTACTATACGGGGGCTTATTATGGGCGAAGCAAAATTTCATCTTCCCGGACTGAGGAATAATTTTCCTCTGAATATGATGGTCATCAATCTCCTTGAATCCGATCCCGAATGGTTCAGGGATGGAGTCAGGATAGAAAGCGTTTACGGAGAATTTCCCATGTCTCTCTGGAACGGCGGAAGAGGCTCGAGTGACGATCAGTGCAACGCTGAGTATGTGACCAATGTCATTAAGACTCTCAACGCGCATAATGTTTCCGTAAGACTTACATTCACCAATATGACTCTTACCGAATATGAGTGCGAGGATCCGTACTGCAATTTCTGTCTGGATGAGATAGCAAAGGATGAGAGGAATGCGGTTATAATCTTTTCCCCCATTCTCGAGAATTATATCCGCGGAAAGTATCCGAATATGAAAATGGTCTCCTCCACTTGTAAGAGACTGACGGATACAGACAGGGTTAATGAGGAACTTGAAAAGCCCTATTCTCTCGTTGTCCTTGATTATGATTTCAACAATAAATTCGATGCTCTCGCTAAGATCAACCATCATGACAGATGCGAGATACTCGTTAATGCCATCTGTACACCGAACTGTCCCAGAAGATCGGATCACTACAAGAATATCGCCGAGAACCAGCGTATCAAGCTCAAGAACCGTAATATGCCGCCCGAGCATCAGATTCCGCAGAAGCCCTGGAGCTGTGAGTATTACAAGGAGGGCAACTATTACAAGATCAAGGAGTATCCCACCTTTGTCTCCCCTGAGGCAATCTTCGGAAAGTACAGTGAGGAGCTCGGCTTCCATAACTTCAAGATAGAGGGAAGAACCGATAATTTCTTTTCACTCGTTGAGACCTATTCGAACTTCCTGATCAAGCCGGAGTATCAGGGCCTTTTCAGGATCAAGATAATAGATGCGCTTGTCGGCAACAAACTCATAACATACATGAAACCCAGACCCCAGAGATTCGTACTGCCCGGTAAGGAGTGAAATCTTGGAAAACAGTGATAAGAAGATATATTGGCATATCCCGGGATTCTGCGTATTCAGGCTCTTAAACCAGGTGCTTCTGAATATGATGAAATCGCATCCGGAGTATTTTAATGACGGATATACGATCGGATCCGCATACGGAACCTTTCCCGGTGCAATATGGAACGGAGGAAGGGCAGCGGTCGGATTTTCATCCAAGGCCCAGATCGAATCCGTTCTGAACATTTACAATTCCAGGGGAATCCCTGTACGTTTTACCTGGACCAATTCCCTCATCGGGGAAAAGGAATGCTATGACACTTTCTGCAATCTTATCATGAGACTTGCGGATAACGGTATGAACCAGGTCCTGGTCAATTCGGCACCTCTTGAAAAGTATCTCAGGGAAAATTATCCGAACTTCAAGATGATCTCATCGACCACAAAGAGGATCGTCGATAAGGAAAAGCTGAAAGAGGAACTTTCCAAGGACTTTTTCCTCGTGGTCCTCGATTATGACTTGAACCACGATGAAGATGTTCTCAGTACGATCGTTGATTCCGGAAATGCGGGAAGATGCGAGATACTCGTAAACGAAGTATGCTTCCCGAACTGTCCGAAACGTATAGAGCATTATACGATGCAGTCCAGGTTCCAGCTTGAGTTTGACACATCACAGTCCTATCCCTGCCTTGTATCCACGGCGCCGAGGGACTTTAACGAATGTATAAAGAGACCGGCATTCATAAGTGATACACAGATAGGCTCTTATATCGAGAGGGGATTCAACCAGTTCAAGATCGCGGGGCGCGGAATGCCCGAAAGCTACGTGATCGATTCTTATGTTTATTTCCTGGCTAAGCCCGAATACAGGGATATCGTCAGAAATAAGATAAATACATCTCTCAGGGATCTGAGGATACAGGCTTCATCAGGAGGAAAAAGTAAAAGGATATGAAAGCACAGGCAATAAAAAAACTGTTCACCAAAGCGATGGGAATCGCGCTTTCGGTGATCACCCTTGTGGCTGCGGTTCCCGAAGTCCTTCCGGGAGTTCCCGGCAGCAGGACTGAGGCAGCAACATACGATTATATGTCGATCGAAAGCCTTAAGGACATTTTCGGTGACCGTTTCAAGATGGGTATCGCGGTACAGGCAATCTCCCATTGGAATGATTCCGGCGCAGAGATCGGTAATCCCGATAAAGAGAAATTTATATGTAATCAGTTCAATTCGATGACCTTCGGTAATGAGTTCAAGCCCGCATACAATTTCGATGCGGAGGCTGAAGGCCTCTTTACCGTAGATGCTGCGGCAGAGGAACTCCTTGACTGGGCCAAGGCCAACGGTATTCCCGTAAGAGGACACTGCCTTGTATGGCATTCACAGGTTAATCCCTCCATCTTTGCCAAGGATTTCAAGGCTATGTCGGGCGGCAAGGTCACAACCGACTACAACGCAACACTTGATGAGGATTGCCTTGTAAGCAGGGATGTACTTCTTCAGAGACTCAAGACATATATCTACAGCGTTATCGAGTATACCTATGCAAACGGATATGCCGAGACCATCTACGCATGGGATGTAGTTAACGAGGCGATCGATGAGGGGAAGCCCGAAGGATACAGACAGAGCTACTGGTATCAGATCATCGGAGGCGAGTTCCTTTACTACAGCTTCCTCTATGCAAGAGAAGCAGAGGTAAAGTATGCAAAGGAGTACGCAGCTGATTACGGACTCGATCCCGAGGGTGATCTTTCATCCATCATGCCCGAGCTCTTCTACAATGATTACAACGAGTGGTTCTCCAGGAAGACCGATTTCATCATTGAGCATATGACCCAGACTCCTTATAACGAGGGTCATGCAATGGTAAAGAGCGATGTCATCAATCCCGACGGAGACGGAACCATCTACGGTGACGGCCTCATCGACGGATTCGGACTTCAGGCTCATATGACCGATGCGGATTCACTCTACCAGTACAAGGATGCGATTGAAAAGTATGCTGCAGCGATCAACAATCTTCACGTAACCGAGCTGGATGTAGGAAAGTCCATCCCCGGAGAGGCAGGAGATTTCAAGCAGGCTAAGTACTATTATGATTATTTCAAGCTCCTCTGTGATGAGCAGGATGCAGGTGTCAACATCACTTCAGTTACGATCTGGGGACTTACCGATCCCACATCATGGAGAAAAGACACCGAGCCCCTTCTCTTCAACGGAAACCTTTCCCCCAAGCCCGCATTTGAGGCAGTCGCAATGGCAGGAAAAGGTGAGGAATTCACTCTCGAGGATACCGCGGGTAAGGGCAAGGCAGAAGATATCGTAATTAACTTTGAGCCCGATGAATATGATTCATCGGTAAGGACTCCCGAAGAACTCGGATTTATAAGCCGCGGTTCGGGACACCAGGCTACGATCATGCTCAAGATCAAGGTTAACCACACCGAAGGTGCCAATCCCGGATTCTCACTCCATGTAAGAAGGGAAGAAGCTGATGCAACCGTCCGCTATGACCTTTCAAGATTCATCGGACACACCATAAAGCTTTCATACTATGTCAAGTCGGAAGAAGATTCCGTATTCAGGACCGGAATCGACGGATATGAGGATGCCGGAGTGATCGAGATAGTTACCGGAACTCCCGCAGAAGAAGATGCCGAAGCGGAGGCTGCCGAGCCTGCAGAGGGCGAAGCAGCCGCAGAAGCTCCCGAATGGTACCTTGTTGATACCGTTATCAAGCTTCCCGAAAGCCTCGAAAGCGCTTCTGTTTATTTCGAGACGGACGGAGCGGGAGAGTTCTTTATCGATGATTTCACCGTCTCCATGGCAGACGATACAGAGGTTTCTGACGGCCTTCATCAGGTTGCGGAGGACGGAAGCATCATCGATGATGCGGCAGGCGAAGGAGAAGGCACAGATTCCGCCCTTCCCGCTGAGGCCGGTCAGGGCAATCATGCGGCAGGCTGGATCGCTATGATCGCTCTTGCGGTATTTGCCTGTGCGTTCTATATGACTGATAATAAGAAAAAGTCAGACAGCAGGAAAAAATAATTGCTCATACATAACAATACCCCCGGAGGCATGCAGCCGTCCGGGGGTGCTGTTTATATGACAGAAAAAATGACGGTTTTTACGCGTAAAGCGTAAGACCGTCATTTTGACTATTTCATTAAGCTTTGGATGAGCGACTTGATTCCTATGAGGATCAGTATGACGCTGCCTGATATTATCGCTGGCTTTCTGTACTTTGTTCCGAAAATGCCGCCTGCATATGTTCCCGCCGCGGATATTGCGAAGGTTATTGCCGCTATAACGCATACGGCGAATACGGTGTTGATAAGTGCCGAAGCCGAAAGGACATTTACCGGGATGGCCACGAATGTGACACCGATGGCCAGTGCATCTATGCTTGTGGCAATGGCAAGAGGAAACATTGCCTTAAATCCGAAGTCCGCCGATTCTTCCTCAGCTCCGGAGAAACCTTCCCTGACCATATTGAAGCCGATGACCGAAAGGATTATGAACGCCACCCAGCCGGAGAATCTGTCTATTATGCCTGCAAATGCCGATCCGAGAAAATATCCTATAAGCGGCATGATCCCCTGGAACAGTCCAAACCATGAGCCGCAGCATGCGGCATTCATAAAGCTTACCTTGCCTGCGGAAAGGCCTTTGCATATCGATACGGCGAACGCATCCATCGCCAGGCCCACCGATAAAAGAAGCAGTTCTATAAGTCCCATTACCCGTCCTTACCCCTTTATACCTGTAATTCTTCAGCCATCATATCCGCGATGGTATATTTTTCGAAAAAGGTCTTGAGGGTCCTGTTGAGTTCGATCCACATCGGAAGGGTCCTGCAGACCGTCTGGTTGGGGCAGCTGGCGTGATCGTCCGTAACGCAGGAGACGGGGGTGAAATTCTCCTCGGTAGCCTTTATGATGTCCCATGCGGTGCATTTTGACGGATCGACGTTAAGCTTGTAGCCTCCGCCTTTGCCCCTGACGCCTTTTACGAATTCTTCTTTTACGAGATCCTTTATTATGGCTTCAAGGTATTTTTTGGACATTCCCTGTCTTGCAGCGATATCCCCCAGTGCAATGTAGCCTTCTTTTTCATGCTCGGCAAGGTCAACCATTACGCTCAGTGCATATCTGCCTTTAGTGGAAATAAGCATTGCATTCTCCCAAAAAACTTGTAATTACAACATATTTGATATGATACAATGTGTAGGATGGATTTTCAAGAAGCGTTAAATTACATAGATAACACGGGTTCATCCGGTATAAAACCGGGCACCGGGGTCATAAAAGAGCTCCTGGGACGCCTGAATAACCCGGAGAAGGGACTTAATGTCATCCATGTGGCAGGTACCAACGGAAAAGGCTCCGTTTGCACCTATCTTGAGTGCGCTCTGGGTGAATGCGGACTTAAGACCGGAAGATATGCCTCACCCTCCGTATTCAGGTATCTGGAGAGGATCAGGCTCGGCGGAGAGGATATAACGGAAGACGATTATGCGGGAGCTGTGTCGGCTGTGAAAGCGGCAGCGGAAGAAATGGAATATAAGCCCACCGGATTTGAAGCCGAGACCGCTGCGGCGTTTAAGTACTTTGCAGATAAAAGAGCAGATGTTATTATAGTGGAATGCGGTATGGGCGGACTGGAAGATGCGACCAATGTATTCGATTCACCGCTTGCCTGCGTGATCACATCGGTCAGTATGGACCATATGGCATACCTCGGTGACGATCCGGAGAAGATCGCAGTCAATAAAGCCGGTATAATCAAGGAAAACACACCTGTTATTATATCTCGTATGCCGCATATTTCGTGCAAAGGAAAGGATTATGATCCTGCCGGGATCCTTGAAAGGGAGACCACGGCAAGAGGGGGCATCTGCATCCGCGCAGATGAGGATATCATCCCCGCAGACTTTGAAAATCCGCTTCCGGGAGCATATCAGAAGGATAACCTTAATGCCGCTCTTTACACCCTTGAAGCAGTGAAAGAAAGGCTTGCCGGACTCTTCCCGGATAAATCAATATCAAGTGATATTTTCTTAAAAGGAATAGCAAAAGCTTCCTGGCCGGGCCGGTATGAGAGGATCTGTGACAATCCCGTCATTATCAGAGACGGTGCCCATAACCCTGCCGCCGCATCGGCTCTTTATGATTCGCTGGGCAGGGACGGATACCTGAAAGAAGGCGTAAACATCCATTTAATAATGGGTGTTTTTAAAGACAAGGATTATACGGAGATACTTCGTATCATGCTGCCCTGCGCAGTTTCATTTACTGCGATCGATCTGCCTGACAGAAGGAGAGGACTGCCCTCGGATGAACTTGTCAGGGCTGCCGTGGATGTTTGCTCCGAGCTCGGCTCATCCGGCAGGATAGCCGTATCAAAAGCGGGAAGTCTGAGTGAAGCTCTTCCACGAATCAATTCTGCGGAAATGTCCGGTCCGGAGATTTCCGATGCCAAGGAGCTTTCCGTCCACGATTCCGTTCCGAAGGATGTTTATGTCGTGTTCGGATCCCTTTCTCTTATGCAGCTTTTCAATTCTTAAATCTTTAGAAACCATTTTCCGGGCAATAGTATTCAGTTTGTTTCTGTGATAAAATCAACATGTATAACTGTATCCTTTAAACGGGGAAATATATGGTTGCTTTTCTCACAAGTTCATTCGTGGAATACAGGACGATAGCCGAAACCGGACCCGCTCACCTCAGCGGTGACTACGATTTTATCGGCAATCTTCAGAAATACTGGAGGGAAAACTCCGGTCTGTTGATCGTGGCTGCAGATCCCGATAACCATGAGAATAATGACAGCTCCGCAGTCAGATATACACAGGCTTTCACCGAGGCAGGATTCGGCGTGGAGAAGACCACCGTGCTCGACCACAGGAACTCCTCCGAGGCCTTTGAACTGGTCAGGAATTCGGATGTGGTCATATTATCGGGCGGAATGGCCGGTGCCCAGAACGCATTCTTCAAAGAAATAAGCCTCAAGATGCTCCTTACGGGGTATCCGGGCGTTATAATCGCTCTCAGTACGGGAACCATCAATTCCTGTGAAACCGCATATCTGCTCCCGGAACTCGGCGGAGAGGCCGTAGAACCCGGTTTTGAGCGCTTTACGGACGGTCTCGGCCTTACAGACAGGATCATCCTGACTCACAGCGAATATCTCAGATCCAAGAAGGTCGGCGGATTTGACCTGATGGAAGATATTGTGGTTCCGGACAGCAAGGACAGGGAATTTTACCTGATCGACGACGGAAGCTACTTCTTAATTGACGGCGATGTCACAAAGTTCTATGGCAAGGGAGAAGTCTTGGAAAATGGCGCTTTGCGCCAGATTGACAGCCATGTCAGCGAAAGTGACTGGAATGCCGTTATGACAGGCGGTTACATTTGCGTTTTTGAGATCAACTCCAGTACCGGTAAGCTTATCAGCAAATTCACGGGTGATTTTCTCCCTAAATATGACGTCAGTGTCGACAAAGCTGCGGACTTCAAAGCCTTCATACAAGATTTTGCGTCCAAGATACTTATAGAAAGAGAGAGAGAACAGCTCATAAGACAGTCGACCAAGGCTGTGATAGAAGCCGAGATAGAATCCATGGGGTGTTATTCCAGGACCGTTCATTCCGAGAGAGGCGGCTTCAGAAGGGCCATGGATATACGCATAAGGCCGCTTGAAGGTGAGGATGATACCAGGATATGCATTATTCAGGATATCACCGAGATGATAGACAGGGACTGGATGACAGATATCCTTTCGAGAGCCGGATTTCTGAGGGATGCGGAGATCTGCATCAATAAACTCGATCTTTCGAAGGGCTATTCGCTTCTGTATACCAACATCCGCGGGTTTAAGACGGTAAATGACCTCTTTGGCGAAGAGATAGGAGATAAGGTCATCTTTATGGTCAGGGACCAGATCAGGGAAGTTCTTGAGCCTCTTGTTCTCGGACGACTCGAGAGCGATCATTTTGTCGCCATAATCAGGAATGAATACCTTAAGGCCGCAAGGATGAAAAAGCTCACCCAGATGACCTACAGGAGTATTTATAAGCAGTATGACTTTAACGTAACGTGTGGTATTTATCACATAGTCGACACCGGTCTTTCCATTGGACTGATGATAGACAGGGCAAAGCTTGCGGAGTCCAATATAGCCAACTCCGATGCCATTCTTTACACCGATTATACGGACAGGATGCGCACGGATTATGTCAACCGGATGATCCTGATTTCCGATCTGGGAGAGGCGGTCAAGAACAGGGAGCTCATTTCCTTCTACCAGCCTGTCGTAGATACCATAACCCATAAGGTGGTATCGGCGGAGTCGCTCGTCAGATGGAAGCATCACGATATGGGAATGGTTTCTCCCGGACTTTTCATCCCCGCTCTCGAGCAGTCCGGCAAGGTGTCCAGAGTCGATATGTACATGGCCGAGAACGTATTCGGAATGCTCATGAAGAATTCCAGGGAGGGATATCCCCTCGTTCCCGTGTCCATTAACCTGTCCAGGGTTGATTTCTACGATCCGACGCTTTTAGACAGGATCAAGGAGATCCTCGACAGTGACGAATTCCCCGAGGGAGCCGCCAAGATCGAGATAACGGAGTCGGCTTATGCCAATCTTGAGAGCAATGCACTTGATTTCCTGAAGATAATGAAGGATAAGAAGGTCAAGATACTGCTTGATGACTACGGCAGCGGAATGAGCTCTCTTTCGACCCTCGAAAGCTACGAATTCGATACCATCAAGCTTGATATCGGATTTGTCCGCAAGATAGGCCAGAGTGAAAAGGCCGAGACCATAATCAGGTCGACCATCAACATGGCTCACGCATTCGGTGCCGATGTCATTGCGGAGGGCGTGGAAAACGAACAGCAGCTTGCATTCCTTTACGATGCGGGCTGTGATATGATCCAGGGCTACTATTTCTACAGGCCGATGCCCGAGGATGAATTCTGCAAGATAGTAAACAATCCCACCAAGACGGAAATGATCATTGGCTGGGGAAAGGATTAAATCATTAACAGGATATTTGAGATCATGGCTCCATGTCATTTCGGCATGGAGTCTGTGCTGAAAAAAGAGATAATCGATCTTGGTTATGACGTAACCTCCGTTTCCGACGGCAGGGTTACATTTGTCGGGGATGCCGAGGCTGTCGCCAGAGTAAATATCTGCTCCCGTACGGCCGAAAGGCTGCTGATTAAGGCGGCCTCCTTTACCGCGAGGACATTCGACGAGCTGTTTGAGAGTGTAAAGGCCGTAAGGTGGGAGGAATTCATCCCCGAGAACGGTAAATTCTGGGTGACCAAGGCTTCAAGCGTAAAATCCGCCCTCTTTTCACCTTCCGACATCCAGTCCATAGTCAAGAAGGCCATGGTAGAGTCCCTCAAGGGCGTATATCATATTGAGCATTTCCCGGAGGACGGGGATTCCTTTCCGTTCAGGGTATTCATTTACAAGGACGAGGTCACGATAGGCCTTGATACCACCGGAGAATCACTCCATAAGAGGGGCTACAGGAAGCTGACCGCCAAGGCTCCCATTGCGGAGAATCTTGCCGCGGGACTTATCATGCTCACTCCCTGGAGAGGGGACCGCATCCTGGTCGATCCTTTCTGCGGAAGCGGAACCTTCCCGATAGAAGCGGCACTTATGGCTGCAAATATGGCACCCGGAATGAACAGGTTCTTTACCGCCTGCGACTGGGAGCATATAGTTCCAAGGAGCGTATGGAACGATGCGTACGAAGAGGCAAGGGATCTTGTCACCGATGTAAAGGAGACCGATATCCAGGGCTATGATGCGGATCCAGAAGTCATAAAGATTGCGAGAAAGAATGCCGCCGATGCGGGCGTTGAACACCTGATCCATTTCCAGACAAGGGATGTTGCCGCACTTTCACATCCGAAAAAGTACGGATTTATAATCACCAACCCGCCCTACGGTGAAAGACTTATGGACAAGGCCGGGGTCGGGGAGCTGTACCGCGTACTCGGTGAAAGGTACAAAGCGCTCGACAGCTGGAGCATGTACATCATCAGCTCATATGAAAAGGCGGAGAGCGACATCGGCAGAAAAGCCGATAAAAACCGCAAGATCTATAACGGTATGATGAAGACTTACTTTTACGAATTCAGGGGACCCAAGCCTCCCTCAAGGAAGAAGGATTAAATGTCCGGACAGGTGAAGAAGGTTCCTTACGTCAAGTTCACAGACCCCCAGCTTGAGGGGGAAGCGAGGCTTTCGGGCAGGCTCTGTACGGGGCTGCTCTGGAGTCTTCTTTTTGCGGCATGCTTTGCGGTATGCCTTTATTACTGTATGGTCAAACCCATCGTGATCACGAGCGCAAATGTGAGCGACGATGAGCTTATGAATCTATCCGAAGCGATATCACTTTCCGCGGCGGAAGGCGGTGCGGAAAATACCGTTACATTCAGCGTTCCCGCAGGCGTCAGGGCATCCGATATCGTAACACAGAACCTGTACGGCGAAAGAAGATTCCTTGTGCACATAACCACGGATTCCGACGGCTATTACGGTTCTTTATCGGATTCCGGTATTGCGGTGGATGCGGGCAGGATCACGGGTGATCCCGGGCTTGTAAACCGGTGCTCGGTCGCTTATGACAGGACCGGTGCACTCCTTATTTTCGATATGTCGCATGTGTACGAATACGTGCTGTCGATAGACGGTGATACGGTAACTATGGAGGCTGTTTCGCCTGCCGATCTGTACGATTTTGTCGTTGTCATGGATCCCGAAGACAGTTATTCGGCAGCAGGCGTCCTTCCGGATGTTGCGGGAAGATGCGAAGCAATGCTGTCTGCAGACGGAGTGAAGGTTTATATATCGGAACCTGATGTGACCGGGGGAAGATTCATAACCGCAGCAGAGCTTGCGGAAGAGACCGGAGCCGATATATTCATCGGTATGGGCGTGTCACATGACGGAGCCGATCATCACGGTATAAAGACGTATTACGATCCGATGTATTATATTCCCGGATACGGCAGCATATCGCTCTGCGAAAGCTGCCTTAAAGCCGTGGCGATAGCGGTGTCCGACAAGGCTTGCGGCATCGAAGAAGCACCGGAGGGAAGCGTTTTGTATGATATAAATGTTCCGGCGGTGTACATCACCCTCGGAAACAGTGATAACAGCCGCGAAAATGAGCTGATGACGGAGGATTCCTACAGGGAAAAACTTGCAAAGGGTCTTTATCAGGCAGTGCTCGAAGCGGCCGGAAAGATGGGAGAAGAATCATGGAGAGATTAGTTTTTGCAACCGGCAATAAGGGCAAGATGCGTGAGATACGCGAGATCATGGAAGGAAGCGGATATGAGATCCTTTCAATGAAGGAAGCCGGAATAGATCCCGATATTGTCGAGGACGGAACAACTTTTGAAGAGAACGCCCTGATCAAGGCAAGAGCGGTTCACGAGCTGCTTCCGAACGATATAGTCCTTGCCGATGATTCGGGACTTGTAGTCGATGCACTGAACGGCGAACCCGGCATATATTCGGCAAGGTATATGGGTGAAGATACTCCATATTCCGTCAAGAACAACAACATCATCGAAAGACTTGAGGGCGTTCCCGATGAAAAGAGGACCGCAAGGTTCGTCTGCGCAATAGCCGCAGTCTTCCCCGACGGAACCGAAAAATGCGTAAGGGAAACAGTTGAGGGCCGCATCGGATATGAGGAAAAGGGAGAGTTCGGATTCGGATACGATCCCATTTTCTATTGCCCCGAGATAGGGTGCTGCACGGGTGAGATCCCCGAGCTTGAGAAGAACAAGATCTCCCACAGGGGCAAGGCGCTCAGGAAGATGAGAACGGAGCTCGAAAAGTGAAGAAAGCCATCATCGTGAGCGATACTCACGGCAACAATACCAATTTTCACAAGGTTATGAAGATGCACCCTGATGCGGAATTCGTGATCCACTGCGGGGATGTCGAAGGCGGTGAGGAGGATATCAGATCCGGCCTCGGATGTCCTTTGTACCTTGTGGCAGGCAATAATGATTACTTTGGGAATCTTCCCAGGGAGCTTGAAGAACAGCTTTTCGGACACAGGGTACTTATCACCCACGGACATAATTACAGAGTCTCTGTTTCCGTTGAAATGCTCAGGGATGAGGCAATCGCAAGGGATTGTGACATCGCCTTTTTCGGACATACACACAGACCCGAGGTAAGCTACGGGGGCGGATGCTGCATCATCAATCCCGGGTCTCTTTCATACCCCAGACAGGAGGGCAGAAAGCCCAGTTACTGCATCTGGGAAGTGGACGACAGGGGACAGGACCATTTCATGACAGCTTATCTTAACGACGGGATGATGTGACCGGGATCCCGAGAAAACCGTCTATACAGTTGTAGGGACGGTTTTTGTTTTCTAACGGAGGAACCGTCCCACTGTTAACCTCAAGGGAGTGTATATGAAAAAGAAGATCATTTTATGGATAATGACCGCTTTGATGGCAGGTGCTTTATGCGGATGCGGAAATACTCAGAATCCGGTTGATACGCAGACAGATGATACTTCGGTGACAGGTGGCGTTCAGGCCGGCGGCGCTGTATCCGGCGGAGGCCAGAATCCTGCAAGCCCTGCGATGCCTGCTTATGAGCCTTTTGATGAATCCCGTCTGAGTGATGAATACCTTGTGGGAATGGACTATTTTACCGGTGATTTTCTTGAGTATGCCCCGACGGTCATCGTGATCGTCAGATATGACGGAAGGCTTGAAGTTGATTTTGACCACAAGCTGTCTAACGGGGAAAGATACACGGAAAAGGTATATTTTGACCTTACGGATGAGCAGTTTGGGAATATCTCAGGTGCAATCGATCTTAAGAGACTTTATGAACTCGATCCCGAGACATTAAATCCCGATGAAGTCTGTGACGGCGGATACAGCTCTTTGATCATTTATGACCGCGACGGAGGCGTATATAAGTCTTGCGGCGGTTTCTGTCCTACCAACAAAGATTTCAATCATATGAGTTCTGTAATATGTGATAATCTTCCGGAGGAGTTTATAGAGTATTGCAATAATTATAAGCTGACCTGGCAGAGAGAAGAGGAGTTTAGTCCATATGCATCTCACAGTGAGCAGTACAAGACAAAATACGGAGTGTTCCTTGATTATGACGGGGATCTGAGTGAACTTGAAGATTACAACTATATTGTGATCGATGCCCTGTATCACAGCAGAGATGAGATAACCGATTTCAATTGCGGATATCAGAGGTACGTCTACAGCTATATCAATATCGGTTCCATTGAGGATTTCAGGGATTATTACGATGATTATGCAGATCTTGCCCTTGGTGATTATGAGAATTGGGACGGCGAAGAGTGGATCGATGTATCGGATGAAAGATGGCAGAACTTCATACTGAACGAGCTTGCTCCCGAGCTTCTTGCAAAGGGCATAAACGGATTTTTTGTAGATAACTGTGACGTGTATTACAACTATCCCACCGAAGACATCCTTAACGGTCTTGCGGTCATCATGAGAGGCCTGAAGGGTATGGGCTGTGATGTCATTATCAACGGCGGAGATGCTTTCCTTGATGCGTATTGTGCATCAATGGGATCCTGGACAGATGTCATAACCGGTATTAACCAGGAAAGCGTATTTTCATATATCGATTGGGATAACGGTTCCCTGACTTATGCATCCGAGGAAGACAAGGCATATTTCCGGGATTACATAGAAAGGTACGGTGATCAGGGAGCATATATCTTCCTGATCGAATATGTGGATAACGCGGATGAACACAGGACTCTGAGGAGCAGTATCAAAAACTACTGTGAGGAGCATGATTACCTGTACTACATCTCGGATTCCATAGACCTTAACTGAAAGTGAACAAGGGGACGGTTCCTCCGTTCACTTGAACTGTTGGTGAACGGAGGAACCATCCCCTTGTTCACACGCAAGATAAAAGGAGAGAGCATCATGTTCCGTAAAATGAGGAGATTTAAACAGCAGATAAGCGAAGAGGAGTGCATCAGGATCCTGAAAGAACAGCCCAGAGGAGTGCTTTCCATGATAGGGGATGACGGATACCCATACGGTATTCCCATGGATCATCTCTATATGGATGACGGACATATATATTTTCACGGTGCAGGGGAAGGCCACAAGATCGATGCCATATCCAAATGCGATAAGGTCAGCTACTGCGTGTACGATCAGGGATACCGCAGGGAGGGTGAATGGGCTCTGAACATAAACAGCGTCGTGGTGTTCGGACGGATCCGCATTGTGGAGGATGAGGAGAAAAAGAAAGATATCTGCATTAAGCTCCTCAAAAAGTTCTCGGATGATGAAGAGTATCTTGAGCGAGAGATGAAGAATGCTTTTCCAAGAGTGAACTGCCTTGAACTGATCCCCGAGCATATGACCGGAAAGCTGGTCAACGAATCGTGATTCAACTGTTTATACTCGGGTTGTTTTGAGAAGTGTTTGATAGTATAATTTATCTGTTTTCGGGGTGTGGCTCAGCTTGGCTAGAGTACCTGGTTTGGGACCAGGGGGTCGCAGGTTCGAATCCTGTCACCCCGATACTTGAAACCCGCTTAAACAGTGGGTTTCTTTTGGTTAAGAATATTGGGATCACCCGGCCAAAGGAGGTTGTATGATAACGGTAAATCTGTACTATAAGGGAACAAATGGGAATGCACGTGCTTTTGCCGAGGAAATGGAAGTCTCCGGTATTGCGGATGCGATACGTGCGGAAGAAGGGAATCTGCGATATGAATACTTTCAGCCCATCGGTGATCCCGAGACGGTATTGCTTATTGATTCCTGGTCCGATCAGGCTGCTATAGATGCGCATCATGCTTCTCCCATGATGAAGCAGCTTGCCGAGCTTCGCGATAAGTATGATCTTCATATGAGCGTGGAACGCTTTGTGAGTGATGAATATAAATCGGATGAGAAGTACCTGAGGAAATAATTAATCTGAATTAAGCGTACGAAAGTACTGACAGGATTCGCGGAGGTACTTCAGATGAGTTTTACCCGGTTGTTCGTAACAGTATACGAGCTTCTGCTGATTTTTACGATCGTTTCATTTGTAAAGAAAAAGAAGGTAATAGGGATAGCACTGATCGCAATCATGGTGCTTGGAATAGCTGTTCTGGGATATCTCTGGATAACATCTCCGACGTGAAGGCTCCCGGCGGAACATATGCCCGCATGAGCAGCATTCAGGGATGAGACGGGAGACAGGTTTAGGTGAGAAATAAAAAGAACATTTTTATATTTGCGGCTATGCTGTTTTTGGCATTGGGTGCTTTGATATTTGCAGTGGTGTATTCGAAGATGTTCACAGATGATCTCGGAAGCGGGATCGCCGAAATAGAGAGCACCGCCATACCGGAGGAAGTGACCGCTGAAGAGCCGGAAGCCCCGGAGCCTCCGCATTTTATAATGCTCAGTGACAGGAAGTACAGGACGGGAACAAAGCTGTCACTCCTGGATCTTGTATATGCCGAGGATGCGCAGGGAAATGATATCACAGACCGTATTGTCGTCGAAAGCGACGGCGGATATGATCCGGATATCTCAGGCAGCTACGATGTTACATACAGTGTCACCGATGATGATCAGACAAAGGCAGCGGAAACGATCACCGTAACCGTCGGCGATTTCGAAAAGAATGATTACGGCTTTGCCATGGACGGCGAAATACTGGGCGATCTTATTGCCCGCGGTTATTTCGGATATGACGTTCTTCCGGAGGAGAAAGCCGGAGATATTGATGCGCTGACGGAGCTTACTTCTCCCACCTCATTCGGTGCTGCTTATGATGACGGCGCGTGCAGCTGTTTCCTTTACAAGGTGACGAAGGAGTATCTCTTTTTCTATACAAATAAGCACTGCCCGGTGGACAGTGCCGAAACTCTGTGCGTATATGACTGTTATGACAATATGACGGAGATCCCTTCCGAGGACATCATTTACCTTAAATATCATCCGGAGTGGGATGCCGTCGCAAACGGCTATCTTCAGTACGATCAGCAGATGTTTGCCGTTCCGTTATCGTATTTTGATATTGACGAGCTTTTGTGTTTTAAGGAAGTTCATATCGATCGGTCTGCTTTTGAAAGCTTAAAGGCCGGTGATATGTTCCTGATGAATACCCAGTCCTGGAGAAGATGCCAGAAGGATATCGTCCTTGAGAATACCGTGATGTACACGGATTGTTATGAAAACACCGCTTATCATTTCGATGAGAACGGTAATGTTCCGGCTTTATCACATATGGTCGTGGGGGAACTGAAAAATGCCGTCGGAAGCTGCAGTGGTTCCCCATGCTTTGATAAATACGGAAATCTTCTCGGATTTATCTGGGGAACCACTTACGCTGACGGACCCGAACTTGTTTATCTTGATCAGTTCGTTCCGCTAAGCTTTTTTCTTGAATTTGCAGATTCTGTGGATTATTCCATCTCATCAAGCATTCCTACGATGTAAAGGAACTGTGCCTTGTAATCGTCTGTCATGACTGCGGGATCCTTCGAAAGTCTTTCGATGATATCCTCGTAATCTGAGGTGCCTGCATAATCGGATCCTCTGTAGAGCATTCCGACCTGTGCGACTCCTACAGCCCATGAGGTATCGTAATCCATTGTCTCGGTGAACATATCGGTGGTGACGGGGTAAGTCTCAAGCTTGCTGTCTTTTCCGTCGGGCTCTTTGTATCTGATATTGAGTACGCAGTATTCGTTGCTTCCGGTGATCGAGGTTTCTTCGTCTTCTCCGTATCTGGATTCGACATCGGGAATGTTCATGTCGGAACCTACGGGAACTATCTCGTAGAGGATGGTAACGGTCTGGCCTGATCCTACTTCGCCTCCGTCCTTGGCATCATTTGCGAAATCCTCGGCTGCCATCTGGCGGTTTTCGTATCCGATGATCCTGTAAGCCGCTACGGTCTCGGGATTGAACTCAACCTGGAACTTGGTGTCCTTGGCTACGGTATAAAGTGTTGACCAGATCTCGTTCTCGAGAGCCTTCTCTGCCTCTGCGGTGCAGTCAATGTAGAAGTAATTTCCGTTTCCGTGATCGGCAAGGGCTTCCATCTTGTCGTCTTTATAATTTCCGGTTCCGAATCCGAGACAGGAGAGGAATACGCCGGATTCCTTCTTTTCTTCGATCAGTTCGATAAGTCCCGCTTCGGAAGAGGTTCCGAGGTTGAAGTCGCCGTCGGTGCAAAGGATGACGCGGTTATTTCCGCCTTCTATGAAATACTTCTCTGCGATCTCGTATGCCTTGAGGATTCCGCCCTGTCCGTTCGTTCCGCCGCCTGCTTCGAGGGAGTTGATGATCTTCTTGATCTCACTGTGCTGGTCACCGGAAAGTCCCTCGGCCCTGACTGAGGCGTCACCTGCGTAGGTAACGATCGAGATGCGGTCGTTCTCGGTAAGGTTCTTCTGAAGGATCTTAAGCGCTTCCTGCGCAAGGGGAAGACCGTTGTTCCAGAACATTGAACCTGATGTGTCAACAAGGAAAACTATATTTGAGCCGCCGGAGATATCAACCTTCTCGGCTCTTACACCAACCCTGTAAAGAAGTGTGTCTTCATTCCAGGGGCAGGGAACTATGGTCTGGCTTACGGAGAATTTCTCTCCGTCCCCTGCCTCGGGATAGGAATACTCAAAGTAATTGATCATTTCCTCAACCCTGAGGGCTTCCCTGTCGAGTCCGCCCGCTGAGTATCCTTCCTGTTCATATTCATATGCCTGGTAAACGGTGCGTCTGAAGTTGGAATATGTGGCGGTATCCACGTCAGCTCCGAAGGTGGAGAATCTGTTGACGCCGGTGGTGATAAAGCCCGCTTCGGTGATCTGATTGTAGCCTTCGGTATTCCAGGGCTCATCTAAGATCCCTGGTTCTGTGGGGATTACGACAGAAGGCGATGAAACGGAAGCTTCGGCATCACACTCAGCCGCTTCATACATAACCATTCCGCCGTTGGTCGTTCCGCCGAAAAGGGTGAATTTTCCATCGTCATCCTCCAGCCCGTCATAATCCTTTCCGACATCTTCGATCCTGTCCCTGATATCTTCTTCGGTGATAACGGTATCAGGCTTGTCTTCATCGTCCGGAATATCTGCGGTCCTGCCGCATGCCGAAAGGAGCAGCATGCCTGCGATCACCAGGCTGATGTACGATCTTAAGCTCTTGGATAAAGTTTTTCTTTTCATGATCTCGTCCTCCGCATATATAAACCTTTAAAAGGCTGATTTGCTTGGGTTTATTACCCCTCCGCCATATATGACGGAGGACGGGATCGTAAAGTCACATTATTTCGTGTAATTTTTTTATTTCTTTTTAATGTCAAAGGAAACCTTGGCGGAATCCGCACGGGCGCTTATCTTAAGGCCCATTCTCTCAAGGAGATCCTTGGCCACACTCAGGCCCAGGCCGGAATTTGACCTTCCCGGGGTGTCATCACCCGTGACGAAGGCTTCAAAGAAACGCTTAGGCTTTTTGATGAACTTATCCACGGGAGTCCAGCTGTTTTCAAGAGTCAGACCGCTTACATTTGTCCTGACGGTTATGATGGAAGCGGAAAGAGCGTATTTTGAGGCATTTCCGATGAGATTATCCATTGCCATCGTAAAGAGCAGTTTATCTCCCTCAAAGGAAAACTTCTCTTTATCGTCCAGCTCCCATTTGATGCTTCTGCTTTCCGTGACACTTTCGTATTTGCCGATCAGCTCCCTGCAGACTGCGGATGCGTCTACCTGATCGGATGCCGGTTCGTAGCCCGCCGCACCTGTCCGGTAGAAGGAAAGGATCTTCTCGGTGCTTTCATTCATGCGGTCGGTCTCGGACATTATCTTCTTTTCATACTGTGCCTTCTTTTCCTCGGATACGCCGGCTATCAGGTTCTCGGCGCAGCTTCTTACGATCATGAGGGAAGATTTGTAATTGTGTGCGAGAGCATTGGTCACGCTTCTTTCGTATTCGTCTTTTTGTCTCTTGCGTCTTGCCTTCAGGCAGAGGATAAGTGCGATCACGGCGCAGATCAAAGTTATGACCAGGCAGCCGACTACCCGTAAAATGTTTAATATGCCCGTATAATCGATGATCTCTGAATAGCACAGAATATTCCTGTCCGTAGTTTCCATCGAGGTTCTGATGATATACGTTTTATGAGCACCTTTTACGCTTGCCGTATAATCGCTCGGATACTGCCTGTGCTCCGGATCGGACAGGTATTTGGCATAGCTTTGATCGGATAATTGTTTCGCAAGCTCATACCTCGGATCGAGCGGATCGATCATATCATCTTCAAATATGCATTCGGAGCTTTCCGTAACTTCTGACGGATCGTATTCAAAAGTCTTATCCGAACAGAAACTTACCTTTTCCCCGTCTTCTTCGGTAAATGTGATGACAAGAGGATAAATTATGCCGTCCCTGCAGACATACTTTTCCACATTCGGATAGTTGTAATTGAAACCTACTATGTCATCGACGTAAAAAACCGGATTTATTATTTTGTAATAGTATGAACTGATCCTTGAACACTCTTCATCCGAAAAAGTTGCCCTGATGTCACAGAGGAGCATTTTGTTTCCCTCATGCAGGACCAGCAGATCACCTCTTGTGATAAGTTCACCGCTTTCCCTGTCCGCGATCCATACTGCGCCTCCGTAACTGAATATCGGGAAGGAAAGTGCCGATGATCCGGGCAGTCCTATCATGCCTCCCGAGGGTGCACTCTTGTCATTGACCGCACCGTAAAACAGGTTAACTATATCCTCAGCAGAGTCAAAAAATGGCGATGTAGGATCTACGGCAGTTCCGTCCAGTATGCTTTCATAACGCTCCAGATACTGTCTCATATACTGCCTGGTATAATCATGCGGCTCATACGAATAGAGATATGCAAGGACCGTGGCTTTGGCAATGGGAATGTATACGAGACAGAGCACTGCGCAGATGATCGCAGTGAAAAGAAGGATCTTCGGTTCTTCTTTTATTTTTCTTTTTATCAGTTTTTTCTTTGTCATTTTTTCGTCTCCAGTCTGTAACCGTAGCCACGCAGGGTGACTATCATAGCTTCGGAGCTTTCTGTTTCTTTTCGTATGTTCTTGATCGGGTTATCGAGATTACGGGGAACCGCATCACTTTCCGCACCCCAGACGCGGGCAAGGAGCTCCTCCTTCGAAACAAGTCTCTCGGGATGTTCCATAAGGTAAAGGAGAACGTCGAATTCCCTGGGCTGCAGGTTTATCTCTTTACCGCCCAGATACAGCTTTCTTTCGTTTCTGTCGGCTGTAAGATCGAGATATGTGACTGATGCAGGCCTGCTTTCGCTGTATCTTTTTAAGAATACTCTGATCTTGGCGGCAAGCTGCGCCATTGAGAAGGGCTTTACGATGTAATCGTCTCCGCCGCATTCGTATCCTTTCAGAACGTCTTCCTCGGAATACCTTGCGGTAACGAAGATCACGGGAGTCTGTATGCCCCGGCGCCTTAAGCTTTTGCATACTTCAAAACCGTCCCGCTCCGGCAGACCTATATCGAGCAGTATGAGGGAATACAGAGTTTGTGCTGCCATTTCCAGACCGTCGCGTCCGTTGTCGGAAATATGGATGCGCCACTCGCCGCCACCCGCATTCTGCAGATATTCCTGAAGATTGTCCGCAATATCCGGATCGTCTTCGATAAGTAGGATCTCGATCATAGCCAGCCTCCTTTTGTGCACAGATAAAATGTATCACAGAAATGTATCTGTAATGTATTCAAAAACATTTAATTAAAATTTTATTAAATTACCCAAAATTATATTTTTCGTATGTATTCAGATATTAACCGCAAATCTATAATATGATAGTCTTTGTGTTTGTATTTGATATAGGTAAAAATGGAAATAAAGAATCCAAAATTAAATAAGCTGATATCGCTGCTTTTCTCAACAGATAAAGAGATCAGGGTTATTGCGTTTAATATTCTCGCATTAGTCGGTATCACCGTGAGCCTCATTGCTGCGATCGTCAACGGTCTGCGCGGTTCCTCTGCTTTTATTCCCGATCTGCTCTGTGCTCTTGTTGCGGCTATGCTCATTCTGTACAGCCAAAAAACGGGAAAGTATAAAAGGGCAATGATCTATACCGTATTTCTGATCTTTATCGCCCTTTTCACTTCGCTGTATTTTCTTCAGGGCGGATATCACGGGGGTATTCCCTGCTTTTTCATTTTCGGAATAGTCTGTACCGCATTCCTGATGGACGGGATCACCATGGCGGTGCTTGTGGTATTTGAGCTTGCGTGGTATATCTCACTGATCCTGTATTCGTACTATCATCCCTCGTGCTTTTCTGCCGATGAGACTTCATATATGATCTGCGTTGTCATGGATATGACGCTTGTTGCTGTTTCGCTTGCAATGACCATGTACTTCCAGATCCGTGGTTACAGGAAAAAACAGCAGCAGCTGAATGAGGCGATCAAGGAAGCCGATGAAGCCAACAGGGCAAAGAGCGATTTCATCGCCAAGATGAGTCATGACGTCAGGACTCCGCTCAATACGATACTTGCGATGAACGAACTGATAGTAAACAACACTTCGTCCGAGCGCATCAGGGAGTGGGTCAACGACAGCAATATCTCTGGTCAGGTTCTTCTTTCGATGATCGATGACATGCTCTATATTTCCAGGATTGAAGCAGGAAGGATCGCACTTCTGACACAGCCCTGGAACACACGCAGCGTCTTTGATGAGACCGCAAGAGTCTGGAAGATGAATGCCGGAAAAGCCGGACTTGGATTTGTATATGAAATGGAAGACGATATACCCGCATATCTGAACGGTGATGAAGGCGTGATCCGCAAGATCATGGACAACCTTCTCAGCAATGCGGTCAAGTATACGAAAAAAGGAAATGTGACTCTTTCCGTAAAGTATGACGATATGCTCGAGATAATCGTTGAGGATACCGGTGTCGGTATAGCTCCGGATTATATCGAGGCCATATTCAGCCCATATGAGAGGGGCGTGGAAGAGGTCTACAAGGAGACCAGCGGAAGCGGACTCGGTCTGACCATCGTTAAGGAACTTGTCGAGGCGATGGGCGGTACGATCAAATGCGACAGTATTCTCGGAAAGGGAAGCATCTTTACCGTAAGGGTTCCCCAGAAAGAAGTTGCTGTCATAGATATGCCCGCCGACGAAAAAGCGATGCCTCCCGAGATCAGGAAGTCCAAGCAGTTTGTCGCTCCCGATGCTCATATCCTTGTCGTTGATGACAACGAATATAACAGAAAAGTAATACGTGAATTCACCGAGCCTGCGCTCATTCAGCTTGACGATGTTGAGAGCGGATACGAAGCCATTGAAATGATCGACATCAAGGACTATGATCTTGTTGTCATGGATATCCGCATGCCGCATATGGACGGAATGCAGACACTCGCCAAGATAAAGGAAGATTATCCGGATTTTGATACTCCCGTTGTTGCACTTACAGGGGATATAATGAACGGAGTAGAGGAGAAACTGATGTCCCTCGGATTCAGCGGATTCCTCGCAAAGCCCGTAAGTCTTACCAAGTTTCTTAACACCGTAAAAGAATTCATTCCCGATAAGATCGTCGAGATCGATTCCGTTGACGAAACGGTGCTTTTACCGGAGAAGGTTGAATCCGGACAGGGTTTTCTTTTCCCGTTTGGAATAGACCTTAAGCTCGCACTTGAATACTGTGCGGGCAATCCGAGTGAATTTATTATGAGGACCGAGCTTTTCGAGGAATATGCCGATGCCAATATCGCACGGTTGAAGGAACAGCCTTTTACGGACGATTATTATCTTCAGATACATTCGATCAAGTCCATAGCGAAGGGAATCGGTGCGTATCTCCTCGCCGAACTCGCGGAAACCGTTGAGCTCAGAAGGGATGATGCATTTTCTGAAGAAGTTAATCCGCTGATCCTTGCGGAATATGGTAGAGTAAGAGAGGGGATCAGAAGGTACAAGGAGGAAATGTCCGCAAAATGACTCGTAAACAGGTAATGGTAATTGACGATGACAGCGTTATGCTCCTGCTGATGAAGAATCAGCTCGAAGCGTTATATGATGTCGTGACTTTTTTATCCGGTGCCGAAGCACTTGAGGAGCTGAACAAAACAGATAAGCTTCCAAACCTCATTCTCCTTGATATCGGAATGAGGGAGATGGACGGGTACGAGGTGCTCGGAAGACTCAAGGCAAGCGAAAAACTCAAGATGATCCCTGTCGTATTCCTTACCGGTATGACCGATGAAGTGTCGGAATGCAGGGGCCTTGAGATGGATGTTGTCGACTATCTTAAAAAGCCCGTTGCGGGAAAAGTACTCTTTGCAAGGGTCCAGCACTACATAGAGCTTTATTCGGATGTTGAGAATAAGGGCAAGCTTGACGAAACTCTCCTCGCTGCGATCCCGGAGCCTCTTACCGAAAGGGAACTCGAGACCGCAAGACTTATGGCTGAGTTCCGGTCTGATCGTGAGATCTGCGATATTCTCCACATCTCTATGCCCTATACCAAGAAGCTTGTCGCTTCCGTAAAAGAAAAACTCAAACTTGAAAAGCGCGGAGACATAAGACGTTATCTTGTATGATCTTTTACTGATATAAATTCTATACTTTTAGGATGTATCCTCCCCATATATGAGTCTTTATAATTTACAAAATGTGAGACTCTTTATGGGGAGATTTTTTATATTAAATAATTGTTTTAAGGAGATAAAAGAAATGAAAAAGAAACTGCTCACAATGCTTCTTGCCGGAATGATGACAGGAGCGCTTTCGGCATGCGGAGGAACGGCTGAGGTCAGAGAAGAGCCTCCCACTCCCGTGATTGAGGATACGGAAGAACCCGAAGAGCCCGAAGACGTGATCGAAGATGAAGAGGAAGAGATTGTCTCTCCCGATCATGTTTTTGATATACCCGAAAGTGTCTGGATCTACGGAAAGAGCCACAACACCTGGTTCGTAACCGAAGGACTCTTCTGGTATGCGGTTGATCTGGACGGTGAAACCGTGGATGAGGGAACCCTTTATGCCGAGAGCGAAAACAGCTTTGATGTTTATGATCCGGACGGCGAGTTATTGACAACTTTCACCATAACCGATGAAGGAGATCTGTTTGATGAAACTTACCAGGAACTCTATTATCAGGTAGGTCATCTTCCTGCAAGATTCCCTAACGAGCTTGCCGATGAGATCGGATTTAATGACATTGCAGGCGAATGGGTCTATCAGGAACAGAATATCGACAATCCCGAGTTATATGATGACATCGCGTTTATCCGCATTTATCAGGACGGAACATATGAGATCCGTTTTTACGGAGATGATTCATTCCGTGATGGTGTGATCCTTATCGAACTTGAGGAGTATCCCGGTGAAGATTCATACACTCCCATATATTCTTTCTTTGAAGGCGGAAACAATTACTGGCAGGGCTGCTACACCGGTGAGCGCAGCGAAGGAATCATTTATTTCGGAAACGGCGCAAGTGCAAGGCTTATACCCGCCGAAGGACAGGGCTGAGGGAGAATGACATGAAAAATAATACGATTGTTAAATCTTTACTTATCGGAACGGTATGCACGTTCGCCGTCTGCGGATGCGGAAACGGAGCAAGTGATATAACAGACGGAGAAGTTGTCGGCGCAGACTGGAGAACCTGGGGCATCATTGACGATTACGGAACCCTTACTCTTGACGGAACCGAAACCGATGTGTGTGTATGTCTTTTTGCAGACAGGGCAGAGCTCTATTATGACCTGGAGAACCAGGAGCTTTTCAAGACCATTGAGTTCCCCGAGAGGCTTTCCGACGAGGAGTATGAGAAGCTTTCGATCGAATTTATTGATAATACCGGCGATGACAATACCGATATCGTGTTTGTCGTAGGTACTGAGAATACCGTAGACCGCAGATTCAGCTATATCTATGATTCGGATGTTAAGGATTTTGCATAT
>JAFWUY010000075.1 GCA_017524035.1 Lachnospiraceae bacterium | reverse complement strand
TTTATCTTCTCCTTGAGGTCCTCGTCGGACATCAGGGAATAGTCAGGATCAAGGCTGACAATATCACGTATTCTTTTTACTTCATCATTAAAGAAATCTTTCATCGGCTAACCTCTGAATAATCACTGCATAAGTCTGGATACAAATGCCATCTGCTGATTGCCGGCAAGCTGGTCAATGAATGCTCCGGGATCAGCAACCTGGGTCATATAGACTTCACCGATCTTTTCCACATCGGTGGCGATATTCAGAGTTTTTCCGGTGTTGAAATTGACCACTCGCTTCATCTTGTGGCCATATTCGGAAGTGATGAACAACTGGCTGTAGAAAGAAGCCATCTTTGCTTCCGAGATCTCATCTCCGCGCTCCACTACCACTATTTCATCCGATATTTCGAATATCTTGGATGTCTTGTCGTCATACCTGGTGCTCATATCGACGATCACATAATCGAACAGAGCACTTGAAGTAATGGAATTCAGAAGCTGTGAAGTCTCTTCGGCAGAAAGCTCCTTAAGATCGTTGGGTGAATCAAAATGCTTGGTATAATACAGTCTTTCATTCTTGCACTGCATGAGTCCGCGAAGCTTAGCCTCTGCGTTCATGTTGTTGCCGAGGCCGTGTATCAAATCGGTCATGCCGCGCTCATATGCATTGGGGAGATAGAATTCATCGGAAGGCATATCCTCGAGATTGACATAGAAAACACTTCTGCCCTCGCGAGCGATCCTTGTTGCAGCCGCAAGTGCCAGAGTAGTCTTTCCGGAACCGCCGACAGGTGAGTAGAAGGAGATCAGTTTGGTTACACTCTTGCCGAGCCCTCCCGATATGGGCTTGCCCAATACGGAATAAGCTTCGAGAAGTTCGTTGTAGATATAGCTTATGCGCTGATATCTGCGGACGCGGCGTATGCCTTCCTGGCGCTCGGTCACATCGTCATCCTCATCATAGAGCATCAGCTTGATGGATACCTTTTCACCGACGCATTCACCAGGATAAATGCTCGGAGTAAACAAAAGAATATCGAATCTTTTGCTTGTCAGAGCTTCCTTCAGTTTTTCCGTGTCTTCAAAAAGGCTGAGCTGCAGCTCCTCGAAATCCTGGAGCTTATAGGACAATCTCTGCAGATAGTCAGAATCATCAGATGCTATAGCAAGACGAATACTCATTTTCATTCCCCCAAAAAAATGATATTTTCCCTAGAAAAATATAGCAAAATTCGGGCTTGTATTCAATTATTTTCGCCTGTTCTGACAAAAAATGGGCGAAAAAAATTCAAGCTGTCTTTCGACAGCTTGAATCAGTTAAATAACGCGTGATTTTAGCCCAGTGGAGTTATAGTTATATCCTTAGGAGAAACATAAGTCGGATGTGAGGAAATACCGGGAACTCCATCCTTATATGCTGACCATTCATTCCAGATCGTGGTCGTATATGAATCGCCCCAATCATCATATCTTGTAATCTGAGTCCAACTTGCTAAGATCGCGTTGGGATTTCCGAGTGCTTCCCCTATAAGGTCAGGGTATTCACCGGGAAATATTTTTTCAGGAATTCCATCCACGTAATCACAATACAATTCATAACTATATCCGTTGTTCCCAAAAACTGTGGAATGCTGATATAATACGCCATCGTAATATCCGTTATGAAGAGTGAATTCAAGCTCATTTATCTGCTCCCTTTCACTAACCTTCACTCCATTTTTCCAGCTCGTCATAGTGTCATACAACTCGCAAGTACCTTCTCCCTGAGGGATATCATCCGCCCACTCCAGGGAATATTTGGTAAGATGTGAATTATCGGATGAATAATAATATAATCCGTGTCCGTTTCTGAGACCGTTCGAAAAATCCCCATAATAAACATACAGAGTACCGCCATCAACATATATCGCAGTACCGGTACCTTCGGGCCTATCACCGCCCTTAAGCGAATTGCTGTAGAACACAGTACGTATATTCTTGCCGGCATCCTTAAACTCTTCGCGATTCATCAATTCTTCAATGAGCTTAACATCATTGATTTCAAAAGCAGCATTAAGGTCTTCGATCTGTGACTGGAATGAGCCGTCAAAGCTCTCCATATCGGCAATCCTGCTCTCATATCCACTCAAAGCACTGCTTCCGCCGATCTCCTGCATCCAGGTAACGAGTTCATATGCTTTTTCGTATTCCTGATGATTGATACAATCATTTACATAACCTTCTACAACGTTAAGAAGGTGTTTCTTGATATTTTCATCATCAGTTATTTCAAGTGCCTTTTTCAGGTAATCCACAGCATCTTCAAATCTTCGTTCCTTCCAGGCATTTTCCGCACATTTTTCATAAAGCTGTACCTGAAGAGCCGAAATGTCCGCTTCAGATCCGTCACTGAGTTCATCGATGATCTTAAGTGCTTCTTCATATTTGCCGTCATCAACAAGCTGAGCTGCCTCTTCCAGCTTTGCATTCACCAGAAGCTCCGTCATCTTTTCGGACATTTCATCCATATACGGATCAGAAATGCCGGATCTTTCATATGCATCAAGTGCTTCGTTCAGAAGATCCAGGTCATTTGTGGAATAGGCAGCCTGCATCAGGCCCTTAAGCGCATCTTCATTCCTTTCATCTATTTCCAGAGCAGCCCGATAGGATGCTATGGCCGATTCGTAATCCATTTCCGATAAGAATCTGTTTCCGAGATTAATGCTGTTTACGCATCCGGCAGCCGGACTTGTGGCGAGGATCACGGAAAAGATTCCCAGGATCAGCGACAAGGCAAGTGCAATGCCCGATATTATTATAAATCCATTGTTCTTTTTTACTGTTTCAGTCATATTATTTTCCTCTGTTATATGCAATGAATAAATGAACAGTACAAACACATCTAGCTTGATTAATCCGAGAAAATATCAAGGGATTCCCCAGTTCTCAGATCATTAGCCGATATCCTGGCATTGCTGCTGTCATCTACCCATTCCGTTATAACAAGGTCATCGCAATAATCTATATCAGAGATGGTTCCGGTATCAATGATAGTTACAGATGTCCCATCACTCTTTAATCCGATGAGTTTACCATCATCTTCCATATACTTAAAAATGATGTAATCTCCGTAGAAATACGGATAGGAATAAATGCCCTTTATGTATCTGAATCCTGTCATAATAAGATCTGGAGAAATATTTGCGGAAATATCGGACATTTTTATCTCTATCATGCCTTCGTTCCATGAAACAAGATATACGGAATCCCCATTAGTCATAAAGGTATTAAGATCAAATCCGGGGTCCCATGCCAGCAGATCCGGCCATTCCGATGATTCATAAGATTCATCATCCGACTCGTCAACGATCGTGTTTATCCGGTCCTGAGTGAGGATCCTGATCATATTGCCGCCGTTAACATCCATGCAGCAGAATGTTTTTTCCTTGTCTTCGGAATCATCTTTCTCAAGATTTGCCATGAAATATATTGTATTTTCTTTTATCTGGAAATATAAACATTCTTCCTCACACAGAACTATCTCTTTTCTGTCATTGATCTGGAATTTACAAATTGCATTGTCATTATCTCTTATGTAATAAACCCAGTCATTTACCAGAGTAAGATCAGAGAACATGCCTTCCATAAGAAATTCCGGATCTTCTCCGTCGGTTCCGACCGAGTAGATCCCGGGGGCGTAATTCTCAGAATAATCGGTGGAGATAAAATATACCCTTCCATTCATAACGGAAAGATTACTTCCGGCAAGATCACTGATCTTGGTCCTGGTATAGGGGCTGCTTTTTTCTATTCTGTAGATCTTATTATCCGCAGAAGGATCAGCATAATAATATGCATCATCATCACAAGCAATGCCATAATTTGTTATGCTGTTGCCGTATACCCATTCATCCGCTATGGAATCTTCACCGTTTTCACTGTCGGTAAACGATTCGACCACCGGCAGTTTGGGAGCATCAACATCCTCCTCATACCAGTTCTTTCCGTCGTATGCACCGACAACCGCTCTGCTTTTGATAATGACGACTATGCCGGCCACAGCTATCAACACGGCAGCGACAAGCATTATCACAGCAGCGACAGGAGTCTTCTTAGCAGCTTTCTGCTCATCGGCTACGGCATTATTATTCGGTGTCACAGGCGCAGAAGCATTAAACTGCTGCGATTCAACCGGTGCAGCAGCTGCAACGCCTTCCGCAGCAGCGGCTTCCTGCGGTGCTCCCCCCGAAGCAGCAACAGGCTCAGAAGTTACAGGCTCAGCGGTTACAGGCTCAGCTGCAACAGGTTCAACCGTTGCAGGTTCGGCTGCAGCCGGTTCGGCAGTTACAGTTCCGGCATTCATTTCCTCATTCGGCATTCTCTAATCCTCCTAATAAAAAAATGCCCATGCTCCTAAGAAACATGGGCAGGATAGACATATTATACCACCATTAATAGAAAATATGATGTCCGATAGCGATGCCGGTGTGTGCTCCGTTGTTGGTACGGAAGTGGGTGAACGCTCCGACGTTGGAGGTTCCGTTAAGAGCTTCCTGTGCGGCCTGGATACAGCTCGGACGGATGTTTCCGGAATTATAGACCTGGTTGAGTCTTCCGGTCATCGCGGGAGTGAACTGCCCCGATGCATAGATTACACCGTGGATGGTGTTCGGATAAGCTGCGGAACGGACTCTGTTCATAACGACGGCACCAACGGCAACCTGACCTTCGTAGGGCTCTCCGCCGGCCTCACACTGGATGAGTGCTGCAAGTAAAAGAAGGTCGTCGGCATCGGTCATGTAAGCTCCGTAGTTCTGGTGTCTTCTTGCTTCTGCCTCCGCGGCTTCCCTTGCCCTTATCTGGGACATGGTCTCACCTGCATCGACCTCAAAGTTGATATCAACATACTCGGCGGAGACATATCCGTCCCACTCGCCGTAGTCGACATATATCCAGTCGGGATCCGACTGATCCACGACTTCCATTATCTCGTTTTCGGGAACTATCGCAAGAACCTCACTGTCGAGGGATGCCTCGGTATGAAGTCTCAGAGACCTGGTATTAACAACCGCAAGAGTCATTCCGACATCGGATGCCATCGCCTTGGCATCATCACCGAAAAGGAGATATGTATTCTCAACCCATCCGATCAGTTCGCCGGACTGAATGAGTGACCACTCTTCGCCCTCTTCGATCAGGGTTCCGCCGCAGTCCTTGTAGAGCACACCCATCTTCTCGGAATCGACGGTCGCCTCACTTCTTACATTTACATAGTTCCTGATGTCGACCATGACGAGATCGTCATAAACGAACTCGTCGGGAAAAACTATGCCCAGCTCGGCGATGGTGTTGTCGATGACCTCGGATGCGTTGTAGGAATTGAGCACACCCGAAGCGCCGCCCCTTGCATCATCCAGGGGGCTTGCACATACATCAAGGGAAGCCTTCTCGGAAAAGAGGACGGCCACAAACGTGAGTGATGAAATTATGGACTTGGAAAGATTTCTTTTGCTCATACTTTCATGCCGAATTATTACGGAATTGTTACGGCGAAGGTATGATAGCAAAATAGAAATATTATGTCAAACTGAAGGTCCTTAAAGGGGGCAATCCCTCCGGAACCCTTGTAGATATTACGATTCCCTTGTGTCCGGCGGTCTCCTTTATGTAAGAAAACGCCTTTTTCCGCGTATTTTCATCCATTCCGAGGAAGGGCTCATCCAGTATAAGGATGTCCGAAGGCACCGAGCACGCCCTGACAATGGCTGTAATACGGCGTTTTACGGGATCGAGCTCTCTTACGGGAATGTTTATTGACTCATTGTCAAGAAATTTCGCGAGCTCTTCGGCGGCTACGGCAGGTGATGTTTCGGGTCTTATGACCGCAACATTTTCCGCTGCGGTAAGGTTTTCGATCAGTCTGTCCTCCTGGAAAACAACTCCTGCGTTAACCCTGTCATATTTATAATCGCCGAGGAGTCTTACCCTTCCGGAGGTCGGATTCAGTATTCCTATTATTATTGAAATAAGAGCACTCTTTCCGGAACCCGAAGGTCCGGTGAGCAGCCAGATATCATCAGAGGAGATCTCCCAGGAAATATCCTTCAGGATATCTTTACCCTCGATCTGAAGGCAGACATTTTCCACTTCGATCGTCATGACTCTCCTCCCTTCTTTCTGAAAAGAGCGGGAAGGATGATGTATTTAAATATCCTGAGCTTTGGCATATGGAAAACCTTAGCCATCTCAAGGAGCTGCTTATCTTCCTTAGTCATTGCTTCTCTGCCTCCTTGCTTCATACGAAAGGATGGATGCCGATACTGCGGCGTTCAGACTCTCCGTTTTGCCGCTCATCGGGATATAAATACCTTTTGACGCTTTGTCAACAACCTCTTTGGATAATCCGTTGCCCTCATTTCCTATAAGAAGGGCACAAGGAGACGTAAGATCACACTTATCATAGCTCTCAGCTGCATCAAGTCTCGCCGCATAGCAGGTTATTCCTTTTTTCTCAAGCCTCAAAATGCATCCGGGAAGATCCTCTTTTGTCACAAAAGGAACCCTGAAGATCGCACCCATGGATGACCGTACAACCTTGGGACTTAAGGGGTCGGCACATTCGGGAGTAAGAATTATTCCGCTTACGCCTGCTGCCTCCGCCGTACGGAAAACCGTTCCGACATTTCCGGGATCCTGGATATCCTCGAGGATCAGAATAAGTGGAACTCCTTTTCCGCAGACATCCTCTTCCGTAAAGGAAGGAGCATCAAGAACCGCCAGCATACCCTGTGGAGTCTTCATCGTGGAGATCTTCTCGAAGATATGATCCGGAAGTCTGATCACATCATCTGCATCAAGCGATGCGGAAAGATCTTCGAAGGCTTCCAGGAGCTTTCCTTTTTCTTTTTGCAGATCCGAAAGACAGCTTTCGGAAACAAAGAGCCTTCTTACGGACGAAGAAGGCGCTTCGGTAACAAGCTTGGTCCCTTCCGCAACAAATACTCCGTCCTCCTTTCTGGCGGAAGCTTTGGCGGCGTACCGGACTGTCTGTTTAATTATTTCATTGGAAGGAGAAGTGATCTCTCTCATATCAGAGTCTGGCGGACTTTTCAGCAACCGCCTTGGCAGCGTCGATGACTGCGGCCCTGAATCCCTTCTCTTCAAGGACTCTCACACCCTCGATGGTGGTTCCGCCGGGTGAGCATACCATATCCTTGAGGTCTCCGGGGTGGCGTCCGGTCTCGAGCATGAGCTTGGCACTTCCGAGAACGGTCTGGGCTGCGAACATATAAGCCTGGCTTCTGGGCATTCCGGCTTCGACCACGGAATCTGCCAGCGCCTCAATGAACATGAATACGAATGCGGGTGATGATCCGCTTGCGGCAACAACCGCATCCATGAGTCTTTCGGGAACGACGGATGCCTTTCCGAATGACCTTGCTATCTTCAGGGCAAGCTCGGTCTCTTCTTCGGTCACATTGCGGTTGGGGCTGAGAGCGGTGCAGCCTTCTCCCACAAGCGCGGGAGTATTGGGCATTGCACGGACGATCTTGGCCTTATTGGAACCGAATGCCTTCTCTATGAAGTCAAGGGTCTTGCCTGCCATGATGCTGAAGATAAGTGTCTTTTCACTCGTAGCATCAGCAATCTCTGTTATCACTTCCTTGGCAAAGATGGGCTTTACGGCAAGAACAAGCACATCAACATTCCCCGCAACATCGGGATTGTTCTTTCCTATATTGATGCCGTACTTATCCTTAGCGCTTGCCGCCATCTCGGTAGACTTATCAAATCCGTATATATCCCCGGGAGCAAACAGTCCGCTCTTAATGATACCGCCGATGATGGCGCCGCCCATATTTCCGAGTCCGATGAATCCTATTTTCATTTCTTTATCTCCTTTGAAAAAGAATTATGCTTTGAAGTATTCGGGTCTTCCGCTGCGGATCTGTTCTTCGTCGATCCTGTAACGGTTCAGGTGCTTTTCGACAAGTGCGGATGCGGTGTCCTTATCCTTTGCCTTGATGGCTTCGAGCATCGCGCGGTGATCGTTAACGACCTTCAGATCCTTAACGGTCTCAACGGAAAGATTCCTTACCCTGTCGAAATGGATCATCATTGTCGAGTGGATCTCGTAGATGATGTCCTTGCGTGCGACCCTGTAGATATCACGGTGGAACTTGTTGTCGAGGTCGAAGATCTTGTCGGTCATCTCCCTTGAAAGGTAGAATTCCTGAAGTGATACGTTCTCCTCAAGCTTTGCGATGCCCTCTTCGTCCGCAACATCACACGCTTCGCGGATGACGGCAACGTCCATAACCCTTCTTAAGAATCTTGCTTCCTCAACCATCTTCGGATCGATCAGCGAAACGAAGCTTCCCCTCTGAGGATAGATCTCAATGAGATATGCCTTGGCAAGTTCGATGATTGCTTCCCTTACCGGAGTTCTCGAAATAACGAGTTCCGCGGCAAGTTCATTTTCGGAAATGGGAGTTCCGGGAGCAAGATCGAGGGAAGTGATGTTTCCCTTGAGAACCTTAAGGGCATAGTCCCTTGCACTTTCTTTTCTTAGACTGGGATAGATTTCCATTTTGCTTTGTATCCTCCGGGCAAGATTTCACACTATTCCATAATATCATTAAAAATTAAATTTTTACATAAAAAAAGGGAATGGCTTTCGGAACCATTCCCTTCATATTCAATTAACGAAACATCAGAGTGAAAGAAGTCTGGCTATCTCGAATTCGTACTCATCGATGTTCTTGGTCATTGCAAGACCTTCCTCGATGTCTACGTCCATGAACTTGCCGTCTCTGTATCCTACGACTCTGTTGGTCTTACCCTCGATGAGGATATCAACGGCTCTGGCGCCCATGATGGAAGCGTAATATCTGTCCTTTGCGGTGGGTGATCCGCCACGCTGCATGTATCCGAGAATTGTAGCTCTGGTCTCGATACCGGTAGCTGCCTCGATACGTCTAGCCATGGATGCGGAGTGTCCGATTCCCTCAGCGTTGATGATGAGGTGGTGGGTCTTGCCCTTCTTACGGGAAAGGATGATGTTGTTGATTATCTTCTGCTCATCGAAATCGTACTTCTCGGGAATGAGGATGTCCTCCGCGCCGTTCGCGATTCCGCACCAAAGTGCGATGTAGCCGGCATTTCTTCCCATAACCTCGATGATGGAGCATCTTTCGTGGGATGAGGAAGTATCCTTGACCCTGTCGATAGCCTGCATTGCCGTATTAACGGAGGTATCGAATCCGATGGTGTAATCGGTGCAGGAAATGTCAAGGTCGATGGTTCCGGGAAGACCGATGGTATTGATTCCCAGTCTTGAAAGAGCCTGTGCTCCCCTGTAGGAACCGTCTCCTCCGATAACGACCATTCCGTCGATTCCGTGCTTACGGCAGATATCGGCACCCTTCTGCTGTCCCTCAGGAGTCTTGAACTCAAGACATCTTGCGGTTCCGAGTACGGTACCGCCGCGCTGTATGATATCGGAAACATCATGAGCCTGCATATCGAAGATCTCTTCGTTCAAAAGGCCCTGATATCCCTTCTTGATTCCCTTTACCTTAAGTCCTCTTGCAAGAGCAACACGGACAACGCTTCTGATGGCTGCGTTCATTCCGGGCGCGTCACCGCCGCTTGTAAGTACGCCGATTGTTTTAACTTCCTTAGCCATATATTCCTCCGGGTATTAACGATATCCCCATGGTTTTCCAACTGTACCCAAGATATTTTATTATCATTTTTCGCGTAAATCAATGGAAAATTAAGGAAAATACTTAATTTACGGCGCGAAAAAACGATTTTTTTCCTCACCGGCCGTTTACTTAACGGCCACGTTGTCCTTTCCAAAGCATACATATAAGCTCTGCAGAAGGTCATCGGTGATGCTCACTCTTTCCTCCAGGGTCTTAAGGAGTTTCTCCTCTTTGATGAAGATCACGCAGGGTTCTTCGCCCGGATATGCCCTGAGGGTCTCCATCAGCATGGACAGGCCTGAGGTGCATGCGTTCCTGTTTTCAAAGCGGATGAACAGGCCTTTTGCAGGTACGGCACTTGCACTTGCGGTCTTGCCAGGGGTTCTGCCAAAAGCCTTATCGGCAATAGCCTGCATATCGACCGGCTTTTCCACAGGCTTATCAGCCACGGAGTACTGCGGGTTTTCCATGGCTGCAGACTTCTGTGTGCCTCCGTCCCTGCCCCCTGCAGGTTGCCTTGACTCCGCTGCCGCAGACTGATTCTGATTGCCCCCCTGCTTTCTGTATGTTCCGGCGGTATAGCTGCGGTTGTAATTCTGCCTTCCGAAGCCTTTAAATCCCGGCTGCGATGCCTCTTCGAATGAAACAATGTCGGATGCGATCAGTTTGGAGCCTCTGTCATCGGTATCATCGAATCTTCCCCTTATGAAGAGCTTCTCGTCATCCTTTATCAGGACTCTGTACTTTTCAAATGTCTTGGGAAACGCAACGGCACTTATGTCACCGCTTAGATCCTCAAGCACAAAGGTCGCCATAGTGTCACCGTTTCTGGTGGTTCGTAAGGTGACTTCACGGGTCATTCCGCAGACGGTTACGAAGTCGCCGTTCTTCACGCTTCTTTCGCTTTCACCATCGTCCTCATCATCTGATGACGAAGCAAAAGAGGACGAATCGGCGGTTATGTACTTCTTTATAAGGGGAGCCCACTCATCAAGGGGATGTCCGCTTACATAGATTCCGAGGACTTCCTTTTCCAGGAGAAGTCTTGTCTCATTATCGTAGTCGGGGATGTCGGGAAGCGAGCCCATATCGGAAACATCCTTTTCCTTCCCGTCGGTCGCATCATCGAGGTCAAAGAGTGACATCTGGCCTTCGATCTGTCCTCTCTTGATATTAACAAAGGAATCCATGATGCTCTCAAAGGTTTCAAGGCACTGCTTTCTGTTTGGGGCTATCTCCGAAAGAGCACCCGCCTTGATCATTGCCTCGACTGCATTCTTGGAAACCTGCGTTCCGGAGATCCTTCTGAGGAAATCACTGTAATCGGTAAAATCCCCTCCCGCAGCACGCATATTCGAAACGGCCGCAACAACAGGATATCCTATTCCCTTGATCGCGGTCAGCGGGAATCTTATGCATCCGTCCTCCGTCTCAAAAAATCCCGAGCTTTTGTTGACATCGGGAGGAAGGATCCTGATACCCAGCTGTCTTGCGGCAAACAGGTAACTGCTGAGCTTTCCGACATTTCCTATTTCCGATGAAAGGAGTGATGCCATGAACTCGAGCGGGTAATGATATTTGAGCCATGCGGTCTCATATGCGAGATATGCATAGCATACAGCGTGCGACTTGTTGAAACCGTAGGATGCAAACTCCATGAGCCTGTTATAGATCTCCTCCGCAACCTGAGGTTTGATCCCGTTCTTTATACAGCCGGGAACATATGCGGGAAGCTTGTCTTCGGGAATGCCCGCAGCCTTCTTTTCGGCGATCTCCTTTTCATTACCGTTAATGAAGATATCCCTTTCATATTCCATAAGGGATGCCTTCTTCTTACTCATGGCCGCACGCACGATGTCACTCCTGCCGACACTGTAGCCCGCAAGCTTAACAACGATCTGCATTACCTGCTCCTGGTAGACTATGCAGCCGTTCGTGGGTCTGAGTATGGATTCGAGTTCGGGACAAAGATAAGTGACCGAAGCTTTGTTTTCTTTTCCGCGGATGTAGTCGTCGATGGACTTCATCGGACCGGGTCTGAAGAGTGCCATTCCCGCGATGACATCATCGAGCGACTCGGGCTTAAGTGCTCTCATGAACATCCTCATGCCGCGGGATTCAAGCTGGAACACGCCGTCTGTCGCCCCATCCCAAAGGGATTCGAAAACCTTGCGGTCGTCAAAATCCATCTTGGAAAAGTCTATTTCGGTGCCGGTGTTTTCACGGACTTTTTCGATCGTATCTTCTATTACGGTAAGGTTCCTGAGTCCGAGGAAATCCATCTTGAGAAGTCCGAGCTTTTCGAGAGGTTCCTTGGTGTACTGCGACTGGATATTATCCTCGGTTCCGAGGCAGAGAGGTACATATTTTTCCGCCTCGTCCCG
>JAFWUY010000074.1 GCA_017524035.1 Lachnospiraceae bacterium | reverse complement strand
TCCCTTGGACTTTGCTTCGCTGTATTCTTTGTTGAGCTCTTCCTTTAATGTAAGAAGCTCTTCTTTGGACATTTCAGCAAACGCTTTAGACATGATCTCCTCCACAAAAACACATAGATTGAATTATTGCATAATCGTATACAATCCACACTTGCCCTATTCTACCGAATAAAAATCCTTTTGTAAAGGCTAAAAAACTCGGTGAACGGAGGAACCGTCCCCTCGTTCACACACACAAACTGAGTCACGGGGACTGTCCCCGTGACTCACACACGTGATGCGTAAAAAAAGACAGCTGCGTTAAGCAACTGTCTTTCTTTTTGTTCAATTGATTTCTTCAGAACCGGAGAGGGGATCACTTTGCGTAATCGACTACCCTCTTCTCGCGAATGATATTGACCTTGATCTGGCCGGGATATTTCATCTCGTCTTCGATCTGCTTGGAAATATCTCTTGCGAGTATGACCATGTCCGCGTCCGTTATCTGATCGGGTACGACCATGACCCTGACTTCCCTACCTGCCTGAATAGCAAAAGATTTTTCAACACCCTTGTAACTGTTGGAGATTTCTTCAAGCTGCTTTAAGCGGTTCGTGTAGATATCGAGAGTCTCTCTTCTCGCTCCGGGACGGGCTGCGGAGATTGCATCCGCTGCCTGTACGACACATGCGATAAGTGTCTGAGGCTCCACATCGCCGTGATGGGCTTCCACTGCATTGATGACAGTGGGGTTCTCCTTGTACTTGCGGCACAGATCCGTACCGAGCTGTACGTGGGAACCTTCCATCTCATGGTCGATGGCTTTTCCGATATCATGCAAAAGACCTGCACGCTTGGCTGTCTTTACATCAAGTCCGAGTTCTGCGGCCATAAGACCGGAGAGCTGTGCGACCTCGATGGAATGCTTAAGGACATTCTGACCGTAACTGGTACGATATCTCATACGTCCTAAGAGCTTGACGAGTTCGGGATGTATGCCGTGTACACCGACTTCGAGCACTGCGGCTTCTCCCTCTTCCTTGATCGTCTGATCCACTTCCTTACGGGCTTTCTGAATCATCTCCTCTATCTTAGCGGGATGAATACGTCCGTCCACAATGAGTTTCTCAAGAGCGATCCTTGCAACCTCACGTCTTACCGGATCAAATGCGGAAAGAACAACTGCATCGGGGGTGTCGTCTACGATAAGCTCAACACCGGTCATAGTCTCGAGGGTTCTGATATTTCTTCCCTCACGTCCTATGATCCTTCCCTTCATGTCCTCACTGGGAAGCTGTACCACGGAAATGGTACTTTCAGCGACGTGGTCCGCTGCACATCTCTGAATGGCTGTGACGACGATCTCCCTCGCCTTCTTGTCAGCCTCTTCCTTCGCCCTGTTCTCAGATTCCTTGATCATCAGGGCTTCTTCGTGTTTCAGATCTTCTTCAACAATACTTAATAAGTGTTCTTTTGCCTGTTCAGAGGTTAATCCGGAAATCCTTTCCAGTTCCTGCAATCTCTCTTCATTGAGTTTGGAAATCTGGGCTTCTTTGGCCTTGAGATTTTCCTCTCTCGCCGAAAGTGACGTCTCGCGTCTCTCGATATTCTCGAGCTTTTTATCGACTGACTCTTCCTTCTGCTGAATTCTGCGTTCCGATTTACTTACCTCGGCTCTGCGTTCCTTGACCTCACGGTCGACATCATTCTTAACTCTGAGTGCGTCTTCCTGAGCTTTAATGGATGCTTCACGCTTCTCTGATTCAGCCTTTTTCAGAGCTTCGTCGATGATCTCGCGGGCTCTCTTTTCCGCATTTCCCATAACACCGTCTGCCATATTCTTCATCCTTCCGGATGTGATGGCTGCGGTGATAAGAGCGGTTATGATAACTGCTGCCGCGATGATCCCGATCCATACACCTGTAGGCATAATGCAGGAGCACCTCCTTATGAAATTTTCATAGTACAACAGATTTAGTTTAGATATTTCTGACAAAGATGTCAAGGTAAATATTAAGAAAATCTTAAGCCTTTTTAAGTTTTCTTAAGGTCCCTGTACATCCAGAGCAGACTGTACCTGACATAGAACGAAAGAGGATTCGCCATAAGGATGTCTACATACTTTTTCTGTTCGTCATCCATAAAGCGTCCGTAGAATTCGTTTTTTCTGAAATCGGGGAATTCCTCGAGCATCCGCCTTCTGAGCGTGCGTACCACTCCGAGCTTCCTGCCGTGAGGCATTCTCATATAGGAAAAAAGAGTATTGACGAAATAAACGGTCGTGAAGATATTCTCTATCTCGGAACGGTACTTTTCGAGGAAGCCCCTCCTTTTGATCTCGGAGAGTATGAACTCGGCAGCCTCCATCCTGTCGAAGCATCTTCTTTCCGTGATCGTGTGCACGGTGGAGGTATCATGCTGGTAATAGTAGTACAGAGGTTCATCAACATACTCGAACCTCTTATAATACATTGCCCAGATCGGACCTGCGGCATTGTCCTCGTAGAATATCCCTTCGGGAAAAGAAAGATCGTTGTCCTTAATGAGCGAAGCCTTATATATCTTCGTGACCATGCTGGACATGTTGTTCAGAAAGTCGCGGCGCCTTTCATCGGTGAATTCACCGCTTCCGAATTTCAGTCCGAGACCGCATACCTTGCCGACCTCGAAAGTGTGGCTGCTCACCAGATTGTAACAGCAGCCTGCGACATCCGCTCCGGTCTCTTCAGCCCTCTTAAAAAGCTTCTCATAATATTCGGGAGACACCCAGTCATCGGAATCGATGAAGCTTATCCACTCACCCTTTGCTTCCTTTATTCCCGTGTTGCGTGCACCGCCCTGGTGACGGTTCACTTCGGATGCGATCACCCTTACCTTGCCCGGAAACCTGCTTTCATACGCTTTCAGGACAGAAAGCGAATCATCCGTCGATGCGTCATCAACGGCTATGATCTCGTATTCTCCTTTAAATGTCTGGTTCAAAAGAGAATCGATGCAGAAATTCAATTTTCCGTCGGATGCCATGTTGTAAACAGGCACTATGATCGAAAGCTTCATTACTCGGTCCGGTTATTATTTTCTGTATTTGTCAACAAGTTCGGCGATTGCCTTAAGGGAATTGAAATTCTCGGGGAGGATATCGTCTACATTTATCTCGACGCCCATCTCCTCGGAGATCTTCGCAACGAGAGTGATTATGTCGAAGGAATCAAATACATTCCCGTCGACAAGATTCTCCGCGGTATCAAAATCTATATCGGGTCTTAAGTCTTCAAGTATCTTCTTCAGCTCATCCATTATTCTTCTCCCATTCGGATCTCAAAAGTTTTCTGTCGATCTTGCCGTTCTTATTGAGCGGAAGAACATCATATCTTACATACTCGTTAGGCCACATATACTTGGGCAGCTTCTTCGAAAGCTCGGCGACGATCTCTTTTTTGCATTCGGTATCCGCCTGGTAAAAGCAGATGATCTTCTCCCTGCTTTCCTCGTAAACGCATACGGATATGGTCAGAAAAGAAATACTGTTGAGAGCGGTCTCAATCTCACCCAGCTCGATCCTGTGTCCCATGTGCTTTATCTGATGATCCCTTCGGGATGCGAACACGATATTACCGTCCTCATCGTAAAAACCGAGATCTCCGGTCCTGTACATCCTCACAGGATAACCGGGATTGAAGGGATCCGTCACGAATGCTTCATCGGTCTTTTCCTTATTGTTCAGGTAACCGAGTGCGAGGCATATTCCCGATACGCATATCTCACCGGTCACACCCTTATCGGTTATCACCTTCAGAGCTTCATCACGCAGCTCGACCCTGCTGTTTACAAAGGGCTTTCCGACAGGAATCTTCTCATCGTCCGCAAAATCCCTGTCGATCACATAATACGTGCAGTTACAGGTTATTTCCGTCGGACCGTATAGATTGACATATACAGCTGACGGGATCATCTTCTTCCAGTAGTTTAACGACTTCGCCGGCATGACCTCACCGGAGAACATCACTCTCTTGAGTGCGGGAACATTCTCCGCATTATCAAGTGCCTTGAAATCGGATATTATCCTGAGTGCGGATACGGCCCAGATAAGTGTGTCGATCTTCTTTTCAGCAAGGAAGGATACGAGGAGCCTGGGACTCATAAAGAGCTTCCTCGGTGCTATGACGATCTTGCCGCAGCAGTAAAGCGAATTATAGATATCCTTGACGGATACATCGAAATCAAAAGGAGCCTGGTTGCAGAAAACAGTCTCTTCGTCAAAGGAAAAAGCTTCCTCGAACGCCCAGACCAGATCGAGTACGCCGCGATGTGAAATAAGAACGCCCTTGGGCACTCCGGTAGATCCGGATGTAAAGATCGAATAAAGAGGTGCCTGGTCGATCATACGGCTCTTTATCTCCGATAAGAGCTGTTCATCTATAAACCCCGCAGAGCAGAAGTCCTCGCCGGAGCTCTTCAGGACATCTTCCGTGATCAATTCGTCGTATGACACAGCCCCTTCAAATACCTTGTCCGTCTTCCTTGCATCGATGATCATCACGGGTGAAAGGGTTTCGAGAATGAGCGATACTCTTTCAGAAGGCATCGAAGCATCGACAGGTACATAGAAATTTCCCGAGTAGACAATTCCGAAAAAAGAAACAACGGATCTTGCATTTCTGTCGATGATAACGGCAACGGGCTTATCGGTCACACCGGTCTTTCGTGCAACGAAGGTTCCGATAACGCGTGCAAAGCTTCTCACCTCGGAATAAGTCATGCATCCGTATTCATCTTCGAGCGCTGCCTTGGACGGTGCTTTTGCCGCATCGATATCAAGGTAGTCCAGAACGTTTCTTATCATTTCAGTTCACCCCGATAAGCTTTCTGTCTTTCAGAAAACCTATCTCATAGCATTTATCATTTGAAGACCAGTCTATCTCGTAATCTTCAAAGGTATATATATTCTTTCCGCCGTTATTCAGAAAATCATCCTTCATCAGTTCAAAAGCCCCCGGAAGATCGACCGCGATCATATCCCATCCGCGGAAGGTTTCCTTTACCGCACAGTTTCCGGCAATATAAAAATCATCATTCTGGCAGGATTCCATCTTCACTTCAAGAGCCCTGACATACATCGAATAGGTCCTTGTCTCTTTATTTCCGTCCGCATCGATATACTCTCCCATAAAGAACTTGGGATGTCTGTAGGGAACCTGCAGTGTTTCCTCGACATAATGCTTGAAGGTCATGCTCCTTAATGTTGTCGTGCTGAGGTCAAGCTCGATACCGCCGTTTTTGTGAAGGTAGGTAAAAGGTGTATTTCCCGTCCATGCATTCTGGTTATCGAGACCGGCAAGAAACTCCGCATCCTTTCCCCATACCATGAGTGAATAAAGGGGATGCTTTGTGCGAATGAAATCCTTTCTGCCATTAAGGACGAAGTTGTTCAAAAAGCCGACCTGTCCCTGTGTGTTCTTATAGTCAAACGCCTCGCCCTTACAGAAAGTCCATGAATAGACGGGAAACAGAAGTGTGCCTTCCTTTCCCACGGCTTTCTGAAGTGTATTTATGAGCTCATCGAGAAATGCATATTGTTCTTCTTTCCCCTTAAGCTCAAGCTCCTTTGTCGCGGTAAGCAGTATCCTGGTCGCATCGGAACCGACGTAAACGGAGCAGCCTTTGCGGATGCCGATACGTTCAAGGGTTTCAAGTAAT
>JAFWUY010000005.1 GCA_017524035.1 Lachnospiraceae bacterium | reverse complement strand
GCGTCTGCCTTGCTTCTGTGATCTGTGCATCCGTTATCCACGGATTCAGTTTCTTCAGAGCTTGGTTAAAGTATCTCCACAGGACTATCTCATGATAGTCCTTCCTGCCAAGAGTACCGTTCTCCCCCAGCACTTCTTGATTATAGGCAAAGACGACATCCCACCCCAGCTCATCATGCATAAGAGCTGCCGCGCTGTCCTGGACTAAAACATTTTCGGAGTATTCATATTTCATAAGGGATGCCCTCCTTGTAATCGTTTTGAGGTTTATACTGTCCTCACAGTTCTATTTCACCTGACATCAGCTTTGGAAGTAGACGGTCGCGGGCTTCTGCCGCTATTTCACACTGCATTTCAAGGCATTTCATTCTCGCAAAGATGACTGGCTCATAAACATTGAGAACGCAGCCACAGAAGCAGAAAAGAAATACGGTGCTGAAGCAGTTGAGTTTGTTTTCAAAAAGTATGGTGCCAGTTGTTCAGAAGACCTGAACCCCTCTGACTATTCGGAAGTGTTTGGAGAACTGTATCAGATGTCAGTAGATTGAGCAAATGTCCTGAGCACGACATAAAACTGCTCCGTCTGAAGGGATGCTTCCCTTGGCCAAGGAGGAGTCACATCTCCCTTCAGTCGGCAGCTTTATAACAGGTTCAGCCCAAATGTGACAGCTGACCATTCACGACAAATAGGAGGTTTCCTATGAATGGCAGACTGTTAAGGACAAATGAATATCGCCATGCGGTTTCCTCCGCGTCAAACAGGAGGAAATCTCATGACGATCAAAGACAACAATCAAGTTTTAATCCCGATGGTAACAACCATCGAAGCTGCCCTGGACTTCGGATATTCCCTGAAGGATCTCCGTCAGTGGCGAATCGGTAACCGCATGTGCACCGTCATTCTGGTGCCGGGTACCAAAGAACAATATGATGCGTATCTCAGTTCATTCTCAAAAGAATTCAAAGCTGAGGATCGCGACAAGCGCTGCCAGATCAGCGATGGAAAAGGACACGCCATCCGTTGCCCTGAATGTAATAAGTGCTCTGAATGTCCACTCTATCACTCTCTTGATAAAAAGGGCTTCGGCACTCTGACCTTCAGTGATCTGGCCTGGACAAATGAAGACGGCGTTGAAGAAGCCTATGAACCGGTAGCGCCCGAAGGATATGGTAGCGCCGATCGTTACCTTGAACTCCTTCAGGAACTTATGGCTTACGTCGGAGCAATCCGTCCGGAATATGCACCGGTTGTAAAACTGCTCACAGATGGTCTCTCACGCCGTGAAATAGCCAAGGAACTTGGTGTACCTAAGTCCACGGTTATTGACTGGGTGAAGAAGATTCAGGAGCTTACGCTCGAATTTATGGAGAATATCATCTAATCTGACCTCCGGACAAAAAGACAGGGAGCACACTGCCGTCATCGGTAATGCGCTCCCCTATTTCAGTTATGACCTCTTACTTTGATCTGATAGATATCATGATTTTTGATAGACTTGACCGCCTGCCGCAGCGTCCGTGCTCTTCCGTGCTGATGATACGGATGCTGAAACCGGTGCTTGTGAAAGATGATGCAACAGCCATTATCCGGATATTCCGTGCTGTGCAAATACCAGTAGTGACCCGTGTTTCTGGACTGTATCGTCACATCATAAGGATCCGCCACTATTATTGCAAAATACCTTGCATCGATTGCCTGAAGTTCTTCAGCAGTAAACATATTCACCACCTCGTTCCCGGCTCCGCTACCATCTGAGCCCGTATTTTAACCTTCTCGGCCTCGTAGCGTTTCTGTAAGGCTTTCATCTCACGTTCCATATATTCTGCCTCTGCCGCCTTCATAGCAGCCCTCTCAACGTCCTGCGCTATGATGAGCTTGCCATCTTCGCAGGTGACGGAGATATAGTCCCCGATCTCGAAACCTGCTTCCCTCAGCCACTGACCCTTCAACATAATGGTCGGTGTTTCGTGATATTTGTACCCACTCTGCCCATAAACTTTAATACTTCTTTTCTTTGCCATCTTGATTTCCTCCTTTGATTTACTCTGATTGATTTCTTTGCGAAGCTGATCGTTAATCACATCACCCTCATACACATCGCCGCCTTTCCCTTTCCGGAGAAAAAGAAAAGAGCCACCAATGCTTGTTCGCATCAGTAGCTCTTACTGTTGGTTCCGTATGATATTATGATGGTTATTTCTTTTCCTGCTCTTTCTCTGCATCCTTGATTCTGTAGTAATCTTCCATCTTCAGATTCAGGTGTACATATGAGTCAGGTTTTCGGTTGCTCAAGAGGCACACAGTCTCAACATGGCTCGAATGGGGGAACATATCAACAGGTGTGGCCTTTACGAGTTCGTATCCCCCTTCGCGGAAAATTTTCAGATCTCTTGAAAGCGTTGCGGGATCGCAGCTTACATATACAACACGTGACGGAGCAAGGGTAAGGATTGCATCGATGCAGCTCCTTGCACATCCTTTTCTGGGAGGATCTACTACCACAACATCGGGAGTCCTTCGTTCTCCTTTTCCGGGAAGCATTGTCTGTATGACATCCTCCGCAGCACCGGTTATGAACTCGGCATTACGGATCGCATTGAACTTCGCGTTCTCCTTCGCATCCTTTATGGCCCTGTCTACGATCTCAACTCCCGTGACGTGTCCCGCTTTTTTTGAAAGCATCAGAGAGATCGTTCCGATTCCGCAGTACAGATCGAGAACTTCCTCTTCACCGGTAAGTCCTGCGTAGTCCCTTGCAAGACCGTAGAGCTTTTCGGTCTGTAAGGGATTTACCTGGTAAAAGGAAAGAGGAGAGATCTTGAACGTAATTCCGACAAGCGTGTCGGTTATATATCCTTCACCGTAAACAGTTCTGTACGAATCACCGAGGATGACATTGTCTCTTCTCGTATTCGGACATACCGTTATCGATTTAAGATCATCCTTCATCACATCGGTCAGCAATCTGACAAGTCCGGCTTCATCCGGAATCTTGCTTCCGTTGATGACGAGATTCACCTGACACTCCTTTGATGTAAAACCATGTCTTATGAGCACATGTCTGACAAGTCCCTTACCTGTCTCTTCATCGTATGCTTTGACATGATTCTTGTTCATCCAGTTTATGACGGCTCTGAGAAGTGCGGAATTAACCTCGGGCTCGATAAGGCAGTCATCCGTTTCGATGACGGAGTGGGTGTGCCCTGCGAAGAATCCGGAATGAGGCTTTCCGTCCTTTCCCATACGTACGGGGTACTGGGCCTTATTGCGGTATCTGTACGGCTCGTCCATTCCGACTATATCGCACAGCCTCTCTGCTATCTCTTCTTCGGAATATCCGCCGAGTCTGATCAGATCATTTTTTACTTTAATAAATTTATAACGGAGCTGTTCTTCATACCTGTAATTCTGAAGAGAGCATCCTCCGCATTTTCCGGCAACGCTGCATGCGGCTTTGCATCTTCCCGCGGAAGGCTTAATCACCTCCTCGATCCTTGCAAAGCCATAGCTCTTTGTCACCTTCATGACCTTTGCCCTGATCTCGTCACCGGGCAATGCGTTTTTAACAAAAAAAATGAATCCTTCACTTTTTCCGATACCGGAGCCGTCATCCGATATATCCGTAACAGTCAAAGTGATCTCATCATTTTTTTTAAATATTCTTTCACTCATATTCTTACAAATTCGGAGGATATCGCAGCCTGCAACATCCTCCGATCAATTATCCGTGTTTACATTATCGTCGATCTGACATTTGCGTCATTTAAGAACTTCTTGGTTCCGAGCCACTGGCCTTTCTTGTCGGCGGAATTTTCAAAAAGCTCCGTGAATATCTCTATCTTGGAATCCATCTCATCGGCAAGATTAAGTGCCATTGCCTCGACAAGTGCGGTAAGCTTTGGAGATCCGAATTCGTATTTTCCGTGATGTGCGAGTATGCAGTGCTGAAGCTGGGACAGATGTGTGTGGGGGAATCCCTCGATCTGCGCAGCGGCTGCCCCCACCATCTCGGATCCCATGACTATATGTCCGAGGAGCTGTCCGTCATCCGAATAATCGTTCTCGGGGAATGCAGTGAACTCCTTTGTCTTGGCAATATCATGGCAGAGCGCCGCGGTGATCAGAAGATCCCTGTTCAGTACTTCATACTTTCCGCTGATATAATCACACACTCCCGCAACCCCCAGAGTGTGCTGCATAAGTCCTCCGACAAATCCGTGATGCACAGTCTTGGCTGCGGAGCAGGTACGGAATTTCTTGGACAGTTCTTCGTCTTCAACAAAAAGCTTTTTGAGAAGTGCGTTGTAATGGGGATCCTTTACGCTGTCGATAAATCCAAGAAGTTCTTTAAACATCTCTTCATTATCCCTGGGACTGACGGGAAGGTACTCTGCGGGATCGTACTCTCCCTCCCTTGCAACGCGTACTCGCTTGATGTTGAGCTGCTTGGCATTGTTCCAGACATTGACATCGGCATTTACTTCAACATAATCATGCTTGCTGAAATCATCAATGCCGGCATCGCCGGGTTCCCAGATCTTGCCGTCGATCGTTCCGGTCCTGTCCATAAGCTGTACATTGAGATATTCTTTTCCGTTCTTGGTAACGGCGGAGGATACTCCCTTGCACAGATATATCTCTCTTATATGATCACTTTCATTGATCTCGGCTATATGCTTCATATATTTCCTTTCAATTATCTTCGAATATTATACCCGAAGAACGTGCTGTCATAACATATTCAAGCTCGACATACTGCTGCTGCGATCTTCTCATGACAGCTGCGGTAACTTTGTCGCCGACCTCATAGGTCTGGAGTACATTGACGTAATCTGTGTAACTCGAGATGGGTGTATCTCCGAGCCTTACGATTACATCGCCCGTTCTGATTCCCGCGAGCATTGCGGGTGAATCCATCTCGGTCCTCAGAACATATGCCCCGTAGGGAACACCGAGCTGGGAATTTGCTTCGTTGGTTACGTAGGTTCCGATCACACCGAGGTATATTCCGGGCTTTCCGCTTGCCATATTACCGATCCTGTTCTTGAGCTCGCTTATTCCGTATGCCCAGATCAGTCCGTCTATATCGCTCTTTTTTTGGTCGGGTGCGATGATGCCGATAACCTGTCCGTTATAGTTGAAAAGAAATCCTCCGGCATTTTCCGCACCTGCGATATTGGTCTGGATCATGGTATCCGCGGTGTCGGGATATTCCAGCGTGCTCCTGGATGCACTTATCATTCCGTATCCGATCGAACCGACGCTTCCCATGGGACTTCCGAGTGCGCATACGGGTGTGCCGACTGCCGCATAGGTACTTCCCAGAGTGGCGAGAGGAATATTGGTCTGAAGATCCGTGCTGAGATCCGCGATCCTTACCGAGATCATCACCAGTCCGGTCGCTTCGTCCGTCGCCTTGATCTTTCCTTCGGCAACGTATCCTGTACTGAACTGGATGGCCAGGGACTGTGCTCCCTCAAGGGGAGCTTTATCTGCGATTATGTAAAGGTCAACACGGTCTTCCGCAACTATCAGTCCCGATGCCTGCTTGCTGTGCTGTTCCGGGGTTCCGATCCAGTCTGTATCCGAGGTGATCGCTGTGATGGTGACTATGGACTTGTTCATTTCCCTGACATAGGCGGCCATCGACTGATACATCTGCCTGTAATCGGTAACGTCAAGTGTCAGCTGGGAAAAGAGAACCTGGATCTGCTCGTTTGTGAGCGGAAGCGATGCGACCGCAGCGGAGTCATCTCCTTCTTTGCCGAAAAAGGCTTCCTGCTCCATATAATCCTGCAGGACCTCCTGGGGGGTGACATCATCACCGGTATCTATGAAATGAACGGCATCCCTTCCCTGACCCTGGTCGCTCCTTGAGATCCACTTACTTAAGACCGGTTCAAGGATCCAGATGGTCACGGATGCGATGATTCCGAAAACGATCGCAAGCAGCGCCGTCATCAGGGTCCTTCTGAGCAGACGGTATTTGTTGATGGGTCTTTTCTTGATCTGCTCGGAAATGATGCTCCTGTTAAACGCTCCGTTTTTTTCGGATTCTATTGTTTTTTCATCCTTATTTTTGTTATTCTCCATGGTTATTTCAGTATATCCGTACCCATAAAAAAAGTAAAGAAATAAGGGGTCCGCTGTGATATACTTAAAAAAGCCATGAATACTAAGGTTTTACGCACACTTGAATATGATCGGATCATCTCTCTTTTGACCGATGAAGCCGATTCGGGACCCGGAAAAGAGCGTACAAAAGCATTGCTTCCGATATGTGACCTGAAAGAGATTGAAAACCGTCAGTCGCAGACCGCCGATGCACTCTCGAGAGTCATCAAAAACGGAAGTACTTCCTTTGGCGGAAACCACGACCTGAGATACATCGTAAAAACACTTGAAACGGGCGCGAGCCTTTCCGCTACGGACCTGTTACAGGTGGCATCACAGCTGGAAAATGCCGGAAGACTGATAAAATACGGGGAATCTTCGGGCGGAGGCATATCCTCGGCTCTCAATCCCGCAAATACCGGAATAAAGCACTCCGTGGATGCCGAAAAGGGTGCATCAAGCGAAAGGGAATCCGATGAATCGTTCACCGATTCTCTCTCGGATCTTTTTTCCATGCTGTCGCCCCTTCCTTCACTTTCCGATGAGATCCGCAGATGTATCCTGTCCGAAGAAGAGATAGCCGACGATGCGTCCGCAGAGCTCAAAAAGATCCGCAGACAGATAGGATTATCCGCCGAAAAGATACATTCGACGCTGACCCAGATGATAAACGGCTCATGCCGCACCTACCTGCAGGAAGCCGTCATTACCATGCGTGACGGAAGGTACTGTATTCCCGTTAAATCCGAATACAAGAGCCAGGTTCCCGGAATGATCCATGACCAGTCCTCGACCGGCTCCACATATTTCATTGAACCCGCCTCCGTGGTCAACCTCAACAACGACATCCGAACACTGATGAGGCAGGAACAGGAGGAGATCGAGAGGATCCTTGCTGACCTTTCCGCAAAATGCGGACTTCATACCGAAGAGATCAGGATAAATCAGGAAACTGAGACCGAGCTTGATTTCATTTTCGCAAGGGGAAAACTGGCACTTAAGATGGATGCCACCCGCCCCGCTTACAACAGAAAACACTATCTTGTGCTTAAACAGGCAAGGCATCCCCTCATAGACAGGAAAAAGGTAGTTCCTACCGATATCAACCTCGGAAGGGATTTCGACCAGCTTGTAATAACAGGCCCCAATACCGGCGGAAAGACCGTATCTCTCAAAACGGTAGGTCTTCTCTGCCTCATGGGACAATCCGGACTCCATATCCCGGCCAGGTCCCATTCCGAACTGTGCATTTTCAACGATATATTCGCGGATATCGGCGACGAGCAGAGCATTGAACAGTCCCTGTCCACCTTCTCGTCCCATATGGTGAACATAGTCGAGATCCTTAAAAAAGCCGACAGACATTCACTCTGTCTGTTTGATGAGCTCGGTGCGGGAACGGATCCTTCGGAGGGTGCGGCTCTTGCCGTATCCATCCTCGAGCATATGCACAAGCTCGGCATCAGGACCATGGCAACAACTCACTATTCCGAGATCAAGATATTTGCGCTGAGGACCGAAGGCGTAGAGAACGCATGCTGTGAATTCAATGTAGAGACCCTCAGCCCCACCTACAGGCTTCTTATCGGTGTTCCGGGAAAGAGTAACGCATTTGCGATTTCCTCCAAGCTGGGACTTCCGGGTGATATAATAGAAGAAGCGAAAAAGCACCTCGATTCCGATACGGAGTCATTCGAGGATATCATCCAGAATCTCCAGCAATCCCGTATCGAATCTGAAAACGAGAGAAAAGAGATCGCCGAATACAAGGAAAAGATACGTACTCTGCAGGATCAGCTCCACAATAAGAATGTCAGGATCGACGAGCAGAAGGCAGGCATCATAAAGCGTGCCAACGATGAAGCGGCGAAGATCCTGGAAGAAGCCAAGGAGATTGCCGACAAGACGATCCGCGATATGCAGAAGGCAGGCATTACCTCCGGTATGGCTGACCTGGAAAAGGAGCGCACCGCACTCAGGGAGAAGATCAATTCCCTGGCGGAAAAAGAAGAAGCCGCCAAAAAGTCTTCTTCCAAAAAGCAGCCTTCCGCCGATCCTTCCAAGCTTACGAAGGGCGTTCATGTGCTCATCACCTCTCTCGGCATGAAGGGCGTGGTCCAGACCGAGCCCGATGCAAAGGGTGAACTTTTCGTAATGTGCGGTTCCATGCGTATGCAGGTCAAGACCGCAGATCTTAAGATCGATTACAATGCCGTCCCCGAAGAAAAAACTTCGGGTACATACACAGGCTCCATCAAGATGGACAAGTCCATGAATGTTTCCGCAGAGATCAATCTTCTCGGAATGACCACGGACGAAGCACTTGCAGCTGTCTCCAAATACCTTGATGACGCTTATGTTGCACATATCTCCCCGGTCAGGATAGTGCACGGAAAAGGTACCGGGGCTCTCAGAAAGGCAGTCCATTCCTATCTGAGAAAACAGAAGAATATCGATGAATTCAGACTCGGCGAATACGGTGAGGGTGACGCCGGAGTCACGATCGTTAAGTTTAAATAAGAGGGAGAATACTATGGTAGACAAGCAAAGGATACTTATAGTAGACGATGACAACAATATAGCGGAGCTCATTTCGCTGTATCTTGTCAAAGAATGCTATGACACGCTTATCGTCAATGACGGTGAATCGGCACTCGAGAAGATTCCGGAATTCAAGCCGGATCTCATGCTCCTCGACATCATGCTTCCGGGCATCGACGGATACGAGGTATGCAGACAGGTACGCGCAACCAGCGATCTTCCCATAATCATGCTCTCCGCAAAAGGAGAGACCTTCGATAAGGTCCTCGGTCTTCAGCTGGGAGCCGACGATTATATCGAAAAGCCCTTCGATTCCAAGGAGATGGTTGCGAGAGTAAAGGCAGTCCTTCGAAGGACCGTTTCAAAAGCAGCTCCCGTTCCCGAAGTTACCGGTGACGGCATTGATGCGGTTTCGTACCCCGATCTTCTCATCAACCTGACGAATTATTCCGTAACCTACAAGGGGCATACCATCGATATGCCTCCCAAGGAGCTCGAGCTTTTATATTTTCTCGCTTCATCACCCAACAGGGTATTTACCAGAGAGCAGCTTCTCGACAGGATCTGGGGCTACGAGTATTCGGGCGATACAAGAACCGTTGACGTACATATCAAGAGGATCCGTGAAAAGATCGGCGACAACGACAGCTGGCGCATCTCCACCATCTGGGGTAAGGGTTATAAATTCGAGACCTTATGAAGCGTACTCTCTACCTGAAGTTCATATTGGGATATGTCATATTCGGTCTGTTCTCTTTTCTGACCGTTACTCTTTTTGTCCCGAAGATCACCAGGGACTATCTCATCTCCCAGAAAGCACAGAGTCTGTATTCCGAGGCATCCCTGATCGCGGATACCTACGCGCAGGGACTCTATTCATCGGTGACCTCACTTGAAACGGTCACTCTTCAGCTTGATGCGCTCAGCGTATATATGAACACAGAGATAAGGATCATCTCCCCCGGAGGAGTGGTCCTGCTGGATACCGCGCTTGCTGAGCCCGGTCCCGAGCCCGGAATGATCGCGGATTTCGATCCTTCCATAGGCGGAGGTTCTTATTATCTGACCGGAGATTTCTTCGGATCGTTTGACGAAGAAGTTCTCTCCGTTATCTGTCCCATCACATCCGATTATCTTACAAAAGGATATGTGACCATCCATTACTCGCTTGATAAGATCGAGGCGCAGGTCAATTCCCTTCTCGGAATCTCATACATCACTCTGGTCATCATGTTCCTTCTTTCCCTCATCATCCTCATATTCTTTACGAGGATCGTGTATGTTCCTCTCCGGAAGATCACAAAGGGTGCGGAGAAATATGCGGAGGGTAATTACCACTACGAAGTAAATGTGGAGAGCCGCGATGAGATGGGATATCTCGCAGCCGCGCTCAACTATATGTCCGGCAAGATCGCGGATGCGGAGGATGACCAGAAAAAATTCATAGCAAACGTATCCCACGATTTCCGTTCTCCGCTTACTTCGATAAAGGGTTATCTCGAAGCGATGATAGACGGAACCATCCCGCCCGAGATGCATGATAAGTACCTCGGGATAGTTCTGAACGAAACGGACCGTCTGACCAAGCTCACAAACGGACTTCTCACCCTCAACAATCTGAACACCAAGGGAATGCATCTGGAGCTTTCCGATTTCGACATCAACGAGGTCGTAAGAAAGGTTGCCGAGACCTTCGAAGGAACCTGCAGAAAGAAATCCATAGCAATAGAGCTTGTGCTGATGGGTGACGAACTCTTCGTTCACGCGGACAAGGGCAGGATCGAGCAGATAGTTTACAATCTCACGGACAACGCGGTTAAATTCTCGCATCACGATTCGGTCATCAAGATAGAAACCGCGGAAAAGAAAAACAAGATCTATGTTTCCGTCAAGGATACCGGTGTGGGAATCCCTCCCGAGGACATAAGCCTTATCTTCAACAGATTTTATAAATCGGATTCTTCCAGAGGTAAGGACAAGAAGGGAACGGGCTTAGGTCTTTCGATAGTAAAAGAGATCCTTACCGCACACAGCGAGAACATTAACGTAATATCAACACCGGGAGAAGGAAGCGAGTTCATCTTCTCACTCCAGCCCTCAGATCCCGATGAGATTTAAGAAACATGGGTGAACGAGGGGATGGTTCCTCCGTTTACTGGAATCTTGTGAACGGAGGAACCGTCCCCTCGTTCACCCTATTTCAATACTTTAACCTGTAGAGATACGCTCTTCCCTTTTTTCCGATGTGCTCTATCACACCGATCTTATTCAAGAACGCGACTATGAGACTCGCATGGTCCTTTCTCATCCCGCATTTTACGGCATCATTAACGGTAAACTCTTCGGGAATGTCTTCCGGAAGAAGCTGAAGGTAATCCTCGGGACATTCAAACAGTATATCGTCTGTTATATCCGTCGGAACCTTGTCCAGCCAGGTTCCGTGTTTTTTATTTTCCCGTCCGTATCCGTCCTTTATCCTGAATTCATCGGCATCAATGATAACGATGCGTACGCTTAAGTTTTTATTTCCGAGGAAATCCCTTATTCCATATACTTCCCTGATTGCATCTTCAACACAGCCTGTGTGTGCCGATGCTCTTTTCGGAACAGTCATCTCTCCGGTATCCGGATCTATCCAGAAGATCTTCTTTTTCCTTATGATGGGATGTACAACCGTAACCCTGTATGAAGGAAGAAATTCAAGAAGCTTATCGCGCAGTCTCTTGAGTGCCGCAGTCTGAATCTCATATATCTCATCACCCGTGCAGATATCAGCAACAAAGGATCCTATCGGTATCTCCTGCTTATCCTCGTCGGGTTCTATGTAATTCTTGATGACGGCATGAAGTGTTTTTTCCGACAGGGTTCCTATTGTCGGCCTCTCCCTGTCGCTCGTCACGGAAAGAAGGGCATTATGAAAACGCTCCCGCATTTCCGGGGTAACGGATGAGGGAGCGTTGGAATTGATTATCGGTTTTTCTGTTTTCTTCTTCATCAGGCGGGAATCTTTTTCCTGTCGTCTGCGCCGTAAAGAGCCTTCAGGATAATGGGTGTTGATATGCTCGATACCACAATGAGAAGGATGACTGCGGCGAAATATTCGGATCCGATCATTCCGACGCTTAATCCCTTTTGGGATACGATGAGTGCAACCTCACCTCTCGTCATCATTCCCACACCGATCTTAAGACTGTCGGCCCACGAAAATCTGCAAAGCTTTCCTACAAGTCCGCATCCTATTATCTTGCAGATAAGTCCCACAAGTACGAAACAGATGCAGAACAGGATCAGGTTACCGTCTATCGCGGTCAGGTTTGTCTTAAGTCCGATCGATGCAAAGAACACGGGACCGAAGAGCATATAGGAATTCGTATCCATCTTCTCCGCAATATAGCTTGAATCCTTGATGGAACAGAGTATAACACCGGCAACGTATGCACCTGTGATATCGGCAATTCCGAAGTATGTTTCCGCAATGTATGAAAAGAAGAAACACAGAGCAAGTCCCATGATGGGAATTCTTCTTGTGTGAGGATACTTCATGTCGGCAAGCTTGAATATCTTGTAGATCACGGCACCTACAACAAGTGCAAGCACAAAGAACAGTACCGTGCTGAGTACTACCTTGCCGGGGTTTGATTCGGGATTCTTGAATCCTATTACAAATGTGAGGACGATAATACCGATTACATCATCGATTATCGCCGCGCTCATGATGGTCTGTCCGATCTCACCCTTGAGCTTGCCCATTTCACGGAGAGTCTGTACTGTGATGCTGACGCTCGTAGCGGTAAGAATGACACCTACAAAAAGTGCGGTGTAGAATTCGGGTGTTCCTATTTTGGAAGCTCCGTAGAATCCCATGTACAGCAGCGTTCCGCCGATGAGGGGAACCGTTACACCCGAGCACGCTATGAGAAATGCCTTGAATCCGGTCTTGAGCAGATCCTTGAGATTGGTCTCGAGACCTGCGGAAAACATAAGGAGTATTACACCTATCTCTGCAAGCTGAGCTATAAAATCAGTCTGATCGACAAGATGGAGTAAGCTCGGTCCAATGATCAATCCGGCCACTATCTCACCAACAACCTGGGGAGCCTTGACTCTCCTTGCAAGAAGTCCGAAGAATTTGGCAAAGATGATTATTATTGCCAGATCTTTTAATATTGTGTAATCCATTTTTTATCAACCGTCCTCTTCGCTGTCTTCGACGGGAAGTGTTATTTCCTTATCGTCCGCATCTTCATCCTCAAAGGCTCCCGCCATGTTCTCACTTTCTTCATCCATAGCCTTTTCACCTTCTTCAAGTGAAGCAAATTCTTTTTCACCGTTGGAAAGTCTGTCTCTGACCTTCGCAACATTTGCAATCTTCTCACCGCCGGATAGATTCATAAGCTTGACTCCGGATGTGATCCTGCTCAGTACGCTTATGTCATCGATCCTGATGCGGATCATCTGTCCGCCGTCGGTGATCATGATGAGTTCCTCATCGCCGTTTACAGCCTTGGCCGCAAGAAGGTCTCCGGTCTTTTCTGTGATCTTGTAGCACTTAACACCCTTGCCGGCTCTGTGCTGACCGTTGAACTCCTCGATATCGGTACGCTTACCCATTCCCTTTTCGGAAATGAATGTCATGTACTTACCCTGGCTTGCAAGCTGCATTGCAACAACTTCATCACCGTCCGAAAGATTCATTCCGATAACTCCGATACTTCCTCTTCCGGTGGTACGTACTTCTTCTTCCCTGAACCTGATGCACATTCCCTGCTTAGTTGCAAGAAGTATCTCGGAATTTGCATCGGTGATCTTAACATCTATGAGCTCGTTTCCTTCGACAAGAGTGATCGCTCTGAGACCGCTCTTTCTTACGTTCATGAGCTCGTCCATCTTCATCTTCTTGACCGTTCCGTTCTTGGTCGCAATGAAAAGGTTCTTGTTCTCTTCAAATCCCCAGATGGGAATGATCGCACTGACTTTTTCTCCGGGCTCGAGCTGAAGGAGATTGACTATCGCAACACCTCTTGATGTACGTGAGCACTCGGGGATATCATAAGCTTTCATCCTGTAAACTCTTCCGGCTGTAGTGAAGAAGTTGAGTGAATGGTGGGTTGTTGTCATGAGGAGATCTTCAACATAATCGTCCTCAATGGTTGCCATTCCCTTGATTCCCTTACCGCCGCGGTTCTGAGCCTTGAAGTTGTCAACGCTCATTCTCTTGATGTAACCGAGTCTGGTCATTGCGATAACGGTATTCTCGTGAGGGATCATATCCTCATCGGGAATATCGAAGATATCGTTGCTGAAATGAGTATGTCTCTCATCTCCGTATTTATCCCTTGTTTCGGTGATCTCTTTTCTGATGACGCCGAGGAGAAGCTTTTCATCGGCAAGTATCGCTTTGAGTTCCGCAATCTTGGCGGTGAGGTCGTTGTGCTCCGCAAGGATTCTGTCTCTTTCGAGTCCGGTGAGAGCTCTGAGTCTCATATCGACAATAGCCTGTGCCTGGATATCATCGAGTCCGAACCTTGCCATGAGTTTTTCCTTGGCCTCTGCGGGAGTAGCGCTTCCCCTGATAATGCTTATGACTTCATCGATGAAATCAAGAGCCTTGAGAAGTCCCTGCAGTATATGATCTCTTTCCTCTGCTTTTCCGAGATCGTATTTGGTACGTCTTATTACGACGTCCTCCTGGTGCTTAAGGTAAAGACCGAGTACTTCGAGGAGATTTAAAACCTTGGGCTCGTTGTTGACAAGCGCAAGCATAATGACACCGAAGGTATCCTGAAGCTGTGTGTGCTTGTAGAGCTGGTTGAGGATAACGTTTGCGTTGGCATCTTTTCTGAGTTCGATGACAACTCTTACGCCTTCTCTGTTACTCTCGTCCCTGATATCGGTGATGCCGTCTATCTTCTTGAGCTTAACAAGTTCTGCAATCTTGATCTGCAGGTTTGCCTTGTTGACCATGTAAGGAAGCTCGGTAACTATGATCTGTGACTTTCCGTTGGGGAGCTGCTCAATCTCCGTTACGGCTCTCACCCTTATCTTGCCGCGTCCCGTACGGTATGCTTCCTCGACACCGCGGTGTCCGAGGATAAGTCCGCCCGTGGGAAAATCGGGACCCTGGATTATCTCCATTACATCCTCGATAGATGTTTCTTTTCCTTCGATACGGTCATCGATTATCTTGACTACGCCGTCGATCGACTCCCTGAGATTGTGGGGAGGGATATTCGTTGCCATACCTACCGCAATACTGGTCGCACCGTTTACGAGAAGGTTGGGATAACGGC
>JAFWUY010000073.1 GCA_017524035.1 Lachnospiraceae bacterium | reverse complement strand
GTGCGCGTATCGTCGGCGATACGATGGGTAAATACCATCCTCACGGTGACAGTTCCATTTACGGATCACTCGTATTTATGGCTCAACCCTGGTCCATGAGATATCCTCTTGTAGACGGTCACGGAAACTTCGGTTCCATGGACGGCGACGGAGCTGCGGCAATGAGATATACCGAGGCAAGACTTTCCAAGATCAGTATGGAACTTCTTGCTGATATCAATAAGAATACCGTAGACTTTATTCCCAACTTTGACGGAACCGAGAGTGAACCTGTTGTTCTTCCAAGCCGTTATCCCAATCTTCTGGTGAACGGAGCAACCGGAATCGCCGTTGGTATGGCTACCAACATTCCGCCTCACAATTTAAAAGAAGCAGTTGGCGGTGTTATCAAGATCATTGATGACCGTATCGAGGGAAAAGAAACCACCATCGAGGATGTCATGGAGATTATCCAGGGTCCCGATTTCCCTACCGGCGGACTTATCCTCGGACACCGTGGTGTAGAGGAAGCATACAGAACAGGACGCGGAAAGATCAGAGTAAGAGCGGTAACGGAGATTGAGCAGCTTCCTAACGGAAAGAGTCAGATCATTGTTACCGAACTTCCTTACATGGTAAACAAGGCAAATCTTCAGATCAAGATTGCCGAACTTGTTAAGCTCAAGAAGATTGACGGTATCACCGACATCAGAGATGAGAGTAACAGAGAAGGTGTAAGAGTCGTAATAGAGCTTCGTAAAGATGCAAATGCAAATGTCATCTTAAATCAGCTCTACAAGCACACACAGCTTCAGGACACTTTTGGTGTGATCATGCTGGCGCTTGTTAATAACGAGCCCAAAGTATTAACACTTCTTGAAGTACTTCAGCAGTATCTGAAGCATCAGGAAGAAGTAGTAACAAGACGTACCAAATTCGATCTGGGTAAAGCGGAAGAAAGAGATCATATTCTACAGGGACTTATTAAAGCTCTCGATTTCATAGATGAAGTCATCAGCATTATCAGAGGATCCGCTACTCCCGCTGAAGCAAAAGAAAAATTAATTGCAAGATTTGGACTTGATGATGTTCAGGCTCAGGCTATCGTAGACATGAGACTGAGAGCACTCACCGGACTTGAAAGAGACAGACTTCTTGCAGAGCATAATGAGCTCCTTGCCAAGATCGAAGAACTCAGAGCAATACTTGCCGATGAGAAACTTCTCCTCGGAGTGATAAAAAAGGAAATCTCTGAAACCGCAGATAAATACGGTGATGAGAGACATACTCATTTCAGCAATGACATATTCGATATTCCCGATGAGGATATGATCCCCCACGAGAATACCGTTATCGCAATGACAAGACTCGGTTATATCAAGAGAATGAGCGTTGATAATTTCAAGGCTCAGAATCGTGGCGGTAAGGGAATCAAGGGTATGGCAACGATTGAGGACGATTATGTTGAAGATCTCCTCATGACCACAACACACCACTCACTTAATTTCTTCACCACTGCCGGAAGAGTCTACAGAATGAAGGCATACGACATTCCTGAGTGCTCACGTACTTCGAGAGGTGTTGCAATTGTAAATCTCCTTCAGCTTGAACCCGGAGAAAAGGTTAGTGCGATAATTCCCATTTGGGGATTTGAAGAAGGAAAGAATCTCTTTATCGCAACCAAGAACGGTACCGTTAAGAAGATGAAGATGGATGAGCTCATGAATGTCAGAAAGAGCGGACTCAGAGCCATCACTCTTGTAGACGGTAATGAACTGATAGATGTTAAGATCACTGATGCGGATTCCGAAATTCTTCTCGCTACCAAGCAGGGTATGTGTATCAGATTCAGAGAAGAAGAGGTACGTACCACCGGAAGAGGAAGTATCGGTGTTATCGGAATGAATCTTGCAGGCGGTGATGAAGTCGTTGCCATGCAGCTTGCTTCTCAAGGTAAGTACATGACCTTCATTTCCGAAAAGGGAATGGGTAAGCGTACCGACATAGATGAATTCAACGGACAGCACAGAGCAGGTAAAGGTGTTAAGTGCTATAAGATCACCGATAAGACTGGTGATCTGCTTGCAGCGAAAGCCGTTAACGGTGATGAAGAACTGATCATGATCACCGATGGCGGTCAGATGATCAGAATACGTATAGACGATATAAGCATTCTTTCCAGAATCACTTCCGGAGTTAAACTCATGAATCTTTCCGGCGGTGAGAAGATAGCCAACGTTGCGAAGGTTCGCGACAGACTTTCAAACGGTGAAAAAGAATTCGCTTCACTCGAAGAGGGCGAAGAGGCTATGGATAAAGAAAGCGAGAATATGGCCGGTTCCTTTGAAGAGGATGATGACGATGATGAAGTTATCATTCCCGTTCAGGACGACAGTGAAGAGGACGGTTGATAAAAAATGGATTACACAATATTTAGAGATCTTGCAATCATTATTGTATTTGCCAAGGTTTTCGGACTTCTTGCAAGAAGGGTTAAGGCGCCGCAGGTAGTAGGTGAGATCATTGCAGGTCTTTTGATTGGTCCCAGCGTTCTTCACTTTGTTGATCAAAGCGATTTTATAACACAGATGGCGGAGATAGGAGTTATTCTCCTTATGTTCTCCGCAGGACTTGAGACTAATCTCAAGGATCTTCTTAAGACAGGATTCAAAGCATTTCTTATCGCTGTTTCCGGAGTAACGGTTCCACTGATTGGCGGAACGATCCTGTACATGTGTTTCTACGGATTTTCGGAAGTAGGATCATCCGAGTTTTACACTGCGGTATTTGTCGGTGTAATCCTCACCGCAACCAGCGTAAGTATCACCGTATCCACACTTCGTGAGATGGGTAAGCTAAAGGGCGAGATCGGTCAGACCATCATGAGTGCTGCGATCATCGATGATGTTATCGGTATCATAGTTCTCACATTCGTTATAGGATTTAAGAATCCCGATTCAAATCCAGGCAAAGTAATCATCAATACCGCTTTGTTCTTTGTTGCGGCACTTGGCATAGGATGGATCATCTACAAGATATTTAAACTTGCGGATATGAAATATCCTCATACCAGAAGAATTCCTATTATGGGACTTGCTCTCTGCTTCTGCCTTGCATATGTTGCGGAGACATATTTCGGAATTGCGGATATCACAGGTGCTTATGTTGCGGGCGTAGTTCTATGTTCGATCAAAGATTCAAGTTACATCGCAGAGAAGATGGATACCAATTCCTATATGCTCTTTGGTCCCGTATTCTTCGCATCCATTGGGCTTAAAACTAACCTTACCGCAATTGACGGAAGCCTGATACTCTTCTGTATCTGTTTCGTGCTGGTAGGTCTTATATGTAAGATTATAGGATGCGGACTTGTCGGAAGGCTTTGCAGATTTTCCTGGCACGATTCACTTAAGATCGGTGTCGGTATGATGACGAGAGGTGAGGTTGCGCTGATAGTATCTCAAAAAGGTCTCAGCGTAGGAATGATAGGTTCCGAATATTTCACTGCGGTAATCCTGCTGATAGTTGTATCAAGTATTTCAACACCTATCATACTCAAAGCCTTATATGCTGCGGATGAGAAACATCCGAGAAAGATACATGCGAAATAAAAAAGAAACAATTAAAGAAACAGCAAACGCTCCCACTTCCGTAACCAAGGAAATGCGGGAGCGTTTTCATAATGCACTGATAAGCGTAACATCCGACAGAGACAGACCAACCATCGGGACACTATCGGAAAAAACAATTCATGCAGTAATAAAAAATTACATCGAACCTGATGAAGATAAACAGGAAATTCCAATAGGGACTCATGTTGCGGATGTATATACGGGAGATCACATCTATGAGATTCAAACACGTAATCTGAAAAAATTATGTGATAAACTATCAGATTTTCTTCCAATGTATAAAGTTACGGTAGTACATCCGGTTATCAGGAAGAGAAAAATATACTGGATTGATCCAGATACCGGAGAAATGAGTAATCCCAGACGCACTTCTCCCAAAATCGGAAGTATAAAATCTGCCATCAGTGAAGTATACGGAATAAGAGATTATATAAATGATCCCAATCTCAATGTACGTTTTGTAGTGATAGATGC
>JAFWUY010000072.1 GCA_017524035.1 Lachnospiraceae bacterium | reverse complement strand
TTACCTTGTCAAATGCTATAACTCCGTCTTCAAACCAATCCGTGGTAAGCCATAGATAAACTACATTTTCATCATAAGGATCAAGATAAACCGTCCCTGATGCATCAAATACACAGACCAATCCTCGATCATGTTCCGGATGATCACCACTTTCCTTTATTATCTCTCCATACAAAACCATATCCTTCAGAAAAATTTCCGGATCATAGTTAGCATGGTTAACCACATCTTCATTCATTACCGCGCGCCCTCTTCTCCATTGATAGCAATCACCATCAACGAGAATAGTCGGATATATCTCATCGGCCCCAGGCAATGTCGGGCAAAAACCGATTTCGTCTTGAGCATTTGCACATCCAAGCAAAGATAATAAACACATCAGCAAAATTGCTGTGAATATCTTTTTCATCATAAGGGACTCCTCTTTTCGTAGTTTCAGATTGCCTTAACCATAAGCCAGATTATCTTGAAACAGCTTATCTTACGAGGATTATCTGTATGAAATTGCATTCTATCGTTATCAGAGTTATTCATATATTTCTTACAATCCCCGAAAAGAGTATCGATCCATCAAAGCCCGTTATAACGAACATAAACGGTCTGTCCAGTACAAAGTCAATTTCATCTTCAATTACAGGAGATCCCATACCATCAAGCATCAATGCGGTATATGCAGCTCCGGTAACACCGTGCTCATCTATTTCGACCATTGCAGCATGTTCTGCTCTGCTTACATATATATCCGTATCCGTGGTCAGCGGAGTAAAATCAGAGCATTTTGGGTCAAGGGCATCCGTAATTCCGAGAGCCTTTAATATCTCTAACAGATCCGATTTATATGAAATATTGAATTTTGGAACAGACATATGTACAAGGCAGTAAGACCGGTTTGGATCTTCCGTTTCCTCATACGTAACCCCCGGCATTGCTTTTATGATGTCAGGATCCGAAATAAGAGAATTGACATCCACACCATCGTTCGGAAGATAGAAGTACATTGAACCGCTTTCTGTCAGGCTCAGACCAAGTGATGTGAAGTTTTCGGTACGGTATACACTGTAAAGACCGTCCGAATGCATCATATCCACGAAAGAATCTCCGCTTATTCCATGGAACGATTCCCGGGTAGTTGCTCCTTCATTGAACTCTTCGGCCCACATAGCCTTATAATATACAGTCGAAACAAGGGCCATGATCGTTGCCGGTTCAAGTCCAAGATCATTTGTGTACTCTTCCAATAATCCTCCGGTATTGTGATCTGTCCAGGCACGGAGTGCAGCACTCATATCCGGATCTCCGGGATTGCCGATAAAAGAAGATGCATAATAACTTTCCGCAAGTCTGTTCAATGTTTCATCATTGTATGTCACCGCTTCGTTCAGCCACATTGAATTTGAAAGTATGCTCTTTAATTCAGGAGTATTGATATAATTGCTGTTCCACAGAGTGCTGACGATGGATCTGAGAGTTTCGATATCCGAAACCCCAAGCATATCGAGTATCTGACGTCTTGTATTTCCATTTGAAACCTCTGCAAGCATGGATAATGCAATGAAGGTATTGAGCGGAGAACACACGGTATTTTCATCATCGGATACAAGCATCTGTTCCATCAGTGAAAGATAATAATCATCCATATCCAGATCAAGTTCCAATGATGCGGATAACCAACGACTGTAATCACTCCACCATTCCCAATGAACTTCCCCCTCCATGAATTCCTGAGAGGTCATGTTCACGCCTGACGGTCCCGGAATGCCTGCTTTTATGACCCGGATTTTTTCGGAAACGGAATAATCGTCGGGATAAAAGTCATCATATGCATCGGACGGATTATTGTAATTATCCTCACCGTTACCAAGCTGTAAATCCACATCTGTTATAACTGTATTGTCCGTACTAGAACCGGTGTTTGATTCCGATACCGCATTTCCGTTTAGAACAGCACTGTCTTCAGTGATCATTCTGATCACAGGAATACTGATAAGAACAACAAGAAATGCAGCTGCTACACATGCATACGGAAGGATTTTCCTAATTGAAAGCCCTTTCCTTACAGTGAACGTTTCAGCCTTCTTTACATTATTTTCATTTATGTCATTCAGAACTTCGAATAATTCTTCGGATTTCATATGATATACCCCCTTCCTCTTAACTGGGATCTGAGTTCCTTGCGGATCCTGCTAAGCGTTACGGATACATTATTATCGGTTGTGGCAAATCGCCTCGCAATTTCTGCAATGGAGTCTGCATACCAATATCTTCGGATAAACATATATTTTTTTGTGTCGGGAAGTGCAGAGAGGAAATTATCAATTTCATTTTTTAGTTCGTTTTTGAGGATAGCTTCTTCAGGGGATTCATTTCCCGAAACGATATCCTCCAGTTCCTCAAGGATCAGAGTAATATTGTTTCCGCCCCTTTTTGCCCGGTGCTTTTCCCTATATCTGTTAAAAGAAAGATTCCTTGTGATCTTTCCGAGAAAAGAAGACAAAAAAGAAGGCTTTTGCGGAGGCATGGAATTCCAGGCGTGAAGCCAAGTGTCGTTCACGCATTCTTTTGCATCTTCGTCATCGGATAATATATTACCTGCAATGGTCATACAGTAAGAACCGTATTTGGCGGATGATTCAGAAATTGCACGCTCATTTCTCGCCCAATATAGTTTTACTATTTCCTCATCCCTCATTTTCAGGGCCCTCCTTTCACTATTATAGACAACAAATATCGATAAAACTTACACTTTTTTCAAAAAGATATCTATAAAATATTAGTCCGTCCATAATCTTATACTGTCCATATATAGAAAAATGCAGAAAAAGAGCTCGGCATTTCTGCCGAGCTCTTCAACTTAACAATTTCTCTTTATAATCTTTTCTTTTTTATACCTATTAAAAATGTTTTCTTTAGTTCGTTAGGTTTGTAGAAGAATTTTTTCTCGCTATTACTAAGCCGATTTTCTTCCCTCTTAATCCCAAGCAATTCCATAGTACAGAAGAAATCGGCAGTCTGCAACAAACGATACTCTCTAGGGTCGGCCTTTCTGAATTCAACATTCTTTAAATTAATGGATAAAATAGCATTCAAAATCGAACTAAGTTCTCGTTGACCATTATCGTAGTATACGATCACTTTATCAAATGAATCCAGATAATCCTTATTCTGACGGAGCATTTCGTTAATTGCACGACCTATTTTCCGGATAATTGAACTTTATCAAATGCATCATTTCTGTTTATTATGACACAATGATATTTCACCGGACATTTAATTGAAAAATTTAAGATTTTGTATATCAGATTTCGTCTTTCATCCAACGAGAACTTCTGAAATATACCTTCTCTTCTTATGATTGGTCCCGTATGGATATATTCGACATTCAATTTAAGATCTTTAATTTTCTTTTCTAGTGTGTTTATTTCTGATGAGATGTCATCCAATTGATTATGAAACACAAATGTAACAAGATAATTTTCATGATTATCTTTAATATCGCCAAAATCTCCGGATTCATCTATAAATACACTTAGTTCTTTCATTTTTCTTCTCCAAAGAAAATGGCGGGAAATTCTTCCCGCCTGCGGTGATCCAAAGAGCTTGTCGCCCAGATCGCAATTATAATAGCATAGGGACCCTCAAAACTCAACATAGTTATATAATTAACAACCGCTATTCAATTTCCATGCCTCAGTGTTTCATCCGGCTTACTTCAATTCCCGAATGTGATCTATTAGCTTGTTCATGACTTTTCTCTTTGGCTTTCGTCAGCTCTTCCTTAAGCGATTTCCTTCCGGACACCTCGCGGAAATGTTTCAGCCACCTTATTACGATGATCAAAATACTCGAAATGCGTTTGCCCTCCGGGGCACGAGGGTTCGAATCCCTCCGTCTCCGCTAAAAAAGCTGTACACCATAGGTGTACAGCTTTTTTGTTATTCGCTCAATTCAAAGTAGTACCATCGAGGAACCACTCCGGAATCCTCATCTATGGCCAGATCCACCGATACGATCACTGCCCTTTCGTAATCCGGTACGGGGCTGTCCTTATAGACGTAACCCGTGGGTGCGGTCAGATACACCTTTCCGTCCCTGAATTCAAATCCGATGATATCCGACCAGACTATTTTTTCAAGTTCGTCATGCCTCGGGAAAGGCTTTACCCTTTCTCCGTCCCATCTGTTCAGCATCGGCGGCAATATCTCATATACCAGAAATTCTCCTCTTGCGGAATCATAATCATAACCGATATTATCCTCGAGAAGACGGGCAAAGTAATCGCTGTCATATCTGGTCATCTGATATCCTGAGCCCTTATCATCCACGATGCAGAGTCCGTACCGGGATACCCCCGTACCGGTCCCTTCGCACTCTGCGATCAGATACTCATCCTTGCCGTCTCCGTCCGCATCAAACTTTGCTATCTTCGGGCCGTATGTACCCATGGATATGTCCACCGGTATTACCAGATCTCCGTCGCAGATCACCGATTTCATTGTTCTGTAATCCTGCCTGACATATACCGATCCGTCTTCGGAATAGTACGTATATGTAAATCCGTCCGATCCTTCATCGGGAAGATCATGTATATTCTGTGCATCGATAAGCTGAAGGAAATCATACGGCTCATCTCCAAACATGAATCTGATGGCCAGATGAGGGCCTGTGGACCTTCCGGTAGAACCCATGGTGCCTATCACATCACCTGCGGTGACAACATCGTTTATCTTTACATTCACTTCATCAAGATGGCAATAAGTTATCGTAACAGCATCATTTGCTTTCTCGATGATATAATATCCGTCCCTTTCATCATAACCGGTTTCGGTTATGGTTCCGTTCATTGACGCATATATGGGATCTCCCGGTTCACCGGCAATATCGGTTTCGGGATGATAATCGTCCGCATCTATGGAAAATCCCCTTGTCACCAGATCCTTATCCGTCGGCCATACCAGCCGTGTCGAAGATACCTCCGTCACTTCGGCTTGATCCCATCCTTCTATGGGATTAACCCCGAGAACAAATCTGTCTTGATCTGCAAGTGTAACAAGGTGGAAATTATCCGATCCCTCGGCTGCGTAATAGATAGATTCTCCCGATATGGTAAATATGTTCACTCTTTCGGTTCCGGTCATCTCTGCATCATCGGTCATGGTAATGACTCCGTCATTGATCGAATACGTTCCGGATCCGATGAAACTGCTTATGGGAGTTTCATACCAGGTATATGTTCCGTCCGGAGAAAAAGATATATAAAAATCTATAAGGTTATAAGGATCCATACCGGTTCCGGTAAAATGATTTCCGCTGTAATAATATACTCTTTCCTCATCAAACACGCCGGAAGCTGTATCCTGAGGCTGAACTTCGCCTTCCGCAAGAGCCTGTCTTACAGTCTCTTCTTTCCCGGGATTTGTAAGGAAACATACAGCCAGGACCGCGCACACTGCCAGAGAGGCTATGATGATCCAGAATGCAGGCTTTTTGTAATTGAGAACATTTTTTATGCGCATCTTCACTCCGGTCTCGCCGAATGCAACGGGGCATGCGGCGATCCTTCTTCTCTGAACGCTGCAATCCAGAAGTGCCTGTGAATACGCAGCCATGTACTCATCACTCTTTCCGCCGATGACTCTTTCATCGCATGCGGATTCTATATCCCTGCAAAGGAGAACATATGCAACCCAGCTTAAGGGATTGAACCAGTATACGGACAAAAGAAGGAATCCCAGAGGTTTCCACAGATGATCGCATCTGCGCAGGTGTGCCTTCTCATGTGCCAGCACCAGTTCCATGGTGTCCGGTTCCATCCCGGAGGGAACATATATCACAGGTTTGAAGATTCCGAGGATAAAGGGGGATACTATCCCGTCACATTCCATTATCCCTTTGCTTACTTTCGCTGCTTCTTTCGTTCTGATCCTGATCTTCGTATAACTGACAAAAGCGTAGATTATCATCAGGGCAATTCCGGCCAGCCAGACAATACCCGCTATATGCACCACCACCTGCATGGGATTTACGGATGCGGCTTCAGTCGGAGCCAGAGCGCTTTCCATGACCGGATTGACGGTACTGTTGAGTACTGCGATACCTGATTCGATGTGCGGAGTGGCCGTCATCTCAATATTGGAAGGAACCACTTCGCTGCTGGGAAGCAGGCTGAGCGAGCTTTTAAGAGTAAAGGGAACAAGCAGCCTGAGTGCCACCAGCCCCCAAAGGATACATGATATCCACTTCGGTGCCCTTTTTAGGAACAGCCTTGCTGCGATCACGGCCAGGATAAGCCACGATGCGCTGTAGGACAGATTTAATATTTTCAGAAAGACTGCACTCATTTCTTCTTTCCCTTCTTAAACTCGTCGATCATCTTCTGTATCTCGTCCACCTCGGCATTCGAAAGCTTCTTCCTTGATGTAAATGCCGCGATGAATGCGGGAAGCGATCCCTCATAGGAATCCTCGATTATCTGCTCGCTCTTTGCGGAGTAGAATTCATCCCTCCTCATAAGCGTGGTCACAACTCCGTCCTCATTCTTCATAAGTCCCTTTTCACAGAGCTTTCTGAGAACCGTATATGTGGTGGGTTTCTTCCATCCGAGTTCCTTCTCACATACCTTCACAAGATCCCCGGATCCGATAGGCTCGTTGGCCCACACTATATCCGCGAATCTCTCCTGTACAGCGCCAAGTTCTATATCTTTCATATAAGCACCTCGTTTGGTTTATTCCTATAAACTAAAAACAGTTTATCGCGATAAACCAAAATTGTCAACTAAATATGATTGACTTTCAATTTGTATTATTGTACTATTTCAGTAGTACAAAATAGCCAAACGGCAAAAATGCCGTATCACAGAGGAGAAAACCGGATGCCTTGGAACCTTGATTCTGACAAACCAATATTCATCCAGATAGTCGAACGCATAGAATCGGATATCGTCTCGGGCAAATATGCTCCGGGAGATAAGCTCCCCACCGTAAGGGATCTTGCCGTAGAAGCCGCCGTCAATCCCAACACCATGCAGAAGGCATACGGAGAGCTTGAGAAGATCGGTCTCGTATACAGCCAGCGTACGAGCGGAAGATTTGTTACCGATGATAAATCTCTTATAGAAAAGACAAGAAAAGAACTGGCCAAAAGATCGGCTGCGGAGTTTCTTGCGAAGATGAAGGAACTCGGCATAAGCAAAGAAGAAGCCGTCAAGCTTTTATAAGAGGAGAACGCCATGAGTACATTAGTCGAATGCAAAAGCTTAAGCCACAGCTACGGTAAGAAAAAAGCTCTAGATGATATAAACCTGACGATTTGTTCCGGCAGGATAGTCGGCCTCTTCGGACCTAACGGAAGCGGAAAAACAACGCTTATCAAGAAGCTTACGGGAATGATACATGATGAATCCGGTTCGATCGTCATATGCGGTAACCCTGTCGGAGAAAGATCAAAGGCTCTGGTCTCCTATTCCCCCGACCGTGTCGTGTTCAATGCCGGAAGCAAGGTAAGCGATCTTTTGGATATGTATGAGCTTATGTATGAAGATTTCGACAGAGTCTGCGCAGAGGAGAATCTGAAGAAACTGAATATTGAAAAAGAAGAATATGTCGGAAAGCTCTCGAAGGGAAATGCGGAGAAGATCCAGATACTTCTGACAATGTCCAGAAAATCCGCGCTGTTTATCCTTGACGAACCATTTAACGGAGTCGATCCGGTAGCTAAGGAGAGCATCATTAAGATCATGCTGGGATGTGTTCCGGAAGACTCATCACTTCTGATCTCAACACATCAGATAAGAGATGTGGAACAGGTACTTGATGAAGCAGTCTTTATAAAAGAAGGAAAGATCCTTTTCCACAGATCCGTTGAAGAGATACGATCCGAGACCGGCAGGTCCCTTTCGGAGACTTATATGGAGGAATTCAGATGAATAAAAGATTGTATAAGCTGGAATCAATTGTGACCGGAAAAATAATGCTTATATTCACTTCGCTCGTGGCGGTATATATGCTGCTATCAACCATCTGCACCGTTGCATCGAACAGCACTTCCACCGATTCCGCTTTTATCATGAAAACGATATTTGTACTCATCAGTGCACTTATCATAATTCTGGCAGGCTTTGCCATGATAAAGAGATTATACAATCTTCTTTTCACCGATGAGGGGCTTATGAGACTTTCCTTTCCGGTAAAGAATCACGAGCACCTTAATTCCAATCTGAAATATGCAGCCACCCGGCTGGGGATCATGCTGATCATCTTTTTCACCGGGCTCAGTATCTCCGATGCGGTAGTAAAGAACCGTGTTGAACGCTGGGGCGTAGGTAATCTGTACAGCAGTTTTCTCGATATCTATACCGGGAACGGATTATCCTCACCGGTAGCAAAGACAGTGCTGACTATCGTAATTCTCATCATTGCTTTTGCGGTGATAGCCGCGAATATTTATCTGTCATTTGTTTTCACGCTGACTGTATCAAGCCGGATCTGCGGAAAATACAATATCCTCCGGAAAAAGGGAGTGATATTTATAGCCGGCATAGTCATGTACAATATTCACCTTCTGATTGCAGAACTTTTCACAAGGATAGAGTACTCATATTCAGAATGGTTGGCATTTGGCAGGGGATATGATCTGTTCGGACCGGATTGTACCCTTCTCTCCGCCATAGACAGGCCGGTCATAAATATACTGATCTATGGTGTGACTGCCGTCCTGATGTACAGGATCTCCGCAAATATCATGGATAAGAAGCTGAACATCTGAAGCGGTCACAGTATAAGAACAAAAAACCGGAAGGCAATGCCTTCCGGTTTTTCTTATCTCATCCTACCGCGGAACTCTTGCAAAACGCAATAAATTCATGCTCGGGCATGGGCTTTGCATAATAGTAACCCTGGATATATTCACATCCCATATCACAGAACCATTCAGCCTTCTGCTTATCCTCCACGCCTTCGACAACTATCTCCGCACCGAGGCTCTTGAGCAGACTTATGGTCTGACGTACGATCTCGTAGCTTCTCGAATCACCGAGTCCGTCAACAAGGGATTTGTCCAGTTTGATGATCCTGTAAGGGAAGCTCATGACACGGCTGAGATTTGAATAGCCCGAACCGTAATCATCCAGCGAGAATCCGTTTCCGTTATCGGAAATATCACTCATCGTTCTGAGCACCGCATCCGCAAGATATTCGGAAGCGGTCTCCGTTATCTCGAAATTAATCCTGTCGGGAGAGATCTTGTACTCATCAAGTATATCCCGGATTTTGGATGCCATATTGGCCTGCATGCACTGAACAACCGAAAGATTTACTTCCAGGAATCTGATTCCCGAATCGGCAAGGTCACTCTCCGAGAGAAATCTGCATACATCCTTGATGACAAACTCGCCTATCTGCAGTATGCTTCCGCTCTTTTCCGCAGCGGGTATGAACAGGGCGGGAGAGATGAATCCGAGCTGTTCATCGTGCAGTCTTATAAGGGCTTCCGCAGACACAAACTTACCATCTCTTGTGGAATAGATCGGCTGATAGTACATTTCAAACTTATTATTCTTGATCGCATCGGAGATTATCCTGTCAAGATTGTTCCTTACTACGAATTCCTTCTCGGGAACCATCTCGGAATATCTGACATACTTATTGAGGGGAACAGCATGATCAAAACTTTCTGACAGCCTGATAAGCTGATTTTCCGACATTATCTCATTGGGTATCATCACGCCGCACATTGCAAAGTCAAGTTTGAGCCTGATACCGTCCACAACAAACAGATCCCTCAGCTTCGGAAGCATGGCCTGCGCCGTATTCTCGATGCGGTCCACATCATATTTACCTCTTATGACAAACGCAAACAATCCGTTCTTGAGATAGTAGAGATTAATATCGATATTCTTTCCGACCTTCAGCATTGAATAGATGCTGTCGGAAATATCCCTGAGCAGGGAAAGATACGTTTCGTATCCGAGAGCCGATCTTATGGATGTAAGATTCTGAAGCCTTCCGAATATAACAAATGCATCATCTCTCGAACTGAAGACATTGCCGATCGTGCGTCTGAATGCGGTATATGATTTGGCTCCCGTTTCCATATCCAGATATTCTTCCGGACTTATGACATAGAAACTGAGGATGAGTGCCGTGGTGGCATATCCGAATACCTGAACAACAACATTCGGATGAGCGCTCTGAATATTGAAGAAGATGATATTGATGGGGAAGACGACCATAAGCGCGGCAAACCTGACTTTGTCCAGGCGCTGTTTTATAAAGCATATGACAACGTGGACAAACGCAAATGCCGCATAATAATATCCCGCTGCGACCATTACCCACATCAGCGGTCCCCGGTTATACATAATGTCAAATTCACTTATCCTGTCATAGTAAAACAGTTTATGGGTAAAGAAATTGGAAACGATCATAACGGCACTTACTGCCACCGGAAGGCCGAAAAGAATGGCCAGAATCGGGGTCGTCGTGATCTTTTTGAATGTGCCCGTCATCTTTCCTACCATGTATATATACATGGCATAATTGACAAGATTAAGGAAGGTGTATGCAGAACAGCATATGGTTCTGAATGTAACAGAATAAGAAAGAGGTCTGAGCCAGTATAAAGGAGCAATACGAAAGACATCTGCCGTTGCGACCACAAGCAGAAGAACGACATACTTAACAAATGCCCGGTTCTCCCTTCCCCGGTACATTCTCCTGAATATGAGCGCGGTAAAAATAGCACTTAGAATCACGATCGCCGCAAGATCCAGATAATAGACTCTATACATCTACTCTCCTTGTGATTCTCCCCCCAAAGAATATTTTTGCATATTTAGCTAAATTAATCAAGGATAAGGGATGCGTTAAGTTGTTTCATAACAGCTTCTTCAAGCCTTCTTCCGTTTACCGGCTTCGAAACAAAATCGTCGAATCCCTGTCTTAAATATTCTTCCCTCGCACCGGGAAGCGTATTTGCGGTAATTGCGATAAAAGCAGTGGATGCGTTCTTGACTCTTTCGATCTGCTTGGCACGCTTCATCGCCTCAACACCGTCCATATCCGGCATTATGTGATCGAGCAGAATGACATCATAGCTTGTCCCCATAAGCTCTGCGAGCATCTCTTCGCCGCTTCCGACCTGGGCGATCTGTACCTCGGTCTCCTTGAGGAGCATTGCCTCAAGTACCCTGTTGATATCATTGTCATCAACGATGAGAACCTTTGCACCAGGAGCCTTGAAAAGAGGTCCTGCCGCATCGGTTTCCTTCGATGCTTCATCCGAGGTGTTATCGATAAGATCCGACTCCTCCGCGATCTTCTGTGGTATCTTCACGATAAATACGGAACCCTTTCCGGGTGCGCTCTCCGCTTTGATCTCGCCGTTCATCATATCGGTAAGCTTTGCCACTATCGAAAGGCCGAGCCCCACACCTTCACCGCTCCTGGAATGGATATCGCCCGCGCGGTCGAAGGTTCCGAATATCTTCTCCAGGTCCTCTTCTTCAATACCTATTCCGGTATCGGAAACCCGGATCTCCATCATTATGTTATTATCATCCACCTCGGTGGAACCGACGTAAAGGTTAACACTGCCGGAATGTGTGTACTTGATCGCATTCGTGAGCAGATTGAGCATGATCTGTCTGATACGTACGCAGTCTCCGACCAGAACCTCGGGAACAAGCGAGCCGACATCACAGCCTATCTTGAGCCCCTTTTCCTCGGACTTGAATACTACAGTCTTGTAAACCTCCCTTACAACGGTTGCGATCTTATACGGAGCGTTTACTATCTCAAGCTTTCCTGTCTCGATATCCGAATAATCAAGGATCTTGTTGAGAGTCTCCATGAGATTGTTTCCGGCGGTCGCAATATCCCTTGCATATCCGCTGATGTACTCATCACGGCTTTCCCTGAGGATCATCTCATCCATTCCGAGCACGGTATTCATGGGAGTCTTGAGTTCTCTCGACACAAAGGAAAGGAATTCGCTCTTAACATTCTTAGCTTTCTCCGCTTCGATCTTGGCGGAATCAAGCTCCGCAAGAGCTTCCTGGAGATATGCATAATCCGGTGTCTCCACGAATACAAGGATTATGGTCACGGCAAGAGAACCGAAGAAGAATGTAAGCAGGACATTCGGAATGATCAAAGCCTGTATCATGGTTCCCAGGATGATGAACACAAATCCGGACAAAGAGAGCATCTCCCTGATCCCGAGGTTTTTCCTGTGTGCGATCACAAAGAAGAATCCGCCGGTAATGAAATATGCAGCCGGAATGTAAATGATGAAATGGAAAGGTCCGGCGAGATATCTCATCTCGTCATCAATGTAGAATATCCATCCCGTCTTTGCATTGATCACAAGAAGAGCCGCATAAGCAATGACAAAAAGGATGTGGAATATCTTCATGACCTTTTGGAATCTGGTCTTAACGCCGATGAAAGCGATCGTATACTTCATATAGGCAAGGCCTACGTATCCCGCCACAAAAAAGTAAAGGGAATTTAAGACGACCGGGAGCGTCTTGCTGCTGGATACGGATGCATCCAGGGAAACCGCACCCAGAACATCGAAGATAAGCCCGAAAAGGACAGATATTTCAAGTATCAGGAATCTTTTGAATCGTTCTGTCCTTTTTCTGTGTGTCCAGAGAAGAACAGCGATGGAGATCGAGATAAAAAAAGCCGAAGCTATTTCATAAGAAATATTATATTCATTCATACGGATCATTTTCTCCCAAAAAAATTCCGGAATGGTCGGTGTGTCCGATATGCGTAACATAAATATTATATACGAAAATGCAGCTTAATAGGGAAAATATTTAAGAAAAAGCATCGGGAAATAAGAAAAACCGGAAAGAAACCGTCAGGTCTCTTTCCGGTAAATAAATGCAGCGTTATGCGCTTATTATTCTTCGTCGTCCGTGCGCTCTTCCTGCTCCTTCTGGATCTCGGGAATAGCGGACAGCATGGGCTTTATGTCTTTTCCCTTTATCTTTCTGTCCACATAATTGCCTGTGATCTTCATTACCGTTCCGCTCAGAACGACAACGCCGATAAGGTTCGGCATAGCCATAAGTCCGTTGAAAGTATCGGAAAGGTCCCACGCAAGAGAAAGATCCATTGTCGCACCGAAAACAACAAAGAGAACAAAAATGATCTTATAGGCCAACACTGCCTTGGTTCCGAACAGATACTCGAAAGCCTTGCTTCCGTATACGCTCCATCCGAGAACGGTTGAAAATGCGAAAAGAGTGATCGCGATCGCTATGAACCATCCGCCCGCAACACCGAGGGTTCCCTCAAATGCCTCGGCAACAAGTGCGGTCTTTTCGTTTGTGGAGATCATAAGTCCGGTCTCGAGGTCCATAACTCCCGAGGTAAGTACCGCAAGAGCGGTAAGTGTACATACAACGATCGTGTCCGCGAAAACCTCGAAGATTCCCCACATGCCCTGTCTTACGGGCTCCTTTACGTTGGATGCGGAATGTACCATAACGGAAGAACCGAGACCCGCTTCATTGGAGAAAACACCTCTCTTCATTCCCCAGGTGACCGCAGTCTTGACTCCGTGTCCCACAATACCGCCGCCTGCGGCTTTAAGAGCAAACGCGCCCTTGAAAATAGCAGCAAACGATTCCCCGATCAGGCCGATATGTGAAAAAACGATCACAAAACATCCGATGACATAGAGCACCGCCATGAAAGGTACGAGCTTCTCGGTCACGCTTGCGATCCTCTTGAGTCCGCCTACGATAACGAGTCCGGCCAGGACCATAAGAAAGACACCGGTGGCAAAGTAAGGAATCTTGAATACGGAGTTCAGATTGACCGCTATGGAATTGATCTGGCTCATGTTTCCGATTCCGAACGATGCCAGAACGCAGAAAATACTGAAGAGAACCGCAAGGACCGCGCCGATCTGCTTGCAGCCCTTTTTGCTTCCGAGGCCGTCCTTCAGGTAATACATGGCACCTCCGCACCATTCACCTTCGGAATTCTTTCTTCTGTAGAAAATACCGAGAACATTCTCGGAGAAATTGGTCATCATTCCGAAAAATGCAACTATCCACATCCAGAAGATCGCTCCGGGTCCTCCCGTTGCAAGAGCCGCGGCTACACCTGCGATATTACCCGTTCCGATCGTTGCCGCGAGTGCGGTACAAAGACTCTGGAACTGGCTGATCTGTTTGTCATGACCGGGAGTATGTGCGGTCACGTGCTTGTTTTTGAATATTCCGCCAAGAGTGTGCCTGAACCAGTGTCCGATATGGCTAATCTGGAAGAACCCGGTCAGAAAGGTCATAAGAATACCGGTACCAACAAGAAGGACCAGCATTGGGAGTCCCCACACGAAGTTATTGACGGCTGTATTAATCGTTTCGATCAGCTGCACTTTTTTCTTCTCCTCTCAATCCTAAAAAAACAGACGCCAACATTTTTGGTGTCGGCGCCTTTGTCAACATAAACATTTTATTGAAAAAATACACTGAGTGCAAGTATTTTTAAATCGTTAAGGATTATTTCTTCTTTATCTCCAGGGTGATCTGTGCATAATCACCCGAAAGATTCGGCATTATGAGGCCCGCATTCATAAGGCTGCTTCCGCTAAGAACACCTGTCGAGACCGCTTCCCAGCTTGCCTTCTTGTCCCTGCTGCACCAGCGGCTGTTCTCATCGTCGCTTCCGACAAGCTTTATCTCATAGACTGTCTGAGCATCGAGCCCTTTGAGCTTTATCACTCTTCCCTTTCCCCCGGGATATGCCCTGCACTGGATATATGTTACGAGTGCACTGCTCTTATCCTTGGAGACGCTCATCCACGCATCGTAGTATCCGTCATGTTCGACGTTACGGGCAATGCGGTAATAATCCCCTTCCCTTACAATCTCGCCGTATCTGTGATAGATTTCAACCTGCTCGGGGATAGCATTTCTGTCTTCCTCGGGAATGGCGGTAATATCAAGTTCGTATCCGAAGGTTCCGGAAAGCGCGACCGCACCTCTTACGTCAAACGGCATTACCCTTCCCGTTACATGATTGGGGGATGCCGAAACATGCGCTCCCATGGTACTTAAGGGATAAACAAAAGCGGTTCCGGACTGAACGGAAAGTCTTTCAAACGCGTCGGTATCATCGGAACACCAGATCTGCGGAGAATAGAAGAGCATTCCGGCGTCATATCTTCCGCCGCCGCTGGAACAGTTTTCAAGCAGCAGCTCCGGAAACTCCTCAAGGAGTCTTTCCATCAGATCATATACGCCGAGAGTGTACAGATATGAAAATCTTCCGAGAGTCTGTGCATCAAGTCCGGCACTTCCTATATCGGTAAGGGCCCTGTTCATGTCCCACTTTACGTATGCGATATTCGCATTTCTCAAAACCTCTGCAACAGATTCGTACACATGATCCCTGACCTCGTCTCTTGTGATATCGAGGATGTACTGGTTTCTCATCCTGCAGGGAGTGCGTCCCGGAGCAGCCACGGCCCAGTCGGGATGCGTGCGGTACAGATCGGAATCCGGCGATACCATCTCAGGCTCGAACCAGATGCCGAATTTCATTCCCATCTTTTCAAGTTCATCGGAAAGTCTTTTAAGGCCTCCGGGGAGTTTTTCTTCATTTACGGTCCAGTCGCCCAGCGAGGAATTGTCATCATTTCTCTTTCCGAACCATCCGTCATCCATAACCAGCATTTCGATACCGGACTTCCTGGCATCACTCGCAATATCGAGGAGTTTATCTGTGTTGAAATCGAAATACGTAGCTTCCCAGTTATTGATGAGAACGGGTCTTTCCTTATGGAGATAAGGGCTCCTTATCAGATGATCCCTGAACAGGTCGTGGAAGATATGGGTCATGGAATCAAATCCGGCATCGGTATATACAAGGACTGCCTCGGGTGCCTGAAAGCTTTCGCCAGGATTTAAGTTCCATGTAAAATGTTCGGGATTTATACCTATATAACTCCGCACGGTCTCGAACTGGTCGATCCCGCTTCCGCAGACAAAATTTCCCGACCAGATAAGATTCTGCGCATAGATCCTGCCCTTGGAATCATCCGTATTCTTTTCACAGACTGCGGAGAACGGCTGGAACTGGTGTGAGGTAACCCCCCTTGTGGAATATACCTCGGTATTTCCGCGGGTTATGCTTCTTCTGTCGAGTCTCCTCTCCCTTGCCCAGCTTCCCGAAAGAGTGATGATATCGGGCTCATTGTTTTCGAATGATCCGCCGTCGAGATCGAGGCAGCTGCTCAGCAGTCTGTCGATTATGACAGCACTGTCAGATCTGTTCTCGAGTCTTACGCTTTTTATTATCGCATCCGAATCCCCGAATATGCTGTAGGAAAGATATGCCCTGACTCCGAGAACCTTTTCTTCGAGTTCTATCTCGAGCGTCTGAGCATTGTCTCCGAAGGTTGCCGGGATCCTTATCTTCTTGCCGTCGCTTGCAAGGCCGTACAGTTTTTCTTTTCCGTCAAAGATACGATGCGACACATAGGTAAACTGTGATGCATCGTGTCCTTCTTTGTCTCTCAGGCAGACTGCGGACTTTCTGTAATCACCGACACCGGATGACGGAAACTCCATCCTGGCCATATCAAGAAATCCTCCCCTGTCCCTCGAATTATGCGAAGGAAGGAAAGGATATATCCTTGTTCTGAGAAGATAAGTAAGGTCATCTTCGCCGACGCACCCGCCGTAATAAACATTACAGAGGAAACCTTCGTCGTCAACGACCGCAAGGCACATCGAAGTGTGTGCGGTCTCAATGAAAAACAGCCTGTTTGCTTCGTCAAATTTGATTCCCATAGACTATCTCCGGTTTTTTTATTTTTCAGATATAAGAGATTATAAGCTCCATATTGCCGCTCATACGGATACACTTTGCACCATCCGCGGTGATAAGCATATGGCTTCCCTTTTTTACTTCACTGTCAAAGACCCTGCCCGAGCCTTCGATCACTGTCGCGTTCACAAATCCCGCATCACATTTAAAGGTAAACTCTCCCGACACCTTCACCTTCGATACGGTATATCTGTCGCATGAAACAAGCTTCCGGATGCTGTTTTCTTCCTGCTCTTTGCAATTTCTTATCTGTCCGCTTAATGCCGGTGCGGGAACGGTGATAACATCAAAGCTTTTCTGCAGATGAAGCTCTCGCTTTTTGCCGTTCCTTATCCGGTCGTAATCGTAAAGCCTGTATGTGATATCACTGGACTGCTGTGTCTCGAGCAGGCAGACGCCTGCGGTTATCGAGTGGACCGTTCCGGGATCTATCTGAATGATATCTCCCTTTCTGACCCTGACCTTCCTGATAAGATCATCCCATCTTCCTTCTGCGACCATGGCACGGAGTTCTTCGGAGGTTCCCGCATTATGTCCGATCACCAGCTCGGCGTCTTCGGGACAGTCGAGCACATACCAGCATTCCTTCTTTCCGAATGCTCCGTTCTCGTGAAGCCTTGCGTATTCATCGTCCGGATGAACCTGTATGCTCAGGTCATCCTTCGCATCGATTATCTTTACAAGGAGAGGGAATGCTTTTCCCTCCGCATTTCCAAAAAGCTCCCTGTGCTCATTCCACAGTTCGGATAATCTCTTTCCTTCAAATTCTCCGCACGAAACAAAGCTCTCTCCCGAAGGATGTGCCGATATGCCCCAGCACTCCCCTATGTCGTCGCCCGGTTCATCGTATCCGAACACATCCCTGAGCTTCTTTCCGCCCCAGATGGTATGTGAAAAATATGGATTTAATAAAATGACCTTTTCCAAATTCAGGATCCTTTCAACTCTCTGCCCGATGCTATCACACTCACCAGATAAAAAGGAAGTATGTCACCTTCATGAACTTCCGTAAGTTCTATCCTTACCGTGTGCCGGCCGGGGTTTCCGTGATCGAGCACCGTATCAAGCTGAAGCTTGTCGCCCCAGTCCTCATCAAAGTTCGCATCCAGCACGATCTCCGACGAAGTGTCCGCGTCGATCGTGACCCTGGCAACGGGTGCGGGCTTTTGCATTGTCTTCCTGTACTGTATGCCTATGCAGGATCCGGTCACCCCGAAAACAATATACGAACCCTTTTCGGAAGCCGTCCAGCCTTTTTTGAATATATCGGTAATGCCGTTTTGTGCAGAGGTATCCGCTTCAAAACCGTCACTTTCGATAACGGTCCCTTCCGGGCTGTCATTCCTGTATCTTACGGAATCTTCGTAAGCATTATCCGTTTCCGGCTCCGGCATTTCGTCCCGGGAAATCCCTTCATCGCGGAGATTCTCCCTTATATCTTCAAGTACTGATATTATAACCGATGCGACAAGACTGTGTCCCATATCATTCGGATGAAGACCGTTGGTTGTCAATAAGGACCTTTCGATCTTTCCGCTTTCAAGTTCGGACCATATTGCTTTTTTTAGGCTTACGCATGGAACGCCGTATCTGTCAGCGATCATCCGGTGCATGGGCTCGGCGTTTTCACCGTTATCATACCTGACATTGAATATCAGCATAAGTGCCCTGTCAGGCGATGACCCGAGGATCTTTCTTACCAGGCCTTCGTATGTTTCGTGATAATGCTCATCGCATCCGTCATTGACGGAAAACTCCGCAAAGCAGATATCGGGCTCCCGTGAAAGAAGATCCTCTTCCGCTCTCGCGCATCCGAACTGCGAATCCGTAGCTCCGATCCCGGCATTTACATACTTAAAATGTGCATCCGGAAATGTCTCTTCAAACCATTCGAAAACCTTGTATGCGTAGCATTTTTCAGGCGACGAAGCAAGGCAGCCCTGAGTAATGGACCCCCCGAGAAATCCTATGCGGATCTCCCCTCCGCGGGCCGCCTTCTTCATCATATTCCGGATCCGGTAAGCACCTTCCGTATTATTTCCGACATCCCTCAGTGTAATCTGAGGCAGCTTCTCAGTTATCATGTTCTGTTATCTTATTCCGATCTCGGTGTCAGATTCGGTAACGTTGCTGTGTGCCTTGATGTAATCAACGATCAGATCGACCTTCGTGAACGCCACGGAAACATAGCTGTCCGCACAACCGTAGTAAAGTGCGATCCTTCCGGTTGCGGGATCGTGGATAGTAGCGCAGGGGAAGCATACATTGGGCACGAAGCCTCTTTCCTCATACCACTCTTCGGGAGTAAGGAGATAGTTCTCACATCTGTACAGAACCTTTGAGGGCTCATCTATATCGAGTATCGCTCCACCGATCGAATATACATAACCGCTGCAGGTTCCCACCACTCCGTGATAGAAAAGAAGCCATCCTTCGGTAGTCTCGATGGGTGCGGCACCTCCGCCGATCTTAAGATTCTCCCACCACTCATAGCTTCTGCTCATAACGTGACGGTGCTTTCCCCAATAGACCATATCGGGGCTCTGGGAAAGGAAGATGTCTCCGAAGGGAGTATGTCCGGAATCCGAAGGTCTTGAAAGAAGAACGTAATTGCCGTTTATCTTTCTGGGGAAAAGAACCGCATTCCTGTTGAAAGGAATGAACGGATTCTCGATCCTGGTAAAGGTCTTGAAATCCTTGGTCTTCGCAATGCCGATCGCTGCGCCGTAGAAGTCCTGGCACCAGATCGCATAGTATGTATCCTCAACCTTAACAAGTCTGGGATCGTATGCATAAACGGGCATGAATTCCTTGCCGTCCTCATCAACGAATCTGATCTTGTCATGTTCGAAATCCCAGTGAAGTCCGTCCCTGCTTCTTCCGAAGTAGATCATGGAAACTCCGTTTTTCTGCTCACCGCGGAATACTCCGACGTAAGCTCCTTCATAGGGAACAACCGCACTGTTGAAGATCCTCGCAACACCCTCTATTGGATTTCTGTTTATAATGGGATTTTCTTTGTATCTCCAGATGGGTGCGTCCTTCAGATCGGCCGGCGCATCCTGCCAGGGCATATCGGGCACATCGGGTGCATTCAGAATTTTTACTTCGCTCATTTTTTTATCTCCTTAAGTTAAATATTTCTGAGTTTTCTTACGCTGTTTTTCTCAACGAGTTTTCCGCAAACTATATGTAATCCTTTTTTGTGTTCTTCTCCCCAGGCTCCCTGCAGAGCAAGCTCCACCGCCTGTTTGGACATTTCCTCGATATCGACCTCGTATGTCGTTATCTCCGTCTCACATACGCCGGGATAATTGAAGTTATCGTATCCCGCAACGGATATGTCCTTGGGAACCCTGTATCCGTTCTTCTTAAGCTTATTGATAAGGAAGCCGGCGGTCAGATCACAGTTACAGAAGAATGCCGTGGGCATATCCTTCGGAAGGATCAGTTTATTCTCGACATCCGTAAAGCCGGTCCTCATATCCCTGTCGTCGATGATCCATTCCTTCTTTATCTTGCCGCCGTGTTCCATGACCGACTTTTCGTATCCCAGGTATCTGTCGGTTATGGATCCCGTGGAAAGAAGGGTTCCGACATATGCAATCTTGGTATGACCCATATCGTAGAGATAATTTGTCATGGTATATCCGCCGTAAAAGCTGTCGGATATAACGCAGTCGTGAAAGTTCCGTGAATCGGCGAAATCCAGATATGCGATGGGCTTGAAGCCGTTCTCGAGCTCATCGAGATATCTCTGTGAAAGGTTACCGAGAACTATAAGGGTATCAATCTTATTCTCCTCAAGTATCCTGGGCATCTCGAGATACTCCTCCATCTCGGTGGTAAGAACCTCAAGCATGGTGAAGCTTCCCATGAAGGATGCGATCTTGTTCATGTACTGGTACATCTGCCAGTAAAAACTTGAGAACCTTGTAAGGTAGATCTCCTTGGCTATGATGCCGATATGTCTGCTGGGATGCTTTGCGGCATATGTGTGGGGCTCGTAGCCGAGCTCCATGGCAACCCTCTTGATCTCCTCGAGCTTAGCCCTGCCGACTCCTCCCTTACCTGAAAGAGCCTTTGATACGGACACGATCGAAACGCCTGTTTTTTCCGCAATGTCTGCTAATCTTACTTTATCGCCCATAAATCACCTCAAAAAAATACCTGTATGAAACTTAACTTCCATACAGGTATTTTAACTGATTTTAATTAAACAACAAAGTTAAATTTTAGCTAAATTTGTAAATATTTTTAAAACTTATTGTGGTTCAAATTCAAGTATCGAATCTCCGTCGGGATCCGGATCTTCCATCGCATCATCATCCGAAACAACCGCGGAAAGGACATTAAGAACCCGTGCATACTCCTCAAACATAGGCTCATGCTTAAGGCGCACCTCCGCGAGATTTCCCTCCTTGGCCAGGCGCTCAAGCTCAAGTGCTTTTTCGGAAAGATTCATCGCTCCTATCGTGGCGGAAGTGCTCTTGAGTGAATGTACCTGGATTCCATAGCCTTCCATATCGCCGTCTTTAAGATACTCAACGAGCTTTTTCCTTTTCTCGTAGGAAGAGTTCAGATATTCGAGAAGGATGGAACGGTAGAACTCCTCTTCGCCTCCGCAGTTGGTAATTCCCTTATTGATATCGAAACCGCACCCGGCAAGATATTCCATACCATGTGCCCCGCCGCTCTTTTTCTCCTCCTCAGCGGGTGCCTTCCCGGGAGCCTTCTCCACCCTGCTCACGATCTGTATCTTATCGGGGGATATATATTTCCTCAGCACATTTTCGAGAACCCTGCTTTCAATGGGTTTGGAAAGATAATCGTCAAAGCCCTTGGAAATATATCTTTCCTTTGCACCGACGACGGCATCCGCGGTAAGGCATATGACCGGTGTCTGCCTGTTCGGGCTTCCTGGGTAGCTCCTTATCTCGTGAAGTGTTTCCTCGCCGTCCATCTCCGGCATTCTCTGATCCATGAGGATCACGTCATATCTTGTCTTAAGAGTCATCTGCACCGCGTCTTTTCCGCTTATCGCGGTATCGATGAACATCTTCGTATCCTTGAGGATCTCCGTTGCGACTATAAGGTTCATCCTCGTATCGTCAACTACAAGCACCTTTGCCGAAGGAGCAATGAAGCTCTCGTGGTAATCGTTCTTTTCGTCTATGCTCTTTTCAAATTTTTCTTTGAAGTTTCCGATCGCTTCATCGGAAAGAATGCCCTGGGGGATGGTGACGGTAAAGGTCGATCCCTTTCCGTATTCGCTCTCGACATCAATACGGCCGTGCATCATATCGAGGAGCATCTTGGTGATCGCAAGTCCGAGTCCCGTCCCTTCCTTGGTGCTGTTACGAACAAGATCGAGACGTTCGAATTTCACGAAAAGCTTTCCGAGGTTTTCTTTGCTGATACCGATACCGGTATCCTTCACTTCCACGATCAGGTTAAGAATGGGCTTTACGTTTTCGGTGCAGTCGGGACGTGTTCCCGAGATTTTGAGGGATACGCTTCCTTCATCCGTATACTTGACCGCATTGTTGAGGATATTGGTAATGATCTGCCTTACTCTTACGACATCTCCGAAGAGATTATCGGGCAGGTTCTCATCCACATCGGTGGTAAAGCTGAGCTTCTTTTCTCCGGCCTTGAAGTAGATCATATTGCTGACATCGTTCAGCACCGAGCTCAGCTGGTATTCAACGGGAATGATATCCATCTTGCCCTCTTCGATCTTGGTGAAATCGAGGATATCATTGATGATCGCAAGAAGATTGTTTCCCGCGCTGTCCACATTTCCGGAATATGACTTGATCTTTTTGAATGCCTCACGGTATGCATCCGGATCCGGCTCTTCGATTGCTTCGGCCTTGCTCGTCTCCCTGAGTATCATCTCATTCATTCCGAGAACCGCATTTATGGGAGTCCTGATCTCGTGGCTTGTGTTTGCGAGAAAATCCGTTTTGGCCTCATTGGCATGTCTTGCCAGCTCCAGGGCAACATCCTGCCTTATCCTTGCCTTGACTATCTCATACTGTGCGATGGAGCACATGACAACATTGGCAAGAAACATCATCGGAAGTCTCTGGTAATACACCTCCGGAAACTGATATCCCATTTCCCTGAACGGAGATGCGATATATACGACCATGATCAGAAGGAAGATCAGATTGAAATATAATCCGTAAAACAGATTGAAGAAAAAGAAAACTATCGGAACTCCGATAAAGAAAAGAAAGATACTGGATCCTTCCGTTCCGCCGGTATAAAGGAAAAACGTAAAGGTTATCCAATAAACAAAACACTGGATGTTGATCGCAAGATGCATGAGCCACGGACGCTTCTTTTTGCCGAACTTGCATATGCAGAAATTAACGACGGCAATCGCTGTCATCACAGCGCAGAAAAGAGCATATTTTGCTACAAGGAAATCTCCGCGGAAGAAATTATCAAGGCTGAGGTATATACAGAAGAGAACGAGCACCGCAAGAATGACGATGCACAGGGTAAGGTTTACAGTTATATAGCGCTGGTCTATATGGAATCTTTTCTTTTTCGCCATATGATCTTCTCCCGGGTATCCGTCCGAAACAATTACCTGCTGCAGCTTCCGATCATCTGTACATCTGGGAATAATCGTAATTCATATAGAAATCTTCCACCGTGCGGAAATATTCGGCGTAGGTTTCTTTTGTAAGCTCATGCTCACCCTTCGCCATGCATTCGAGTATCATATCCGACACTTCGCCGCTGTAATGCTGAAGGTCCGAATAATTATCCAGGTTCGTGACAAGATCCGTGTCGTCATAGAAACAGAATACATGGGCATTGTCATACTTAAGGACTTCCTCGGTAAGTATCTCCATGATCTCAATATACGCCGGAAGATCACCCGTCACAATATGGTTTCCGTACCAGTCCGCAATGCAGTAGGGCGGAATGAAATAGTAGAATTCGACTTCCGGGTATGCCTCAATATTGGCAGTAAGGTTTGCCCTGATATTCTCAAGCAGCATCTGCCTGTCCTCTTCCGACAGCTGCGTGAACTCCTCCGCAGGCTTTGCATCATCCAGATACTTAAGGACATACGCCGCACCGAGCGGTCTGTCCTCGGCAAATCTCATGTATGTATCGAAATTGTCTCCGGGAACACCCTTTGCGGTGCGGATAAGCTCGGCATTTACATACTCAAACAGGACATCCGCATTATATACATACGCATCGTCATTGAAGGGATTGTCATCCGTAAGAAATGCAGGATCCGCAGCCTCGGGATTCCTGTAATCGGCCTCGGACATCGCAAAAAACGTATCCATGCTTCTTATGACAAGACGTATGTCGGGATTGGATTCAAGCGCATTTCTTTCACCGTCGCTTATCTCCTTATAGTATCCCCCGGCATATGCAGCCTTTACGCTCGTGACTCCGAAAAGCTTGTCCGCAAGACTGGTCCTGAAATTCTCCGTTACGGAGGTTCCGGTTATAAGCGCGTCGTATTCGAAATTTCTGACAATGCCGTCATTTTGGTATCTCTCGTTATCAAGTATGTATGATATGCCTTCCACGGGTCCGTGATAATGGAAGAACGGATCGACCCACACGACAAGAGCGGCCACCGCGATCATCAGCGCTGCCGTAAGAGTGAGGGCCTGTATGAGAAATTTTGTCCAGTTCTTCTTTTCTTCCATGATCAGAATTTAAAGTATATGAAATCCGAGACCGCATTCGCATAAAGGAAGGACCAAACGAAAAGCACTGCGGTCGCCAGGGCTGTCCGGAGGTTCGGCTTGTATTTTTTCTCGTATATATTCTTCGTAAGCTGAAGCGCCGCGAAGGTGAGTACGTAAAAAGCGGGGATCGCAAGATTTAAGTGGAACCTGATAAAAGGCACCGTTCCCATATCGAAGGTATCGAAGAACTCCGCCGCCGGAAGAATATTGTCCGGCCTGAACATCTCACCGATAAATGTAAACGCCGATCCGATATCCGGTGCAGCGAAAAATATCCATCCGATGTTGACAAGTATGAATGTCGCACCCACGCGTAAGAATTTAGGAATCTTCTTAAGGAATCCGTCTGAAATCCTTTCGATGACCATGAGCACTCCGTGAAGCGCACCCCAGAGTATGAAGGTCCAGTTCGCACCGTGCCAGAATCCGCTTATGACGAAGATCGCGAGCATGTTAAGGTAGGTTCTGACCTTCCCCTTTCTGTTTCCGCCGAGAGGAAAATAGATGTATTTGCGAAGGAAGGATGTAAGCGATATATGCCATCTCTTCCAGAAATCCCCTATCGAATAAGCCTTGTAGGGAGAATCGAAATTCTTCGGGATATCTATGTTGAACATCTTCGCAACGCCCGCTGCCATATCGCAGTAGCCCGAAAAGTCGAGATATATCCGGAATGTATATGCGATCGAGCACAGCCATCCTTCCGCCATGGAAAGATCACTGCCCATTAAGAATCCGTATGTTCCCGCTCCCGCATACCTTGATGCAAGAAGAAGCTTTTTACTCATTCCGACCGTAAACCATACAAAGCCCGTCGCGATGTTCTCGGGATCCGCTATATATCTTTTATGTTCGTTTATCTGCGGAACAAACTCATCCTGCCTCGTGATGGGTCCCATTATCATCCTGGGGAAGAACCACACATATTCGAGATAATCCAAAACCCTCACGGAAGCCGTCTCTCCGCGGTATGAATCCACGGTCCAGGTTATCATCTGGAATGTATAGTAGCTGATTGCGACCGGAGCGATGATATCGACCGCGTTAAACTCCCCTCCCGCAAGACGCGTAATACTTTCCGCGAAGAAGTTAAGGTATTTGAACGCAAGAAGAGGCAGGACGTTTATAACGATACCCGCCGCAAGAATTGCCTTATTCTTCTTTTTGAGGAGCAATCCGGACCAGAAAAGATTGAAGATACAGGATGCGAGAAGCAAAAGGAAAGACTCCGTCCCGTAACTCAGAAAAAAGAGCATGGAAGAAACTATGAGTACGATCTTGGAAAGATCATATTTTTCGCGCTTCCCGGCTGCAAAATAAAGTATCAGAACGATCGGTAAGATCAGTATGAATTTTAATGATAAAAATCCCATCGGCTTATTATATCATACGGGCCGAATTTTTAGCGCATTTTGACGACTTATACGACCGACATGAGAACGGTTATGGAAAGGAAGGAAAATACCGTGGTCACGATTATCCCTCTCGAGAGAACATCCGTCCTTTCTCCCGTTTTTTCGGCCTGTATCATGGGAAGGTTTCCGACGGGTACGGCACACATAAGGCAGAAGGTCCTGACCATGTCCGCGGAGGCCCCTACCCCCTTAAGAACGAGTACGGTTGCCACAGGGACCAGAACCATCCTGACAGCGATATAGAGCCACAAAGGAATGCTCTTCATCTCCTTTATGATATTGCTTCTTGCAACGGATGCACCAAGAAGGATCATCGAAAGGAATACGGTGGGGCAGCCTATGTAATCCACGGTCCTGACCACGATCTCGGGGAGTTTAAGGTCAAACCAGAAGATAACGAGCGCCAGGATGCTCATAAGCACGCCGGGGCTTAAAAGCTTCTTCAGATTCATTTTCTCCCTGCCTGAGGAAAGAGCTGTTACTCCGTGGGTATAGAAAAGAAGGCAGTAGAATACGTTGCATATTATGACATAGAGCATCGCATTTTCCGGAAGGATCGCCTTTGCCACGGGAATCCCGAGAAAGCCGACATTGCCGTATATTGACATGATCGTATAGAACTTACGCTCATCCTTCGGAACCCGGATAATGTGGGGGATGATGTACCCGACCAGTATAAACAGGAGATAAACGCAGGCGCTTACGCCCACGCCCTTAAGGAATTCTTCGTGCGTTACCGTGATATTTCCCGTAAGAATGGTCGAAACTATGAGCGCCGGGTTGCAGACATCCACCACGATCCTCGAAATTACCGGGGTCGAGTGCTTATCCAGCACCTTTTTCTTCTGAAAAAAGAAACCTATAGCCACCAGAACGGCTATCATTGTCATCTGTTTAAGTACGGTGATCGCGCCCACAATCTCTCCTTATCCCGCGGGATTCCATGAATTAATTCAGCTAAAAAGACCCTTTGTGATTATATCCTCAGCCGTCAGATAATCATAGATACGAAATTAATGAACATTTGCCGCAAATTACGCAATTATTTATAAAAATATACGCTATTTTACAGATATTTTGGTATAATTGACGATGTATAGGTATTTTCCCGAGGAGACTTATTTTATGTCAAAAAAGAAAATAGCTGTTTTTGCTACCGCTTGGGCGGCTGATATACTGGGACATTTCATGAGAGGAATGACGGAAGTCTTAAAGCCTCTCAATATCGATATATATCTTTTTATGTGCTATGCAAGCTACGGTGAGACCGACAGTAACCGTTACGGCGAGCTCAACATCATGAATCTCCCTGATCTGCACCTGTTTGACGGAGCAGTGATCATCACCAATCTTCTCGATTTCCCCGGCGAAGCGGAAAAAATCGTGAAGCACTGCCACGAAGCCGGCATCCCCGTAATAAGCCACGGCCTCAGACTCGACGGAACGCACAGCGTCATTACCGACAACACCTCGGGAATGGAGGCTCTGGTCAACCATATCATCGATGTTCACGGAGCCAGGAAGATCACCTTTATCGCGGGAAGTGCCGACAACGGAGATTCCAATGAAAGACTTGATACCGTGCGCAGGGTATGCGCGGAAAAGGGGCTCGGTTTTTCCGACGACGACATACTTTATACAAACTGGGATCTTTCAACCGCAAAGAACCGCGTCATGAAGGATGCCGGGGAAGGAAAGCTTTCCGATGCTTATGTCTGTGCCAATGACGAGCTCGCCATGGTATCCGCAATAGGTCTCAGCGACTGCGGTCTGGAGTGTCCCGGGGATGCTCTTGTTACCGGATTTGACTATATCGGACAGAGCAAGGTGTTCTATCCCTCAATATCATCTGTCGATCAGGATTCCGAAAAACACGGCAAGGTATGCGCCGGACTGATTCGCGATATGATAGACGGCAAGGAGGTCGATGACCTCACTCAGATCCCCTGCACATTTATCCCCAGCGAAAGCTGCGGATGCAAGTGTTCAAAGGAAATAGCCGACAGAAGACTCAGGGCGGGAACACTTGCTTTCAGATCCAATCAGATTCAGAGCTTCGCAACATGGCATACCATTTACATCGAAAGAGCAATTCTGAAATGTGAATCGTTCAGCGAGATCAAGCAGGCACTCACGAAAGCCATAACCGAAGACTCAGGATTTGAAGGAGATAACTTCCATATCCTCTTTGATCCCGAATCATATGCATACGACCTGAAGAAAAAGGGAAATCTTGATTACGATCCTTACAGCGATAAGCAGGATGTCATCTATTCCATGAGAAACGGAAAGCTTCAGACCACACGCTCCATCAAAACAAGCCATCTGATTCCCGGACTGGAGGACAGCGATCCGTTCCATATGTATGTATTTGTTCCCCTTCACGAGCGGGAGATGAAGGTCGGATATATAATCTTCACAGACTGCTACGATCAGATCGAAAGCTCGGCGATCCGCGAATATGCCGACAGATTCAATTCCGCGATTGAGAAAGCAAGAAAAGCCATGTACCTGAGAACCCTCAACGATTCGATCAGGGAGCTCTCACATATAGATGCGCTGACACATGTCAAGAACCGTGCGGCATATGAACTTCAGCTCGACGAGATCCGCAAGAAAGTGGAAAGTAAGAGCAAGTACACCTTCGGAGTTGTTCTGTTCGATGTCAACAACCTGAAGAAGATCAACGATGAACTGGGACATTATTCCGGAGATGAGTACATCAAGAATGCATGTAAGCTCATTTGTACCACATACAAGAACAGCCCCGTTTACAGGATAGGCGGAGATGAATTTGTTGCGATCCTTGAGGGAAAGGTTCTGGCCCAGAAGGACGATCTGATAGAAACGTTCATCACCGAGATGAACAAGCTCAGAAACAATATGGACATCGCTCCCGAAGAAAGGGTTTCCGTTGCATACGGAATGGCATATATGAACGATCCGTCGGAAAGTGTAGATGACGTCGTCAAGGAAGCCGACGAGCGAATGTATGAGACCAAAAAGAAAATGAAGTCGGGACAGCTTTAAGAATTACGGAATAACCGTTTCCTGAACAGTTTCACCGGTCGGCAATAAGCCGGCCGGTATTTCATTTGTCACGGTTCCGTCCGGATATACGTAAGTTACAACGCCGTCGGGTCCTATCAGGAGCTGACTTCCGTCTATATAAAGATTAGCCTGGCTTCCGTCAGGGAATAATGTGCTTGTGCTTCCGTCGGGATACTGCGTGGTAATGCTTCCGTCCTCATTCATTATCATCGGATTTCCGAATTCATCCACGGGAACTATGCTTGCAAGCTCCGCCAAAAATGACGAATATCTCGAAAGAGAAGTCGATACCGCGGAATATCCGAGCTCCTCGGTAAGGGTTCTCTGGTTCGTATAAAGGCTCGTTCCGAGACCCAGTCTTCCTCCCGGTATCTCTACACCTATCGCGGTAAGTGTAGTCGGAAGCATATCAAGAGTCGAATAGGATCTGTAGGCATCTCTTACCGGAGTCACGGGTGCATTGATGATACAGGTATATACCCTTCTTACATAAGAAGGATCTATATTCCTGCAATACATTCCATCCATCGTGGGATGATCTCCCATAAGAATGATCGTTGTGTTTTCGTAGAAGTCCTGCTGCTTTATCCAGTCAATGAACTCACTCACCTGTTTATCGGAGCAGGCATAAACGTTCGAATAGCTGTTTTCAAATTCATCCCCGCAAAGTTCACATGTGTAGCCTCCGACCATATGCGTATCTACGGTAAGCATGGTCAGATTAAACGGCTGATCGCCCTCGCCGAGCTCTGTAAGAGTTTCCCTGGCATATTCAAAAAGCTTCTGATCCTCATATCCCCACCACACGTAATAGCCGCCGGGGAGATGTCCGCTCTGCTTTGCCCATATAAGATCCCTGAATTCAAAATCGCCGTGATTCTGGAAATAGAGCTTTCTTCCGCCGAATACCGCGGACGAACCGATGAGGAATATCTGCCTGTACTCCTCTTCTTCAAGGATGTCACCGAGTGTTGTTATCGAAGGATAGAATGACTCCTGTGTGTTCATTTCGTTTCTTTCGATGCCGCCGGTCTGAAGGGGAAGTCCCGCTGTTGATGAAAAGATCGCACCCATGGTCCAGGTTCCGCCGTTATAGGAATAGCCTCCGTCCAGAAGAGAACCCGGTCCGTACGATCCGGAGAAGTTCTCGTTCTCTTGTGACAGAAGCGTCAGATTTTTGATCACGTTTTCATCAAACGCTCCGCCTATATCCTTATCCGCAAATGTCATCTCCATGGATTCGAGATAGATGAAGATAAGGTTTCTTTTTTTCTCCGGGAAAACAAGATCTACCGTTGAAGGGTCTATGTAATAGCTCTGTACAAAATCCCTCGAATCATTCTTTTCCCAGGGAGTCATCTCACTTGCAAGAAATGTCTGAAGATAGTCCCACTCCCCGGGTTCCTCGCTTTCTACGGAACCGGTCTGTGCTGTCTGCACGGGTACTATCGTTACGATCTCGGGTGGTACATATGCAGCTTCCGCAGAAGCCCTGAAGCCCGCAAACCCGAAGTAATCATCCACTTTGAGCCACTTTACGGCAAATATCAGTACGCACCATAAAACAAGGGCGCATCCTCCGATGACGATCCTTCCCATAAAGGGTTCGTATATGTCTTTCTTTTTCAGGAAATATATCAGTATGAACAGACCTGCCGTAATAAGAACGGAAGGAATGAGTGCAAACACTATGAACTTTACGACCATCTCGGATCCGGTTCCGTCCAGGGTGCCCACCTGGAAAAGGAAATCATTGATGGTAAGATTCCTTCCCCATATCGCATACATCCACAGGATGCCCGCCGACAAAAGGATCATCGTAAATGTAAGAAGGATCCCGAGAACGTGTAATGTGATTTTGATAATCTTTTCTTTCATAAAGTCTAAGAAAACCTCAGTCAGCGATCACTCTTCCGAAAAACCCGAGCATGCTCTCATTGGCTTCAATGCTCTCATGCCACTCCCAGTGGCTGATGTTGAAAACATGGAGAAGATGAATCCCCTCCTCCCTGTTTCTGTAAAACAGCTCATAAGAGATGCCGTTTTTTTCAAGTACATCCCTGAGATATCCCGTGTGTGCGGTAAGTGCGTCGCTTTCGGAGCCTATTATATGAACAGGGGGCAGTCCCACTCCGGGAATGACCTCCGATGCGGCCATATGACCGTTCCACGGTGCATCCTCTCCTTTTTCTCCGAGCATCATATCGACATACGCTTTTGCCGTACCCTGTCCGAGCTCCGTATCCTCGGACGCGGCGATGTAAAGCCTGCCGGTTTCCGCAACGGGACTGCTGACGGATACGGCGCTGATCTCATACGAAAGCGGATCGACACCGTAAATCCTCCTAAGCTCTCCGCTCCTTGAAATGCAGGTTGTAAGTATCGAAAGATGACCGCCTGCGGAATCCCCGCACACCAAAACCTTCGACAGGTCAAATCCCCTGACGGGGCCGTACTTTCCGAGCCAGTGCATCGCAGAGAAAATATCGGATATCATCTCCTGAAGGTTCCCCTGCTGCAGAAGTCTGTAATTCATTGCCATAACGGCAAAGCCCCGGCTTGCGAGATATCCCAGATACCTGTCGAAGATATCGCCGGATCCGTACATCCATCCGCCGCCGTGAATATAGATGATCGAAGGAAGACTGCCGTTTTGCGGCTTAAAATCTTCCGGATAGTACAGATTGAGCATATGTGCCGGATCGTAATCCCCCAGATAGGCAATATGCTTCTCGCATCTGTATCCCTTAGGGTCAACTCCGTTAGGATAATCCGCCGCATTGGCCTTATCGATCGCATCCCAGTATTCAATAAGATATTGCCTGTAGTCCATATATTTTCTCCCTGATCCTAACCTATCTATTATACTCTTTTCCGCGTTAATCCTAAAGTGCCGGCCCGGTCAATCCGCCGTCTTAACTAAACTATTCACTTTTACAGGTTAAATTCAAGCTTAATGAACCGATTTCCGATAATATGATATAATATTTTTGTGTATCGCGTTAGGCAAGGAGCCCATATGAAGAAAAAGATCGCGGTCTTTACAACCGGCTGGTGCTGTGAGATTCTATCCCAATTCCTTACCGGAATGGAGCAATCACTGCGCCCGGAAAAGGCGGATATCTTCCTGTTTCTGGGATATTCCATGTACTCGGACAGTTTAGCCAACCGAAAGGGTGACCTTAATATCTTCAAGCTGCCGGACCTGCACGATTTCGATGCAGCCGTCATATTCGGAAGCGGTCTGTATTTCGCAGGCGAACCTGAAGCCATCATTGCCAGAAGCAAAGAGGCCGGCATTCCCGTCATAGTTCAGGGATCCCGATTCGACGATACTTATTTCATCGGATCCGACAATTATACGGCCACCATCGAAATGTGCCGGCATCTGCGTGCATCACACTCTGCCCGCGACATTATCTTTCTTGCAGGCTCTGCCGACTCTCTCGATTCGGAACTCAGATTAAAAGCGGTCAAAGATTTCCTTCACGAGAATAATGAAGACTCTCTTCTTAAGGAAGTGTTCTATACCAAATGGGAAAACGCCGCCGTCTCCAAATACATCAGTGATTTCTGCACTGCCGGAAAACCTCTTCCGGATGTATTCATCTGTGCCAATGACGGACTTGCCATGGAAGCATGCGTAAGTCTGGAAAAATACGGAATATCGGTTCCGGAGCAGGTTCTTGTACCGGTTTCGACCATATAGAGGGCAGCCAGATCTTCTATCCCTCCATTGCCTCCGTGGACCAGTGCTTCGTAAAAATGGGCAATGCGTGCGGAGATCTGTGTCATAAGCTGTTTGCAGGAGAAAGCTGTGACAGCTCAACCATCGTCGAATGTGAATTCATACCGGGAGAAAGCTGTAACTGCATGGAAGCAGGCAACAGCGATGCCGCAAGAAGACGCATGGGACGTTTGGAATTTGCCAAAAGATCCGATGCCACGTATTTTAACATTAAACTCAATTCCCTGGATTCTGCTGTTCTTTCCAGCGTTTCCTTCGAGGAGTTCACATCAAACCTTCACGATCTGCTGCTCCGGGATCACTTCATTGAAGGCGATTCCTTCCACGTTCTTCTGGAACCCAATTTCAGGCTTTCGCTCAACGATACCGACATTTCACTTTCCAGGGAAGGCTACAGTCCGCATGTAGACGTACTGTATTCCATGGAAAACGGAAAGGAATTCAAAGACAGCCAGTTCCCTTCACGTTCACTGATCCCCGGATACGATCCGGAGGATTCCAATCATCTTTATGTTTTCCTCGCACTTCACGAAGCGGATGATGCCTTCGGATATATAGTGTTCAGAGACTGCATGAACAGGATCATCAACCACGATCTGCAATCCTATCAGAACAGACTCGGTCTGGTCATAGATAAATTCCGCCACGCACTGAATCTCGATCTCATCAATAAAAGACTCCTGGACATCATGAAGAAAGATCCGCTGACCAATGTCAGCAACAGGAGAGCCTACGAGGATAAAGAAACATTCCTGCAGTCCAAGATCAATTCGGGTGAAGATTACGAGTTTGCGATAGCAATGTTCGACGTAAACAATCTGAAACTCGTCAACGATGTAAACGGACACGAAGCCGGTGATGCTTATCTTATAAGGGCATGCAGGCTCATATGCAATATCTTTAAGCACAGCCCCGTATACAGAGTCGGAGGAGACGAATTCATCGCAGTCCTCACGGACAGTGATTATGCCAAAAGGAACGAACTCTTCAGGGAACTGTCGGATTCGCTGAGTCCATACACCAAGGAGATCCCGCTTCCGGAGGATTTCGTTTCCATAGCCTGCGGAATTGCCGAGTACAACAAAGCATCGGACAGCTCTGTTCAGGATATAACAAACCGTGCCGATGACAAAATGTATCAGAACAAGAAAAGGATAAAAGGTATCTTATAACGAAAGGAGTGTTTATGGGATTATTGGATCAGATCAAAAATAAGGCCGCTCAGGAGATCGGAAATGCTGTGGGAGATGCTGTACGCAGTGCGGCAAATGCGGGCGGAAAGCAAACAGAAAGTTTCACATTTAAGGACATACCGGGAAATCTCGCAGAGCTTCAGGCTCTTCCGGAGTGTTCAATGGACACCCCTTTCAAGACCGCGGCACTTACCGTGTGTGCGCTCTGCGCCTATGCCGTCAATAAAGACGCAGGCATCGAGATGCTGAATTTCCTCAAAGGCCCCCAGCCCCTCAGCCAGATGGAGCTGCAGTTTCTTCAGGACCGCTTCATGGACGGCAAGACCTATGTTCCTCTTTCATATTTCAAAGGTGCTACACCGGACAATAACTACACACCGTCAGAGCCCCTTACCCTTGAAGTATTTTCCAATCCCTATTCATATGACAATGACGGATACGCCAGACTTCTTATCAGAAGCGGCGGTGCAGATACCGAGCGTCCCATAACCTTAAGAAAACGCGGAAGCGACGGCAAATGGTTCCTCTGGGAACAGATGCTTCTCGCGGATATCAGACAGCCCAAGGCATCCGACCCCTGGGCATGATCACAGGATCGGCTGATGCCGCTGCAAAAATATAACAAAAAACTCCCGGCCATCAGGCCGGGAGTCTTTTTATGTATTGATTATTCAACAACCTGTCCGACTATCGCATCAAGTCCCGGGAACGGATCATCCATGATATCTACATACCAGGAGTCATAGTTGAAGGGGAACATATCAGCGGTTACGGGATCCCAGTTTACACACATGTAAGGAAGATCAGCTTCGTCTACATAAGCGAAGTCGTTGAAATCAGAACCCCAAGGGCGAAGGAAGAAACTGATCTCAAGAACCCAGTTGCCGTCTTCATCATAAAGGTCAACATTCATCGAGATATAATCATCAAGGAGCTGCGCATCTGATTCGGGATCGATGATCGCATCATAGTATCCTATATCATATCCGAGAATCTGACCCTGATCGGAAATGAGCCATCCTGAATCGGTCATATCCTCATAATGATTGAAGTACACATCCACATCAAGCTCACCCTGTTCGGACTTGGCATCAACAACCTGCATGTGAACTTCATCACCGTCACAATCGAATGTCGCGAGACAGTCATATGCATATCCGATATTGCTCTCAAAATCGGTGCAGGCATCACTTACGATCCAGAAGCCGTACCAGCCTCTCTCCCAGTAGCCTTCCCAGTCAGCTGAGCCGTAAGATGATGTCTCACCCTCATCGGTAACATAATCATCGTTGACATCAACACTATTTATAAGCTCCATGAAATCATCTGAAGCTGCTTCTTCAGCGGTGGAACCTGTGGTGTAGATACGTACGGCAACCATCTCATTTCCCGAAGGAGTTCTGTAGACCCAGTCAAGGGGAATGACGAAATCTGCAGTGTAGTCGCCGAAATAGTCTTCGTATGTAAACAGGATCGCATCCTTGCCGTCAACGGTAAGATCCTGCATATCATAATTATAGCTCGAGATCTCATCTCCGAGATCGTCAAGATCATCCCAGTCATAGACTGAAGTAATATATACCTTCTGGTCTCCGTCCTGTGAAACAAGATCACCGAACTCGGATGAAGGATCCGTCTCACGGAAAGCGCCTGTATATTCAACGGTAAAAAGTCCGTCTCCGTATACAAAGGTTCCGCCTTTTCCGGATGCTCCGCCGATGGATACGGTCTCAGCTCCGCTCTCTACCTCGAGAGAAGCAAGAACAGCAAGGGGAATGTCATCGGTGTACTTATATCCGGTACCGATAGCGATAACGGTCGACTTACCGATCTTGGCATAAACAACAAAATCCTTCTTGTAGGAAGCTCCGGACCACTTGGTTCCGTCAAGGCTGAAGGTTATCTCTTCGAAAGAATCGTCCTCTTCGATAAGCGCCTTAACATAATCCTTGGCCTCGCTCTTATCAACTACCTGGAAAACAATGCTGGCATCGTCATCGGAAAGGGTTACAACGCTTTCGCTGGAACCTTCTTCAGCTTCCATTCCCTTGGGAACGAGAAGTGTGAAAGCACCGACAGTCTCTTCCTTTCCCTTAACCTCGGGAACCTCAAGAGCATCCTCGTCAGCTTCGACTACGGGAGTTTCCTCTTCCTTGCCACAGCCTGCGATGGTAGCGATACCCATCATAAGGCATAAAATGACGGCAAGTCCCTTTTTACGAAACGTCATTTTTTTACTCATAATGTCTCCTTTACACTTTGGTGCAATAAACTACAAAAGTAATTTTACAATAATATAGGAAATAATTAAACCTATAATTTTTACAGTTTTTTTATATTTAAGGCCCGTATTTTGTTTGTTTTTCAAAATACGGGCCCGAAAAATCATATTTTCAGTTCAATCTTATCGTGTCTACGGAGGATGAGGTGGAAACTACGTATCTGTACGCATTGTCGGTGGATAAAAGCAATCTTACGGGATTCCTGAAGGAATCATCGAACTTTACCTTGCCGTGGTAGGTATATATCAGGCACCTTGTATCGCTGTAGATAACAAGATCGGAGTCTTCAAAAAGGACATCCGTATACTCAAAATCGATATCGAACTTTTCCACGAGCGAATCGGAGCTGTCATATACATCCAGCCTGTACTTGGCTTCGGGATCGTCCGATCTGAAGACAAGGCCCAGGTATCCGTTTCCGGTGAACACCGATTTTACCTCATCCGAGAAAAGATGCTCTCCGATGGATTCGGGCTGGTCGGAGCCCTTATAGATCATAAACCTCTCATCACCGACCGCATAAGCGGTGGAATCGTCGAGGAAGCCGACTTCGGGAACCACAAGATCGGTGTAATCGTAGCTGCTTACAAGGAAATCGGTATAATTGTCCCCGACCTCGGTAAGGTTATAGAAAGCTACGGTGGATTTGACCGTTCCCGCATCAACATAGATAAAGCTCACACACAGAAGATTTCCTGCGGGAGAAAGTGCAAGATCGACCGGATATCCGCTTCCGGACATATGCATCTGCCCGCTGTAGAGAAGGTCTCCCGAAGGGGAATAGGTATTGATAAGGACCGCATCGTTTGAATTGAGAACCGCGGTGACCCTTCCGGTCCCGGCTACGGCTACATCCCTTATCGGGAGATTCGTCTTGAAGCTTCCGAGCTTTTCGGTCTCATTGAGGATATAGATATCCCTTCCGTTATATGATGCGATCGCAACCGTGCCACCGCATATCGAGATCTTCAGATCCTGGATCTCGTAACCCTGATCCCAGACCGTCTTGCCGCTTCCGTCTATGCAGTGTGCTCCGTCATGGCTGAAGGAAAGAATACTGCGTCCGAGACGGAGGTCCTTTTGCGATTCGGACGCATTTCTGTCTCCCGAAGCTATGACCTCGTATCCCGTATAGACATGCGACTGGAATCTGGCATAGATGATAAGGAGTATCACAAGTATCAGGACGATAAAGATGAACGTCCTGTACAGATTCATGATCCTGTGCTTTTTAAGTTTATCCCTGTAATCTTCGGGCTCCCGGTCGGTTCCGCCCTTGATCATACGTAGCTTTGCCATTTATCCCCCCGGTGAAACCGGTATCAGTTCTTAAATGCGTATACCGTTACGGAATCAAGCTTTCTGTCAGGTCCGAAAACGGGGCTCTGGAAATTGGAGTGATGGATCGCATCGGGATAATACTGTGTCTCAAGGCACAGACCGTATCTCTTGTTGAACACGGCTCCCTCTTTTCCGATCTGGCCTTCCTTGATGAAGTTGCCGGCATAGAACTGAACGCCGGGAAGATCGGAATACACTTCCATGATCCTCGATGACTTTGCCGCCCATACCGTGGCAACCTTGCGCAAAGTGCCGTCATAGCCTCTTACGCAGAAGTTGTGGTCATAACCTCCCGCAAAATTAAGCTGTTCGAAATCATCATCGATATGATCACCTACCCTTACCTTGGAAGTAAGATCCATGGGTGTTCCCTTTACCGATGCTATCACTCCGGAAGGAATGGACTCGTCATCGGTGGGAGTGAATTCATCCGCTTCGATCTGAATGAACTCATCGACAATGCTTCCTGACTTAAATCCGTCAAGGTTGAAGTATGAGTGATTGGTGGGATTGAGAATGGTATTCTCATCCGATGATCCGACATAGTGGAGCTTAAGCTCGTTGTCATCGGTTACGGTATATGTAACGGAAAGCTTCTTGTTGCCGGGGAATCCGAGAGTTGCGGGATCCTCGATGGAAAATGTGACACTGCTGTCGGAATCGACATCCGCATCCCATATTCTCTTGTGGTATCCGTTATCTATATGTGAGTGGAGGTTATTCCTGTCATTGTCGTTGATATCGAGTTCGTAGTGAACACCGTCGATCTCATATTCCGCATTTCCTATACGGTTTGCATTGGGACCGATGGTCGCTCCGAAGAAGCTGGGATTTCCGTAATAATCTTCAGCCTTGTCAAAGCCGAGAACAACATCCTCCGCCTTGCCGGCGGCATCGGGAACCATGAGCTTTACAAGTATTGCACCGAGATTGGTGACGGAAGCGACCAGGCCGTTCTTACCGGCGATCGTATAAAGCTTTATCTCCCTGCCGTCACGGCTGCATCCGAAACTTTCTGTATTTACCGACATATTCTTTCTCCTTAGTATTTCTTTATATTGAGTGAAAAGAGGAAGGTCCTCCGTTTTCACATCAGATCTCTGTACGTCCGTCAAGTGCCCTGGTCAGTGTGATCTCATCGATGTATTCCAGATCTCCTCCGACAGGAACACCGCTCGCTATACGTGTGACCTTTACTCCGAGCGGCTTGATCAGCTTGCTGATATACATTGCGGTCGTCTCACCTTCAATGCTGGAATTCGTCGCAAGTATCACTTCACTGATGCTTTCGTCACTCTTCGAACATCTGTCGACAAGCTCCTTGATCCTGATGTCGGAAGGTCCGACACCGAGCATCGGAGCTATCGCACCCTGGAGAACATGGTATACTCCGCCGTACTTTCCGGTCTTTTCGTATGCGGCCATATCCCTGGTATCTTCCACGACCATTATCAGAGAATGATCCCTTGAAGAATTCGAGCACACGGGGCACATATCGCTGTCCGTAAGTGTGAAGCATTCTTTGCAATACTTGACCCTGCTGCGTGCTTCCATCATGGTGTCCGCAAGACGCTTGACCTTCTCGGGAGGCATATTGATCATATGAAAGGCAAGTCTCTGGGCAGATTTATCCCCTATCCCGGGAAGTGCCGCAAGTTCCGAAACAAGCCTGTTGACATATCCGCTGTAAAGTTCCATTTAGAATAATCCTGCGGGCATTCCGTTAAGACCGCCCATTATCTGTTCGCCTGCGGCATCTGCCTTGTCCATGGCATCCTTGATCGCCGCAAGGATTGAATCCTGAAGAGTTTCGACATCATCGGGATCGACGATATCCTTGTCGAGCTTTATATCAAGAACATCTCTTTTTCCGTTGATCCTGACGGTAACGGCTCCGCCGCCGGCAGTTCCTTCGAACTCCGTGCTCTCAAGTTCCTTCCTGCCTTCTTCCATCTGACGCTGCATGCGCTGTGCCTGCTTCATCAGGTTGGCCATATTACCGGGCATTGCTCCTCCGGGAAATCCGCCGTGTTTTGCCATTTAAATCTCCTCCGTGTTTTCTTCAGTATCTATCGGTACATTGACGGTACCGGGTTTTATGATGTTTCTGAGATCATAGAGACCGCCTTCGAACATTTCGTCACTCTCCGAATTCTTTATGACAAAATCAACGATCGAACCCGTATAGTTTTCGAAGATGTCGGAAAGATCGTTACGTCTCTGATCGTCGTTCAAAAGCCTTGCCGAAAGATCACCTGCGGGAAAATAAAGTATGAGCTGTCCTTCATCCGAAAGCACCGGCTTGCAGTTCCTGATATTGCTCATATCGTTGCCGCAATCCTGTATGACGTTCGGCCAGTTCTCGATGAGCTTTTTGATGTCATCGGGAAGTGCCTTGGGTGCTTCGGGCATCTTCACATCGCTTCTGATGACCGTCTCGCCCTCCGGCTTCACCGGTCCGGAAAAGGAAACAAAATTGCCCGACTCGATCCTCTTTTCCAACGCGGCAACCCTGTCTGTGAGCGACTCGGGATCCTTGATCGCCATTCTGGGCTCACAGCATCTGATGAAAGCAATCTCCACATGAACCCTTTTCTGGGAAGCATATCTGATCTGTGAAATGAGTTCCGAAAAAACTCTTATGTATCTGATCACACTGTCGAGCTCGGACATGCCGGCATCCTCGCGGAGCCTGACCATATTCTCGGTGGAAATATCGATCATCGATGCCGTATCGGGTGATGCGATGATGAGCATGATATTTCTCAGATACCATACAAAGTCCGTAACAAACTGTGTAAGTTCCTTGCCCTGCGATGCCATCTCGTCTATGATTCCCACGCATCCCAGGGTGTCGCGGTTTATTATGCCGCGGAAAAGCCTGCTGAAAACCTCCGTATCGACGGCTCCCAGAACCTCGAGAGTCTTATCATATGTAAGCTCTCCTTCGGACTGGAATGCTATCGCCTGGTCCAGAAGCGAGAGCGCATCTCTCATTGACCCGTCCGCTTTTCTTGCAATGTAACGGAGCGCTTTTTCGTCCGCACTTCTTCCTTCGGTCTCCATCAGTTCCTGCATTCTGGAGCAGATGGTGTCGATACCTATCCTTTTGAAATCATATCTCTGACATCTTGAAAGAATCGTGGAAGGAAGCTTGTGTACCTCTGTTGTCGCGAGAATGAACACAGCCCACTCAGGCGGCTCTTCCAGTGTCTTGAGCAGGGCATTGAACGCCGACTCGGAGAGCATATGGACCTCGTCTATGATATAGACCTTGTACCTGCCGAGTGTGGGACGGTAGTTTACACCCTCAATGATGCCTCTTACATTATCGACACCGTTGTTGGATGCGGCGTCGATCTCGTATACGTTCATTGACGATCCGTCCGCTATGGATCTGCAGGAATCGCATTCGCCGCAGGGACCGTTCTCGGTGGGATTCTCGCAGTTGACCGCACGCGCCATGATCTTGGCAATCGAAGTCTTACCTGTTCCCCTTGTGCCGGTGAACAGATAGGCATGTCCGACCCTTCCGTTTGCCAGCTGGTTGCGGAGAGTCGTTACTATATGATCCTGACCCCTGACCTGTGACAGATCCGTGGGACGGAATTTTCTGTAGAGAGCTGTATATGACATTTATCAATCCCCGAAACAGATTCCGGTAAGCTTTGCTTCCTTGATGATGGTGGCATCGGGATCGAGGTATTTGAGCTTGCCCGCAACTTCATCAAGGGGCACCTTTACTATCTCCCTGTTCCTGTAGCCGACCATGAATCCGTATTCGTTATTAAGTATGAGTTCTCCGGCTTCGGCGCCGAGTCTGGTCGCAAATACCCTGTCATAAGGGCAGGGACTTCCGCCTCTCTGAGTGTGTCCGGGAACGGTCACCCTTACCTCACGGCCGGTCTTTTCAAGAATCTGAGCAGCTATCTCGTAAGACACGGAAGGATACTTTGAGGTCTCATCAGCCTTTTTGCGGTCCTTCTTGGACATCTTGGCCTTCTTCTTGGATACCGCACCCTCTGCGACCGCTATGATGGTGAACTTGCTTCCGCTGCTTTCTCTTTCTTCGATCTTGTCAACGATCTTATCGATATCGTAAGGGATCTCGGGGATCAGGATGATGTCCGCACCGCCTGCCATTCCGGCATTGAGTGTCAGCCATCCGACCTTGTGTCCCATTACTTCGACAATGAATACTCTTCCGTGCGATGCCGCAGTGGTATGAATGCAGTCGATCGCCTGAGTTGCGATATCCACAGCGCTCTGGAAACCGAATGTCATATCCGTGCCCCAGAGATCGTTATCGATGGTCTTGGGAAGAGTAACTATGTTAAGGCCTTCTTCGCTGAGAAGATTGGCCGTCTTGTGCGATCCGTTACCGCCGAGAACAACAAGGCAGTCGAGCCTGAGCTTGAAATAGTTCTGCTTCATGGCATCAACCTTGTCGAGTCCGTTCTCATCAGGCTCGGTTATGGTCTTAAAAGGAGTTCTCGAAGAGCCCAGGATTGTTCCGCCCTTTGTGAGGATGCCGGAGAAATCCTTGCCCGTAAGCATACGGAAATCCCCGTAGATAAGCCCCTTGTATCCGTCTATGAATCCGTAGATCTCAACCGCCTGACCGCTGTGCGTAAGTGTTTTCACAACACCTCTCATAGCTGCATTAAGTGCCTGGCAGTCACCGCCGCTTGTAAGCAATCCGATTCTCTTCATATCCGGCCCTCCTTAAGAAAAAATGCATGCATTTAAAAATACCCGCACTACCCTAAAATCATACCACATTTACGCCTTTCCCTCAATTAAAAAAGGAAGACCTGAAGTCTTCCTTTTTGCGTAAAATACAGTGTTTTATGCCTTATCCGATGGGGGATACGCCGATGGTCATCTCCTCGAGCACATCCAGAAGGACCTTGACCGTATCGAGCGACGTAAAGGTAGTGATACGGTGCTCGCTCGCACATCTTCTGATGGCGACTCCGTCCTCGTAGTGCACACCCGAAAGGATCGCCCTGGTGTTGATGACATAACTTACGTAGCCTGCACTGATGGAGTCGAGGATCTCTGTACTTCCCTCGCTGAGCTTGTGACGGAGCCTGCACCTGATGCCGTGATCCTTGAAGTAAAGGGCAGTCATGGTTGTGGCCTCGATATTGAAGCCCATGTCGTAGAAACGCTTTGCGAGAGGTAGTGCTTCCTCCTTATCCTCATCCGCAAGGGTGAAGGTGACGGTTCCGTAATTCTGGAGCTTGATGCCCGATGCAACGAGCGCCTTGTACATTGCACGGTGAAGAAGCTTGTCATATCCGATTGCTTCACCCGTGGACTTCATCTCGGGGGAAAGATAAGCATCCATTCCGGATAGCTTTGAGAACGAGAACACGGGAGCCTTTACATACCATTTCTCTCCGCGTCCCGGGGTAAGGTCCGTGATGCCCTGATCCTTAAGTGAGATTCCGAGGCTTACCCTTGTCGCGATATCGGGGAGAGGATAGCCCGTTGCTTTGGAAAGGAAGGGTACCGTTCTCGAGGATCTGGGATTGACCTCTATTATGAACACTTCATCGTTCTTGTCGCAGATGAACTGAATATTGAAAAGTCCTCTGATGCCTATTCCGAGTCCCAGTCTTCTCGTGTAATCCCTGATGGTCTCCTTAACCTTCTCGGATACGCTGAAGGTGGGATATACGCTGATGGAATCACCCGAGTGGATACCTGTTCTTTCGACAAGCTCCATTATTCCGGGGATGAAAACCTCTTCTCCGTCGCAGATCGCATCAACCTCGAGCTCCTTGCCGCTGATATATCTGTCGACAAGTACGGGTCTGTCTTCGTCGATCTCTACCGCAGTCTGGAGGTAGTGTCTCAGATCCTTTTCCTTGGAAACGATCTGCATTGCCCTTCCGCCGAGGACGAAGCTGGGACGGACTAAAACGGGATATCCGATGGATTCCGCTGCCTTTACGCCGTCCTCTATATTGGTGACCGCAAGTCCCTTGGGCTCGGGGATTTCCAGATCCTCAAGGAGCTTTTCGAAGCTGTCACGGTTCTCAGCCTTATCGATGGCTTCGCAGTCGGTTCCTATGAGCTTTACGCCGAGTGCGTGAAGGGGCTCGGCAAGGTTGACGGCGGTCTGTCCGCCAAGGGTTGCAATGACTCCTTCGGGTTTTTCAAGCTCGATTATGTTCATGACATCCTCAACACACAGAGGCTCGAAATAGAGCTTGTCGGAGGTTGTGTAATCTGTCGAAACCGTCTCGGGGTTATTGTTGATGACTATGGCTTCATAGCCGGATCCCTTGATGGTGCGGACGGCGTGAACGGTCGAGTAATCGAATTCGACACCCTGTCCGATCCTTATGGGGCCGGCACCGAGAACTATTACCTTGGGCTTGTCCGAAACAACGGATTCGTTCTCACCTTCATATGTCGAGTAGAAATAAGGTACATAGCTTTCAAACTCGGATGCGCAGGTATCTATCATCTTGTAAACGGGGAAGATCTTCTCCCGCTTTCTTAAGTCAAATACTTCCTTTTCGCTCACTTCCCAAAGAGATGCGATCGCAGCATCCGAAAATCCCATGCGCTTTGCATCATATATGTATGAAGCATCAAGCTTATGATCTTTGAGGATATTCTCTTCTTCGATGATATTGGAGATCTTGGTCAGGAAGAACATGTCGATGCCGGTTTTTGCACAGATCTCTTCAGCACTGCATCCGCGGCGCATAAGTTCGGTGATCGCATATATGCGGTCGCCGGTCATCTTAAGTATGGGCTCCCAGAGCTCTTCATCCTTAAAGCCGTCATACTTTGCCATATGGAGATGAACGGTTCCGCATTCAAGGCTTCTTACCGCCTTGAGAAGGCTCTCCTCAAAGCACCTTCCGATACTCATCGTCTCGCCCGTAGCCTTCATCTGTGTTCCGAGGCTCTGGTTTGCGTCGGTGAATTTATCAAAAGGAAAACGGGGCATCTTGGTCACAATATAATCAAGCGCGGGCTCAAAGCATGCGGGAGTATTTGCAAGCTGTATCTCCTCAAGCGTATAGCCCACACTTATCTTTGCCGAAACCCTTGCGATCGGATAACCCGATGCCTTTGATGCGAGTGCCGAAGATCTCGAAACCCTGGGGTTGACCTCGATGAGGTAATACTTGAAGGACTTCGGATCGAGTGCAAACTGTACATTACATCCGCCGCAGACCCTGAGTGCCCTGATGAGCTTGAGGGCCGAGTCACGGAGCATGTGATACTCCTTGTCGGTAAGTGTCTGCGAAGGACATACCACGATCGAGTCACCGGTATGGATACCGACAGGATCGAGGTTTTCCATATTACATACGGTGATCGCCGTATCGTTAGCATCGCGGATCACCTCGTATTCAATTTCCTTGTATCCCTTTACACTCTTTTCGACAAGAACTTCGCTGACGGGTGAAAGTTCAAGTCCCGCCGCAAGAAGCTCCTTTAATTCATCTTCGTTATCTGCAAATCCGCCGCCTGTTCCGCCGAGTGTGAATGCGGGACGTAAGACCACCGGATATCCGATCTCCTCAGCCGCTTTCCTGCCTTCTTCAATACTGTGAACGACTATCGACGGAAGAACGGGCTCTCCGAGTCTTTCGCAGAGCTGCTTGAACTCATCCCTGTCCTCGGCCATCTCGATGCTCTTGTAATCGGTTCCGAGAAGCTCGCAGTTACATTCGGAAAGAATACCTTTCTTTTCGAGCTGCATCGCAAGGTTAAGTCCGGTCTGTCCGCCGATCCCGGGAAGGATCGCATCCGGTCTTTCGGTTCTTATGATCCTCGCAACATATTCGAGATTGAGAGGTTCCATATAAACCCTGTCCGCAACCGATGTGTCGGTCATGATCGTTGCGGGATTGGAATTGCAAAGGATGACTTCGTAACCTTCTTCCTTGAGTGCGAGACACGCCTGCGTTCCCGCATAGTCAAACTCTGCGGCCTGTCCGATGACTATGGGGCCCGAGCCTATCACAAGTATTTTGTTTATGTCAGTTCTCTTAGGCATTTCAAAACCTCTGTAAGATATATATGATCATTTATGACAGTTATGTCACTTGTCCATCAGCTTGAGAAATTCATCGAAAAGGTACGATGCATCGTGAGGGCCGGGGCAGCTTTCGGGATGATACTGCACACTAAAGATCCTGTCCTTTTCACACCTTACTCCCTCAACGGTTCCGTCAAGCAGATTCTTATGTGTCACGACAAGTCCGGTTCCCGCAAGCGTGTTTTCATCGACCGCATACGAATGGTTCTGGCTTGTGATATCCGTTCTTCCCGTCTCGAGATTCTTAACGGGATGGTTTCCGCCCCTGTGTCCGAATTTGAGCTTATAGGTCTTTGCCCCGCATGCAAGCGATATTATCTGATGTCCGAGGCATATTCCGAAGATCGGATACTTTCCCCTGAGCTGTTTTACCAGTTCGATCGCTTCCTTGACATCCTCGGGATCTCCGGGGCCGTTTGAAAGGAATATTCCGTCGGGCTTAATCGCAGCAACATCCTCCGCTTTTACATTCCAGGGGAATACCGTGACCGAGCATCCTTTCTTAAGGAAGGAACGCAGTATGTTTTCCTTCATTCCGAAATCGATCGCTGCGATATGGCACTTCGCATCGGTCGAGATATAGTTTTCTTTTAACGGTCTGCTGACCCTCGATACGGCATCGGGCTTAAGGACCGTTTCTTCTATGATCTTAAGGCCTTCTTCCACGGTAGTGCTCTCATTTGTGATAAGGGCCTTTCTTGTTCCGACATCCCTGATCTTGCGTACTATCTCTCTGGTATCCACGCCGGTAATGCCGGGAATGCCGAGTTCTTTAAGAGTTTCGGAGAAGGTCTTTCCGCTCCTGAAGTTGGAGGGCTCGTTATTGTAATCCCTTACGACGAATCCGCCGATCGTGGGATGAACAGTCTCGTTATCGTCATTGTTGATACCGTAGTTGCTGATAAGAGGATAAGCCATCGTGACAAACTGATCCGTATATGAAGGATCGGACATGATCTCCTGGTATCCGACGGGAGAAGTGTTGAACACGAGCTCGCATACTCTGTCCTTTTCATCCTCACCAAAGCCGTATCCGACATATTCACTGCCGTCCGACATGATCAGTTTTCTTTTCTTTCCTCTGTAGATCATTACCTGGCCTCCGAAAGTTTTTTCTCGAATCTGTCCTTCCTCGGATCTGAGGGTATCTTCGTCGGGTAATCCCCGTCAAAGCATGCACTGCAATATGTTTCGCATCCGCTCATCTCACCGAGACTTTCTATAGGAAGAAATCCTATCGAATCCGCTCCCGTAAGAGCTGCGATCTCCTCCGGCGTATGATGGTTTGCAATAAGCTTGTCTTCCGAATCAATATCGACTCCGTAGAAGCACGGATGTCTGAAGGGCGGCGAGGATATGCGAAGGTGTATTTCCTTTGCTCCCGCTTCCCTGAGGATGTTTATGATCCTCCTGCTCGTGGTGCCTCTTACGATCGAATCGTCTATGAGGACCACTCTCTTTCCTTCAAGAACGCTCTTTACCGGACTGAGCTTGATCCTTACGGTATCGGTTCTCTGGTCCTGTGAAGGAGCGATGAAGCTTCTGCCGACATATTTATTCTTAACAAGACCTATTTCGTAAGGTATCCCGCTCTCCCTTGAATAGCCTATCGCGGCATCGAGACCGGAATCGGGAACGCCTACGACAACGTCCGCTTCCACGGGATATTCCCTGGCAAGTATCTGCCCTGCCCTTACCCTCGTGTCATGCACCGCTATACAATCTATCACAGAATCAGGTCTTGCAAAATAGATATATTCAAAAATACAGGGACTTTTTTTCGGAGCCGGATCTCCCATATAGGAAACCGGATCCGCACCCGGAGTTTCTGACTGGAAAACCAGCATCTCACCGGGAAGAATATCCCTTACAAAGCTTGCTCCGACTGCATTCAGGGCACAGCTTTCCGAGGCCACGACATAGCTTCCGTCCTCCCTTTTTCCAAAGCAAAGCGGCCGGAATCCGTGAGGGTCCCGAACCGCGAGCATTTTTGTCGAAGACATCATAACAAGGCTGTATGCACCTTCAAGATATTTAACGGCGTTAAGGACCGCCTGTTCGATACTGTCTGTCTTAAGCCTTTCCCTTGTGATCATATAGCATATGGTCTCGGTATCGCTTGTAGAATGGAAAATAGCACCGGAAAGTTCGAGCGAATCACGAAGATCCAGGGAGTTTGCAAGGTTTCCGTTATGTGCGAGTGCAAGATTCCCCTTCTGGTGACTGACTACCATGGGCTGGATATTGCTCTTGGTATTTCCGCCGGTCGTTCCGTATCTGACATGTCCGATAGCCATGCATCCGCCGGGAAGCGCATTCAGCTCCGCCTCGCCAAACACTTCTCCCACGAGGCCCAGTTCCTTATGAGCCGAAAAGACACCGTCATCGTTTACAACGATACCGCAGCTTTCCTGCCCCCTGTGCTGGAGAGCATAAAGCCCGTGATATACATCCCTCGCAATGTCTTCCCTGCGACTGCCGACTGTTCCGAATACTCCGCACTCTTCATGAATTGCCATTGTGTTTGCATACCTCCCTGATGAATCCCTTGAAAAGAGGATGAGCCTTGTCGGGTCTCGATTTAAATTCGGGATGATACTGGACTCCCAGATAAAAAGCGGCTTCGGGAATTTCCATCTCTTCTACGAGACGGTTGTCCGGCGATGTTCCCGCAAATACGGCACCGGCCTTTTCAAACTGCTCCCTGAAATCATTGTTGAACTCATATCTGTGGCGGTGACGTTCGGATATCTCATCCTTACCGTAGAACTCCCGGAGCCTGCTTTCCTCCCTGATCCTGCAGGGATATGCACCGAGTCTTAAGGTTCCGCCCTTATCTATCGTATCGCTCTGTCCGGGCATGAAATCTATCACCTTGTGTGCGCAGAGCTCATCGAATTCTCCCGAATTAGCATCCGCTATGCCGAGAACATTTCTCGCATATTCGATAACCGCTATCTGCATTCCGAGACATATTCCGAAATAAGGAAGACCGTGAGTCCTCGCATATTTTGCGGAAGTGATCATCCCTTCGATGCCTCTGTCTCCGAAGCCTCCGGGAACGATGATGCCGTCTATCCCCTTAAAGGTTTCATCCGCGTTTTCTTCGGTGATCTTCTCAGAGTCGATCCATTTGATCTCTACCTTAGCTTCATTCTCATATCCCGCATGCTTGAGTGCTTCCGCAACGGACAGATATGCAACATGAAGCTGTACGTATTTTCCGACAAGACCCACCTTTACGGTTTTATTGAGATTCTCAATACGGCTGACCATT
>JAFWUY010000071.1 GCA_017524035.1 Lachnospiraceae bacterium | reverse complement strand
TCAACCTTGCGCTCGATCCGGACTTTAACTCTCTGTATACCGCAGCGATAGATTTTCCCGGATGAAAAAATATATATTGCAATTAATGCACACTGTGTTATACTTCATATAGAACAGATGAAACACCAACGAAGGGTGAACGGAGGAACCGTCCCCTCGTTCACTTCAGCTCCTGGAAGGGAGGGATATATATGAATATTCAAAAATTTACACAGAAGTCCATGGAGGCGATTAACGGAATCGAACGCCTCGGAACGGAATACGGAAACCAGGAACTTGGACAGGAGCATCTTCTTGTCTCGCTTCTTCATATTGACGACAGCCTTATCCTGAAGCTCATTGAGAAGATGGAGATCAACACGGAGCATTTCTGTGCAAAGGCCGATGAGTATCTTTCAAAATGCGTCAAGGTATCCGGAAGCGGTGCGGGACAGATGCACATAAGCCAGGATCTGAACAAGGTCCTTACATTTGCCGAAGACGAAGCGAAGGCAATGGGAGATGAGTACGTATCGGTAGAGCATCTCTTCCTTGCGATGATCAAGTATCCTTCACGTACCATGAAGGAGATATTCAAGGAGTACGGCATAACAAGAGAGCGCTTCCTTATGGCTCTTTCACAGGTGAGGGGAAATCAGAGGGTAACCTCCGACAATCCCGAAGCAACTTACGATACTCTTGAAAAATACGGACAGGATCTGGTCGAGAAGGCACGTGACCAGAAGCTCGATCCCGTCATCGGAAGAGATTCGGAAATAAGAAATGTTGTGCGTATCCTTTCAAGGAAGACCAAGAACAATCCCGTTCTCATCGGTGAACCCGGTGTAGGTAAGACCGCGGTCGTTGAAGGTCTTGCACAGCGTATCGTGCGCGGTGATGTTCCCGATAACCTGAAGGATAAGAAGATCTTCGCGCTTGATATGGGTGCTTTAATTGCGGGTGCAAAGTACAGAGGAGAATTTGAGGAAAGACTTAAAGCGGTACTCGATGAAGTAAAAGCTTCCGACGGAAACATCATTCTTTTCATAGATGAGCTTCACACAATAGTAGGTGCGGGCAAGACAGACGGTGCACTCGATGCCGGCAACATGCTCAAGCCCATGCTTGCAAGGGGCGAGCTCCACTGTATCGGTGCGACCACCCTTGATGAGTACCGCCAGTACATTGAGACCGATGCCGCACTCGAAAGACGTTTCCAGCCCGTAATGGTCGATGAGCCAACGGTCGAGGATACGATCTCAATCCTCAGGGGATTAAAGGAAAGATACGAGGTTTACCACGGAGTCAAGATCATGGACACCGCGCTTGTTTCCGCGGCGGTTCTTTCCAACAGATATATAAGCGACAGATTCCTTCCCGATAAGGCGATCGATCTTGTCGATGAAGCATGTGCACTTATCAAGACCGAGATGGATTCGCTTCCCGCGGAGCTTGATGAGATGAACCGCAAGATCCTTCAGCTTCAGATCGAGGAGACGGCTCTCAAGAAGGAAGATGATAATCTGTCAAAAGAAAGACTTGCGGATCTTCAGAAGGAACTTGCAGAGTTAAAGGAAAACTTTGAAACTCAGAAGGCACAGTGGGACAACGAAAAGAATGCGGCGGGAAAACTGAGTAAGCTTCGTGAAGAAATCGATTCCGTCAATTCACAGATTGCAATAGCTCAGACCAAGGGCGACCTTGAGAAGGCTGCGGAGCTTTCATACGGAACTCTGCCCAGACTGAAGAAGGAACTTGAGGCTGCCGAAAACAGCGGAAGCACGGAGAACAAACTCGTCCGTGAAAAAGTTTCCGACGAAGAGATCGCAAGGATCGTTTCAAAGTGGACCGGCATTCCCGTTGCAAAGCTTACCGAAGGCGAAAGGAACAAGACACTGCATCTCGACGATGAGCTTCATAAGAGAGTGATGGGACAGGATGAAGCGGTTACGAAGGTTACCGAAGCGATCATCCGTTCAAAGGCAGGTATCAAGGATCCTTCGAAGCCGATCGGATCATTCCTTTTCCTCGGACCTACGGGTGTAGGTAAGACCGAGCTTGCAAAGTCACTTGCAGCTGCACTCTTTGACGACGAGACCAATATGGTCCGTATCGATATGAGTGAATATATGGAAAAGCACTCCGTATCCAGACTGATCGGAGCTCCTCCCGGATATGTCGGATACGATGAGGGCGGACAGCTTACCGAAGCGGTTAGAAGAAAGCCTTACTGCGTCGTTCTTTTCGATGAGATAGAAAAGGCTGCGCCCGATGTGTTCAACGTTCTTCTTCAGGTGCTCGATGACGGACGTATCACCGATTCGCACGGCAAGACAGTCGACTTCAAGAATACGATCATCATCATGACATCCAACATCGGTGCAAGATTCCTTCTCGACGGAATAGACGATGAAGGAAACATCAAAGATGATGCGGAAGAGCTTGCGATGGAAGAGCTTAAAGGCCACTTCAGGCCCGAGTTCCTGAACAGGCTTGATGAGATCATAATGTTCAAGCCTCTTACCAAGGATAACTTAAACGGCATCATCAGTCTTCTTATCGAAGACATCAACAAGAGGCTCGCAGATAAGGATATCAGGGTCGAGCTTACGGATGCCGCGGTGCAGAGCGTTATAGATTCCGCATACGATCCGGTATACGGTGCAAGGCCCTTAAAGCGTTACATCCAGAAGCATATCGAGACTCTTGCCGGAAGAATGATCCTCGAAGACAGGGTTTCGGAAAATCAGACCATAGTCATCGATACGGGTGCTGACGGATACACTGCATCGGTAAGAGACGGTAACTGACAGACGGACCCGAAGCGGACATAACTCTACTGAGGATCGGCGAAAGTTTTGTGACCGGAACGGGCAGCCCGCTGATCGTAGGATCCCGGTAAGCCTGTAAGGAAAATTATGAAAAAGGATAGCCCTGTGTGTATGCCTCGGCTATCCTTTTTTGCTATTTAGTGATATCATTGAAAGTACCTATTTTATTAATAAAGGCGGTATCTATGTCACAGAAACAGTTTGACGATCTCAGAAAACTTTACGATACATTTGAATACAGAAAATACGAGATGAGAGCAGAAGACGGAAATCTTTTCGTAAGATTCAGGTTCTCTGGTCCCGGACTCAGAGACTTCATGCCCGAGTGGAGATTTCCTCTAGGCGAAAGAGATATAGATCTGAACGATCCGATCCTCAGAGCGCTCGTTTTCAATCTCGGACTTGTCGAGACGATAAGCTATTACAAGGCCGTATGTCCCGAGAAGGTTGTGATCAAGTGCGGGTCTCTTTCGGCTTCCCAGATGGACTGGTGGAAGAAACTCTACTATAACGGACTCGGTGAATTCCTTTACAGGAACGGCATTACAGTATCAAAGGACAGACTTGTCAGATTCGAATGTGCGACCACTACCGATGATGAGCCGGCGGTCCTTCATGATGATAAGACTTATTCGGGATGTCTTGTCCCCGTCGGAGGCGGCAAGGATTCTGTCGTGAGTCTTGAGCTGCTTAAGGGTGAAGATATTACCACTTACGTTGTCAATGAGAATGCGACAGCGACCAATGTCATCGATAAGTGCAGTCACAAGAAGGGCGTTTATACCGCCAAGAGAACTCTCGATGCGGAGATAATCAGACTGAATGAAGAGGGATATATGAACGGTCATATTCCCATCTCTGCGGTATTTGCTTTTTCTGCTGTCATTACCGCATATCTGTGCGGCTTCAAGTATATTGCTCTTTCGAACGAGACCAGTGCCAACGAGAGCACGGTGCCCGGAACCAAGGTAAACCACCAGTACTCCAAGAGCTTTGAATTCGAAGAGGATTTCGATGAATATATCGAGGGAATTACCGATTCGGATATCCATTACTTCTCGCTCTTAAGACCCTTTACCGAAGCGCAGATTGCAGCGGTATTTGCGGCTAAGGGCAAGGATTATTACAGGGTATTCAGATCCTGTAACAGGGGAAGCAAGAAGGGCATATGGTGCTGTTCCTGTCCCAAGTGTCTCTTCGTATATATCATCATGAGTCCCTTCATCGAAGAGGATGAACTCGTGAAGATATTCGGCGAAAAACTTCTCGACAAAGAATCGCTCGATAAGGACTTCAGGGAGCTTGTGGGCCTCGACGAGAACAAGCCCTTCGAATGTGTCGGAACGAGAAGTGAAGTTGCCGCATGCCTGCAGGCTTATATCGAGAGCGGTAAGAAGAGCCTTCTTACGGACAGATACGAAGCAGAGATAGGAAAACTCCGTACACAGCCTCTTTCCGAACTTATGAAGGAGTGGTGCGATGACAACTGCGTACCCGAAGTGTTCGTCCCCCGTCTTAAGGAAGCGCTCGCGGAGTTGTGATGGGCGTTGCGCGCATAGACCTGCTTGCGGAGCTTTAACCGGAAAACTGAGCTGCGAAATAATCGAAGAGCACCTGACGGATCGCAGTGAAAAAGAAATAAGTTGCAAAAAAGTGTCCCGGACAGTCATGATCTGTCCGGGACTTTATATAATACGAAGCCTCAATTATGGAGACTCCGTGTAAAACGGGATTGTCATCCCGCTATTGTTACAAGAGTTCCGTCCGGTACGGCGTTGTAAAGCCACATTGCATCTTCAACGGAAAGTCTTACACATCCGAGTGAAGCCTTGCTTCCGAGTGCGGCAACTTCCTCGGGGATCGGAAGAAGATCGCCCTTCTTTTCGAAGCATACGGAGTGGAACATATATCCGCCGGTTCTGAATCTCATTCCCCATACAGCCCAGGTTCCGTCAGCCATGTATACCCAGCCGCCGCCTGCGGTGTGCTCATAGATCCTGAAGGTTCCTGCGGGAGTTCCGTGTCCGGCTCTTCCGGTCGAGCATGCCATGCTCCTGATGAGCTGTGAATATGTTCCGTCCGTGCCTACGGTAAGTACGTTACATACATTGTAAGTACGGTCGACTATTATGTAGTAGGGTGAACCGTTAAATGCGACACCGGTGGGAACGTAGATATTGCACTCGATCGCGGGAATTCCTCCCGAAACCTGCACGGGAGCGGGAGCTGCGGCCTGGGGTGCGGTGGCTGCCGGTGAAGGGGCTGCGGGTACGGAAGGAGCGGGTGCCGAGGGAGCAAGTCCGCTCGGAACACCGTTTCTGTCCACCGTATGAACATAGGAAGCATTGGGACGTCTGAGCTCACTTCTTCCGAGAGTGATATAGTGCGTAAAGAGCTTGTCGGCATCGGTTCCGTATACGGCAGCAACATCCGGATAGGTCTTCGCATAATATGCGGCATCGAACCAGTTAGGATCTGCAGCTGGCCTTCTTCCTTCATTTACGCCAAGGTTCCTGTAATGGAACCACATTGCGTTATCGAGGCCGCCCATTGCCTGAATGCTTTGAGCAAATGCATTATATACATCGGGATAAACCGTAGCGTAATACTCCGCATCGAACCAGACGGGAGTGGACACGGGAAGAGCCGTATTCGCAGCTTTGGCCTGGGTTTTGGGAATCATTACGGCAAATACAGCGATTGCCAGTGTTACAAGTACCTTTTTAAAATTTCTCATAAATCTTTCCTTAAAATCTTTTATCTGTTTTGTCTTCGGTAGGGTTAAATTTACCATTAATCGGCTGAAAACTCAATAAATACAGGCATTTCAAACTTTAAGATTTACTTAAGATTCACTATATATTGTATGATGACCTTGTAAACACCACATTTGGATACTATAATGTGTAATGTATGTAAGATGACATACCTATGGAGGATATTTTGTTATGAAAAGAAATAAACTGATCAGTCTGGCTCTCGCAGCCGCTATGGCGGTATCGATCATGTCAGCATGCGGACAGGAAGGTGATGCTGAGCCTCCCGTAGGCGGCGGTTTCGATTCGCAGCCTATTGTTTCCGTAGATGACAGCGGAAACCAGACCACACCCGTTGCTGATACAGATCAGACCGAGACCTTTGAAATGCCCGCTGACTGCTATGCATCGGAACTTACCGGTCTTCCCGTACCTAAGGAGATCAAGGACCAGCGTCCCATTGCTGTAATGGTAGATAATGAGAAGACAGCTCTTCCCCACTACGGAATCGGTGAATGCGATATCGTTTATGAACTCATGAACTCAACCGCTAATGACCGCGTTACCAGACTTATGTGCATCCGTAAGGATTGGAACAATATCGAGCAGATGGGAAGCATCCGTTCCACACGTCCCACCAACATCCCTCTTGCAGGCGAGTACAATGCGATCCTGATCCATGACGGCGGCCCCATCTACATCAACGACTTCATCGCAAAGCCTTACTGCAACCATATTTCCAGCGGTTTCTGGAGAGCAGATAACGGCAAGGGCTGGGAGTATTCCGAGTATGTTACCGGCGATGACCGTGAGGGAGTAAGACTCGGCGGCGGAACCCAGACATATCCCGGACTTTCAAATTACATTGCAAAGCAGGGAATCTCCACCACCTACAATTCATATGCACCCATGCGTGACAGCCACTTCCTTATCAGACCTTACGGCACAGATATGACTCTCACCGAGATGGGTTATTCGAACGCTACATCCGCAACCCATATCCAGATGCCCACCTTCAAGCACACCCAGACTGAGCTTAAGTACAACGAATCAACCGGCACCTATGATTATTACCTCTACGGAGAGCTTCAGAAGGATGCAGAGGATGATCAGGTAGTTACTTTCGAGAACGTCCTTCTTCAGTGCACCGATTATTATGAGTATGATGAGCACGGATATCTGATCTATCTCTACTTTAACCAGACCGATACCACCGGCTACTACATCACCAACGGCCAGGCTATCAAGGTTACCTGGAATAAGGCTGTAAGCAACGACAAGCTCGACTACGAGATCACCAAGTTCTACGACGAGAACGGTGACGAGATCGAGATCAATCCCGGTAAGACTTACATCTGCCTTGTACCCAAGAACGGATGGAGCACCGTAACACTCAACTAAACAGTATCACCCAAGCCCGGGCCGAATGGCCCGGGCTTTTTTGTGCCGCAGCTGCAGCCGGAGGATAGGGTCTGTTTCCCGTCACAGGCACGATCCCCGAATAAGGGCTTTCGGTTGTAAATGAGCCGCTTTTTGGGTATAATACATAAGATTATGGGCATTTTTGCCCTGATGGGGAGAATTATGGCTGTACCCGAACTTTTTGAAGGAAAAAGAATACTTATCTGGGGCTACGGAAGAGAAGGAAAATCCACCGAAAAATGGCTGTCCGGACACACCTCACCGAAGTCCGTTACAATATTTGAGGGAAAACCCGAAGAAATGCTCGCAGGAGCGGGCGAAGACGCAGATATCATCGTAAAGAGTCCCGGCATCGTATGGCCTCCGAAAGATGCCGATAAGAGCATCTGCGATAAGATCAGCGCCAGGATCACTTCGCAGACTGAAATATTCCTGCACGAATACCGCATGAAGACCATAGGTGTTACGGGCACAAAGGGAAAGTCCACAACCGTCTCGATGCTTGCCCACGTACTCGGGGAGCTTTCGGGAAAGAAGGTCATCCTTGCGGGCAATATAGGTCTTCCCTGTCTCGATTATTATGATGATGCCGCGGGAGATTCGATAGTTGTACTCGAGCTTTCCTGCCATCAGCTTAAGGATGCGAAGACCGCACCCCATATTTCCGTATTTCTTGATCTCTACGAGGAGCATCTGGATTATTACGGAACGATGGATGCGTATTTTGAAGCTAAGAGCCACATCGTCACCCGTCAGGAAAAAGGCGATAAGGCATATATCGGCGAAAATGTACCGGAACTGATATCCGGATCCGAACAGATAAGAGTGCTGCCCGGAGAAGAAGATCTTGAAAGGATTGAGCTTTCTCTTTTCGGTGAACACAACAAGATAAACGCATACTTTGTAAAGAAGATCTGCTGTGACGAATTCGGTCTTTCGGAAGATGCGGTTCTTAAGAGCCTTAAGGATTTCGAGGCACTTCCCCACAGGATGAAGAAGATAGGGACGTTTGGCGGAAGGAACTGGTATGACGATTCGATATCAACGATCCCCGAGGCTGCGATAAGCGCGGCGGAGAGTATTCCCGATGCACAGGTCATACTGGTCGGCGGAATGGACAGAGGCATTTCATATACGGTGCTTGAGGATTACATGAAGAAGCATCCCGAATATAAATTCATCTGTATGTATGCAACGGGTGAAAGGATAGTCAGGGAACTCGGCGGAAGTCTTCCCAATGTATGTTATGAGGCAGACCTTGAAGGTGCCGTGAAAAAAGCGTATGAGATAACAGATCCGGGAAAGGGCTGCGTGCTTTCACCTGCGGCCGCTTCATACGGATATTTCAAGAATTTCGAAGAACGCGGACTTATCTTCGGGGAACTGGTAAAGGATTATGGATCAGCTCAATCTGTTTGAATACATGTCTGATAAAACAAAAGAATCCGAAAGCCCTCTTGCCGCCAGGATGAGACCCAGAACTCCGGAGGAAGTGGTAGGCCAGGAAGAGATAATAGCTCCCGGCAAGCTTCTTTACCGTGCGATAAAGGCTGACAAGATAAGCTCCCTGATCCTCTACGGACCGCCCGGAACCGGAAAGACGACCATTGCCAAGGTCATTGCCGGAGCTACGAAATCGCGTTTCATTTCGATAAACGCCACCACTGCCGGCAAGAAGGATATGGAGGATGCCGTTAATGAAGCAAAGAGCATCCTTGCGATGAACTCGCAGAAGACCATCCTTTTCATAGATGAGATACACCGCTTCAACAAGGGACAGCAGGATTTCCTTTTACCCTTTGTGGAAGACGGAACGGTAACTCTTATCGGTGCGACTACCGAAAATCCTTACTTTGAGGTAAACGGAGCTCTTATAAGCCGTTCCATGATATTTGAGCTCAAGCCTCTGAGCATGGATAATATAAGGTCACTTCTCAAGATTGCGGTAACGGATCACGAAAGGGGAATGGCCGGATATAATCCTTACATCGATGATGAAGCCGTGGATTTCATCGCAGACGTGGCGGGCGGTGATGCAAGACATGCACTGAACGCACTTGAGCTTGCGATACTTACGACAGAACCCGATGATGCACCTGTGGGTGCAGACGCAAAGAATATGACCGGACCTGCGGATAAGGCCAGACCCGGAATACATATAACCCTGGATGTCGCACAGGAATGCATCCAGAGGAAAGCGGTCAGATACGACAAGACCGGAGATAACCATTACGATACGATCTCCGCATTCATAAAGAGCATGAGAGGGTCGGATCCCGATGCTGCGGTATATTACCTGGCGAGAATGCTCGATGCGGGCGAGGAGGTAAGCTTCATCGCCAGACGTATCGTGATATGTGCGGCGGAGGATGTAGGCATGGCGGATCCGAATGCACTGGTTGTCGCAAACGCCGCATTTGAAGCGGTAATAAAGGTCGGCATGCCTGAAGCAAGGATAATTCTTTCCGAGGCTGCGATATATGTCGCAACCGCACCGAAATCCAATTCCGCGATATGTGCGATCGATGCGGCACTTGAGGAGATAAAGGAAACAGGTTCGCTCCCGATCCCGTCCCACCTTCAGGATGCACATTACAAAGGAGCCGCAAAGCTCGGACATGGGATAGGATATCAGTATGCACACGATTTCCCGAACCATTACGTAAAACAGCAATATCTCCCCTACGAACTGGACGGAAGAGAATTCTTTAACCCGGACGGACAGGGATATGAAAACAAGATAAAAGAACATTTTAAAAAGATAAAAGGTAAGGAGAATTAAAAATGGGCGTTAATGAAGAAGCACTCAGGGCACACGAGGAGTGGAACGGAAAGCTTTCCACCGAGGCTAAGTCAAAGGTTGATTCCAGGGAGGCACTTGCGATCGCATATACTCCCGGCGTTGCCGAGCCTTGTAAAGAGATAGCAAAGGACAAGGACCTTGCATATAAATATACCTGGAAGGCCAATACCATCGCGGTCGTATCCGACGGTTCCGCTGTTCTCGGACTCGGAAATATCGGACCTGAAGCCGCAATGCCCGTTATGGAAGGAAAGGCCGTTCTTTTCAAGGAGTTCGGAGGAGTAAATGCCGTTCCCATCTGTCTTGATACGCAGGACACAGAGGAGATCATCAAGGCCGTAAAGTACATCGCTCCAGGTTTCGGCGGCATCAACCTTGAGGATATCTCGGCTCCCAGATGCTTTGAGATAGAGGAGAGACTTAAGGCAGAGCTTAACATTCCCGTATTCCACGATGACCAGCACGGTACAGCCATCGTTGTTCTTGCGGCATCGATCAACGCTCTTAAGGTTACCGGCAAAAAGAAGGAGGACTGCAAGATCGTCGTTAACGGTGCGGGAGCAGCAGGCGTGGCAATATCCAAGCTTCTTCTCAAGTACGGATTCGGCAGCCTGACCCTCTGCGATTCAAGAGGAATCGTTTCCGCAGACAGAACCGATCTTAACGATACCAAGAAGGAAATGCTTAAGATCACCAATCCCGAGAACAGATCCGGATCACTTGCCGATGCCGTTACCGGTACGGATATCTTTGTCGGTGTTTCCGCTCCCGGAGTTCTTACCGGAGAGATGATAAAGACAATGAATCCCGAGCCCATCATCTTTGCAATGGCAAATCCCGTTCCCGAGATCATGCCGGATGAAGCAAAGGCAGCAGGCGCAAGGATCGTCGGAACCGGAAGAAGCGACTTCCCCAACCAGATCAACAACGTAGTCGCATTCCCCGGAATCTTCCGCGGAGCACTCGAGGCTAGAGCACCCCAGATCACCGAGGAGATGAAGCTGGCGGCAGCTGAGGCTATCGCAGCCGCTGTTCCCGCAGACAAGCTCTGTGAGGACAACATCATGCCCGAAGCATTCGATCCCCATGTACGTGATGCCGTATCTGAAGCTGTTAAGAGGCTTGTAAAATAATGGATGCCGAAAAACTCACACAGGTAAAACTCATCATCCTGTATATGCTCAACAGAGTGGATTTCCTCATGACCGCTTCCCAGATATCCGATTTTGTACTGGGTAAGGATTATGCGGATTATTATGTTCTCACGCAGGCACAGGGTGAACTTATAGAAAACGGTCTTATATCACAGGCTCCACACTCACACAATTCGACGGAGCTTTCAATAACGACCGAGGGAAGGGATACGATCAATTATTTCGCATCCCGTCTACCCGATTTCATCAAGAACGACATAGAGAATTATTTTGCGGGTAAGGCGTTTGAACTCAGGAACGAGCTTGCCGTACAGAGTAATTACGGAATCAATTTTGTGACCGGAGAGTATGAGACGAGACTCATCATCAAGGACCGTGACGTAACGACACTTGATATGACTCTTTCCGTTCCGACCGAAGAGATCGCCGAGCACATCGTCGACATATGGAAGGAAAAAGCATCCGGAGTGTTCCAGTATATTACAAACGAACTGTTTTAATTATTTCTTTTTGCAAAGGAACGAAAACTAATGAGAATCGGAACAGGATATGATGTTCATAAATTCTGTGAAGACAGACCGCTTATCATCGGCGGTGTGACCATTCCTTATGAAAAAGGATTGCTCGGTCACTCCGATGCCGATGTTCTCACACATGCGGTAATGGATGCGCTTTTGGGAGCTGCGGCACTCGGTGATATCGGAAAGCACTTCCCCGATACCGATCCCGAGTTTGAAGGAGCGGATTCGATAAAGCTTCTTGAAAAGGTCGGAGAGCTTCTTTTGAATGAGGGTTTTGTGATCGAGAATATCGATTCCACCATCATCGCACAGGCTCCCAAGATGAGACCGCATATCGATGAGATGAGGGCCAATATCGCTTCCGCACTCGGACTGGACGTGAGCCGCGTTAATGTAAAGGCGACTACAGAAGAAGGACTCGGATTTACGGGAGCAATGCAGGGAATCTCTTCACAGGCGATCGCGCTGTTAAACAGCGTATACGATCAGGGTGATATCGGCCCCGCTTCATGCGGCGGCTGCGCGCGATGTCCGGGCATGGGCAAATGATCAGGTCGCGAACGAATATCATTTTGATCCGGAGGAAAACCAAATGCAGTTATATAACACCAAAAGCAGAAAAGTAGAAGAATTCAGACCGCGTGAGGAAGGCAAGGTATCGATGTATACCTGCGGACCTACCGTATATCATTTCGCACACATCGGAAACCTCAGAACCTATATCTGCGAGGATATGCTGATAAAGACGCTTGTCTATGCGGGCTATGATGTAAAGAGAGTAATGAACATTACCGATGTCGGTCATCTTTCAAGCGATGCCGATACCGGCGAGGATAAGATGCTCAAGGGTGCAAAGCGTGAGCATAAGACTGTTCTGGAGATCGCAGATTATTATACCAAGGCTTTCTTTGCTGATTTTGCAAAGCTGAACATCAAGATGCCCGATGTTGTGGAGCCTGCGACCCATTGCATACCCGAGTTTATCCATATGATCGAAGTCCTGCTCGAGAAGGGTTATGCATATCAGGCAGGTGAGAATATTTATTTCGACACCTCCAAACTTGAGAAGTATTATACTCTGTCCAACCACAATGAGGACGACCTTCGTGTGGGAGTACGCGATGATGTTGACGAGGACAGCAACAAGCGCAACAAAACAGACTTTGTTCTGTGGTTCACCAAATCAAAATTTGACGATCAGGAGCTGAAGTGGGAGAGCCCCTGGGGACGCGGTTATCCCGGATGGCATATCGAGTGCTCATGCATCGGCATCAAGCATCTCGGTGAATATATGGACATCCACTGCGGCGGCGTGGACAATATCTTCCCCCATCATACCAATGAGATCGCGCAGAGCGAAGCTTACCTTGGACATCAGTGGTGCAATTACTGGTTCCATGTTCATCACCTTGTCGAAAAGGGCAAAGGAAAAATGAGCAAGTCCAGCGGAGAATTTCTTACTGTTTCTCTTCTTGAAGAGAAGGGATATGATCCGCTTGCATACAGATTCTTCTGCCTGCAGTCACACTACCGTAAGCCTCTTGAGTTCTCTTACGAGGTTCTCGACCAGATGAGTGCGGCATATCAGAAGCTCTTAAAGCGTGTCGGTGAGCTGAAGGAGGACGGAGAGGTTGACGATAAGGCATTCGCAGAGTATCGAGAGAAATTTCTGAATGCACTTACAGATGATATCAATACATCCATGGCTATCACCGTTCTGTATGATGTTCTCAAGGCTGATATGAATGACGCTACCAAGCGTGCACTTGTAGCGGACTTTGACAAGGCTCTTTCACTTGATCTTCTTGAAGGTGCTAAGAAGCAGAGTGCCGATAACAGCGTGGATGCTGAACTTGAAAGCTGGATCCTTGAGCGCATCGATGCAAGAAAGGCTGCCAAGAAGGCCAAGGATTTTGCACAGGCTGATGCGATCCGTGAGGAACTTGCCGCAAAGGGCATCCTCATAGAAGATACCAGAGAGGGCACAAAGTGGAAGAAGGCTTAAAGTATTCGCCCCTGTCCCTTTCATTTCTGGGTGATGCGTATATGAGTCTGATCATAAGACGCATGCTCCTGGAAAAAGGTGATATGGCTGTCGGAAAATTCCACAAAGCGAGTGTAAAGTATGTCAGTGCCGATTCGCAGGCTATGATCTACGATCTCCTTATAGAGAAGGATATTTTGTCCGATGAGGAGAAGGATATCATGCACCGCGGCAGGAATCATGCCCATCCTTCGGGAAGAGGCACGAATTTTACAAGCTACAGTAAGGCAACGGGTCTCGAATCGCTTATAGGTTATCTGTATATATCGGGAAAGACGGACCGTGCCGATGAACTTATTTTGATCGGAGCAGACTATGTCGCAGGAACAGAAAAACAGTAAAGTCAATGAAAATGCAATAGAAGGTCGTAATCCGGTCATAGAAGCCATCCGCGCAGGCAAGGAGATAGACAGGCTCTATGTTCTTGACGGATGCAAGGACGGTGCGATACTTACCATCAAACGTGAAGCTGCAAAGAAGGATATCGCGATCAAGTATGCCGACAAGGACAGGCTCGATCACATGTCATCCACTGGACACCATCAGGGTGTCATTGCCATTACCGCTGCTTACGAATACAGTGAGATATCGGATATTTTAAAGAATGCCGGGGATAAGGGTGAGGATCCTTTTGTGATCGTGCTCGACGGAATAGAGGATCCTTACAATCTCGGTGCCATCATAAGAACCGCCGATCAGGCAGGGGCACACGGTGTCATCATACGTGCCGACAGAGCCGCACACCTTACCGCATCTGTTGCAAGGGCAAGTGCGGGAGCGCTTAACTACATCCCCGTTGCGAAGGTCACCAACATAGCGCGCACGATAGAAGAACTTAAGGAAAAGGGACTCTGGTTCGTGTGTGCCGCAATGGACGGAGATCTGATGTATGACCTGAACCTTACCGGTCCGATCGGACTTGTCATCGGAAACGAAGGAAGCGGTGTGACGAGACTCGTCCGGGAGAAATGTGACATGACGGCATCCATTCCCATGAAGGGACAGATCGATTCACTCAATGCTTCCGTTGCGTGCGGAATACTCAGTTATGAGATCGTCAGAAGACGAATGAAGGGCTGAACTTGAAACAGACTTCCGTAAATAATAAAACGCTCCTTCCGGACTATTCCCGTATGAGCGATGAGGAACTCATATCGAGGATGCATGAGATCGCTCATGAATATCCTGCGATAGTCAACTGCCTCATCGCAAGGCATACGGGTCTTGTTAATTACATAGTAAATACCTTTACGATCATTTCCTCGGACCGTGACGATCTTATACAGGAGGGGATGATAGGCCTTTTCGATGCGATCGGTAAATACGATCCTTCCAGGGGCGCCGCATTCAAGACATATGCATCCATAGAGATAAGAGGCAATGTATATAATGCCATCCGCTCCAGAAACAATCAGAAGAACATTCCTTTGAACAATTATCTTTCGGTGGACATCACCGGCGGGATCTCATCACCCGAACTCGGATCGTATTTCATTCTTCCTTCCAACGATATGACTCCCGAGGAAACCGCGATCTTCGATGAGATCAAGGACCGTCTTGCACTTTGCATCAATAACGAACTTACCGAAAAAGAAAGACACTGCTTAACACTTAAGATAAGCGGTGCCTCCGTAAAAGAAATATCGGGTATTATGGATCTTACCGAAAAAGCGGTCGAGACCGCACTTTCAAGGGCAAGAAAAAAACTCAAGGAGATATACTGAAATTGTTTTTATTTTGTCTTCGGTAACGGTGTTTCGATAAGCTTAAGCCCGAAACGATCCACCAGCTCCATCGCTTTCTTCTCGGTCTCCGGAACATCTATCATCCTTACATGGTGCGCATCAAGTGCCATTACCACATCATTTCCCGTTTTGCCTGCGATCTCCCAGAAGAGTGGATTGGGATAATTTCTCTTTTCACCCACTCCGAGGAGGTTTATCTCGAGAGGCACCTTGTGATCGTATGCATATTCACAGATGCGGCTCATTTCCTTCTGATAGAACGCATCGTCACCCTTGAAATTGATAAGGTCGGGATGCGCAAGATACAAAAATCTTCCGGATGAAAGTCCCTCGAGAGCCTGATCGACGTACTGCCTGACTCTTGAAGGATCATTTGTCTCTTCACCGCACCATACTCCGTCATACTGGTTGTTCAGGCAGTGCTGTCCGAGGATGAGATATTCGACCGGATATCCTTCGAGGAATTTCATCAGCTTTGAAAAAAGCTGCGGATAGAATTCGACCTCGAGACCCAAATAGATATTTATCTTATCCCTGTATTCCTTCCTGAGGGAAAGAATCGTGTCTGTATAGTCGTCCATCTGATCGAGATCCATACGCATTCCCCTGGATGAGTAACCGTCAGGGAAGGGCATGGGTGTATGATCCGAGAAACCGAAATCGGTCATTCCGATACGTATGGCTTCCTCTATGTATTCTTTTTCGGTGCCGGTCGCATGACCGCACCTTGTTGTGTGTGCGTGGAGATTTATCTTCATGATATTTCCTTGGAATTTTTATTTCGAACCAAAGAGTACTCTAATGTAAATCACATAAAAATTCAAGGTTTGACCGCATTTTTAACAATGCTATAATAAATGCGTAAACGGACTTAGCCGGTCCGGGATATGGAGACGATATGAAGAAATACATTTCAAGGATATTGATGATACCGGCACTTGCATTATTGTTATGCCTTGTTTATTCGGGCAGAGCGGAAGCAGCCGTCAAGACCATGCCTGACGGAGGCCTTTTCGATCCTTCTTTTTATGCCGCAACATATGACGATGTATATAAAGCCTTCGGAATGAACGAAGCACTTTTATATCAGCATTATCTTCTCTGTGGAATAAAGGAGAAAAGACTTCCGTATGCGGGATATGTTTATCCGGTTGTTCCCACACAGACCGTTCCGACAAGTGATTCGAAGACCATCCTTAAGATGCCCGACGGAACTCTTTTCGATCCCGAGTTCTATCTGAAGAAGTATCCGGACGTTGTCGCGGTTTTCGGAAGTGATCCGATGCTCCTCTACGCGCATTATGTTTATTACGGAATGGCAGAGGGAAGACTTCCTTACGAAGGATATGAGGGATCGCAGCTGAGACTCACGTTTTCGACCGTCGGTGCCATAGCGGACTGCTACACAGCAGAGGATATCATCACCGCTGTAAGACGCGCATCACAGTACAGGATCACCAATCTGAAGATCTACGACCACTGGAGCAGCGGAGTATCATCCGAAGCGCTTCCCGTCCTTGTCACAGGACAGCTCGGATATGTATCCGGAACTTACGGAGTAAAGAAGATCACGTGCACACCTCCTCTCGTTTACGGAGATGTTAAGAACCTTATAATCGAAACCGATGTGACACTTAAGTTTTAAGTTATGAATGACTGACCCGGGAGTGATGAACTCCCGGGGGTTTTATTGTCTGTTCACTCTGTATTTTTCTGTTGACGCTTTTGCGCAGTCGTGATATAAACGACTTGTAATCAATCTTTTGTTCTTTATTCATTTTGTTTCTGAAATTCGTATTCCGAAACATACCATTGTTTAAGATCTGAAAAGAGAGTTTTGTTTATAGAATATTTTCTATTTTTTTCTGAAAGGAATCCTGACTTTATATGAGAGAAAAACTTCAGAGCTTTACCCTTTCCCAGCTTAAGGAGATTGCCAAATCCGCAGGCCTTAAGGGAATAACCGGACTTAAGAAAGAGGAGCTCATTGAGCGCCTCGTTGAGCTTGATGCCAAAATGCAGTCCGAGAAAGCCGCCAGACAAGCGGAGGAAAAGAAGGCTGAAACCGGGCCTTCGGAGAAGAAAGCTTCCTCCAGAAAATCCGGTGAAAAGAAATCGGATGAAAAGAAATCCGGAGAGAAGAAACAGGAAGCCAAAAGAACCGGGGAGAAGAAGCCTGCTCAGGAGCCTGCAAAGGAAGAAAAGCCCGCTGAGGAAAAGAAGGCGGATACCGCTCCCGATGCTTCCAAGAATAACCGTACCGAGAACGCATATGTTCCGCAGGAAGGCGATGAGCCCGCATACGGAATCCTTGAGGTCATGCCCGAAGGATACGGCTTCATCAGATGCGACAATTATCTTCCCGGAGAAAACGATGTATATGTTTCACCTGCACAGATCCGCAAGTTCGGACTCCGTACAGGCGATGTGCTTGACGGCGTGAAGAAGGCCAAGAGCCCTTCGGAAAAATTCTCACCACTCGTATTCCTGAACACAGTAAACGGATATCCTCTTTCCGAGGCTATGAAGAGGGTTGCTTTTGAGAATATGACTCCCATCTTCCCCAATGAGAGGATCAGGATGGAAACGGATGACGAAAAGAACATCGCCATGCGTGTAATGGACCTTGTAAGCCCCGTAGGAAAGGGCCAGAGAGGCATGATCGTATCACCTCCTAAGGCAGGTAAGACCACCCTCCTTAAGTCGGTTGCACAGAGTATTCTTTTCCATAATCCCGAGACACATATCATCATCCTTCTGATCGATGAGCGTCCCGAGGAGGTTACCGATATGAAGGAAGCCATCCGCGGCAGGAATGTGGAGGTCATCTACTCCACCTTCGACGAGATGCCTGAGCATCACGCAAGGGTTTCCGAGATGGTAATAGAGCGTGCAAGAAGACTTGTTGAGCACAGGGAGGATGTCGTTATTCTTCTTGACTCCATTACGAGACTTGCAAGAGCTTATAACCAGGTAATACCTCCCAGCGGAAGAACTCTTTCGGGAGGTCTTGATCCCGCGGCACTCCATATGCCCAAGAGGTTCTTCGGTGCGGCTAGAAACATGAGAGAGGGCGGATCCCTTACGATCCTTGCAACCGCTCTTGTCGAGACCGGCTCCAAGATGGATGACGTTGTTTACGAGGAATTCAAGGGAACCGGCAACATGGAGATGATCCTTGACAGAAAGCTTTCCGAAAAGAGGATCTTCCCCGCTGTCGACCTTGCAAAATCCGGCACCAGACGTGAGGACCTCCTTCTTACCAGGGAAGAGCTCCGTGCCATGGAGATAGCCCGCCGCGCCCTCAACAGTCTCAAATCCGACGATGCGGCCGACCGCCTGCTCGAGGAGTTCAAGAATACCCGTTCCAATGCGGAACTTGTACGCAATATAAATGTAAGAAATCATGTTTAAATAACACTTGCAAACATTGCCTGCATCTGATATTATAGAAAAGCTGTTTGTGGCTGCATAAGCAGTGCGGATGAGAACAGACATTATTTACATTTATATAGAGAGGTGAAGAAAATGAAGGAAGGAATACATCCCCAGTATTATCAGGCAACCGTTACCTGCAACTGTGGAAACACTTTTGTAACCGGTTCAACAAGACCTGAGATACACGTCGAGGTTTGCTCCAAGTGCCATTCGTTCTATACCGGCCAGCAGAAGAGCGCAAGAGCCGACGGACGTATTGACAAGTTCAATAAGAAGTACGGTCTTAATAAGTAATTGTAACAAAGGGTTGAGGCCTAAAGCCTCAGCCCTTAATTTTTTTAAGGAGCGGTTATGGCCGGACGAAACAGATCAAAAGTATATTCCGGGATAGGCGGACAGGCAGTCATCGAGGGCATTATGATGCGCAACGGTGAAAAATATGCCGTAGCCGTCAGAAGACCCGACGGAAAAGTCGATATAGATACCCAGACTCATAAGCAGTTCATGCAGGGGAGCTTTATCCTTAAGATTCCTTTCCTGCGCGGAATGTTCGTATTTATTGATTCCATCATGCTCGGAACACGTGCGATCAATTATTCAGCCGAGGCTTACGATTCCGAAGAAGCCAAGGATACGGGAACATCGGGTTCGGGCGGTGCGGCTGACGGCATCATGAACACTCTGGTCATGATAATTGCGTTTGCGCTTGCCATCGGACTTTTCATCATTCTTCCGACTTACCTTGCTTCCGTCTTTGAAAAGAGTATCAGGAATCCTTCACTCGTTTCCGTTATCGAAGGAGCGATCAGGATCGTTGTTTTCATACTGTACATGTTCGTGATCGGATTCATGAAGGATATGAGGACCATCTACCGTTATCACGGTGCGGAGCACAAGTGCATCAACTGCATCGAAAGAGGAAAGGTCCTTAATGTAGAGAATGTAAAGAAGAGCTCACGTTTCCACAGAAGATGCGGAACCAGCTTTATGTATATTTCCGTATTCATAAGCATCATCATCTTCTTTTTCATAAGAGTCGAGTACATTCCCCTGAGACTGCTCATCAGGATCCTTCTGATCCCCGTTGTGCTCGGAATATCCTATGAGATACTGCGTCTTGCGGGAAAGAGCGAGAATATTTTCGTATATATGCTTACCGCACCCGGAATCTGGTTCCAGCACCTTACTACAAGGGAGCCCGATGAAAAGCAGATCGAGGTTGCCATTGCTTCCGTTGAAGCGGTATTTGACTGGAAGAAATATCTGGGAGACAATTTCGGATTCGATATCGATGAAAACGGGGAGATCGTAGGAACCATGCCCGGATGGGACGAGGAAGAAGATTACGACGACGAAGAGGATTACTTCGAAGGTGAGGACGACCTTGTCTATGCCGAGGATGACAGCGAGTATTATCCCGATGACGAAGAGTCCGATGAGCCCGAAGACGAAGAGTGATATCCCTTGAAAATTTCCGACCTGAAAAAAGAGATAAAGGAAAGACTTGAAGCGGCGGGTATCCCGGATGCCGAAACCGACACAAGGATACTTCTCAGGGAGTATGCACACTTGTCGTTGTCGGACCTTTATGCAGACCCGGATAAAGAGCTTGCGGATTCCTTTTCGGCGGATGAACTTGAAAAGGCTGTGCAGCTCCGCGTAAAAAGAATTCCTCTCCAGCACATTACCGGCAAGACCTGTTTTATGGGGTTTGATTTCAATGTTTCACCCGCTGCGCTGATCCCGAGGCCTGATACCGAGATCCTTGCGGAAGAAGCGCTCATAGACCATCACGACGGTTCACGCATACTTGACCTGTGCACCGGCACGGGATGCATCATCATAAGCCTCCTGGCGCTGATGAACGACTGTTACGGTGTTGCTACAGATATCTCCGGGGATGCACTTGCACTTGCGCAAAAGAATGCGTCGGAGATACTCGGAGATAAAAAAGAAAGACTGAAGTTTTTCAAGGGAGACCTCTACGAAGCGGTCCCCGAAGGTGAAAAATTTGAAGTGATAGTTTCCAATCCGCCCTACATAAGAACTGCGGATATGGAGACACTTATGCCCGAAGTAAAGGATCACGATCCGGCAATTGCCCTGGACGGCGGCGAGGACGGGCTTTCCTTTTACAGAAGGATAATAGAAGGGGCGGGGGATTTCCTTTGTCCCGGAGGAGACCTGATCCTTGAGATAGGATACGATCAGGCCGAAGATGTATCAGAGATCATGAAAGCAAACAGATTTACGGAAGTCCGGACAATCAAAGATTTCGGCGGATGTGACCGCGTTGTCAGGGGAATTCTTTCCTCTCTTTAGCCGTGCCTGAATTTACACAGTAATTCTTTTCACGGATAAGGAGAAAATCATGTTTGAACAATTGGATGAACTCCTCGGACGATACGAGGAAATGAACAGGCAGCTCCAGGATCCTGCTATTGCGGGAGACGGAGCAAAATTCCAGAAGATAATGAAGGAGCAGGGCGCTATAACCCCGCTCGTAAACGCATACAGCGAATATAAGAAGTGCAATACCGATCTTGCCGATGCCCTGGAGATGCTTTCTTCGGAGAATGACGAAGAGATGCGTACCATGCTCAAGGAATCCGTATCGGAGGGTAAGGCACGCATACAGGAGCTTGAAGAACAGATCAAGATCCTTCTTCTTCCCAAAGATCCCAACGATTCCAAAAACGTCATAATAGAGTTCAGGGCAGGTGCAGGCGGAGACGAGGCCGCTCTTTTTGCCGCGGAGCTTTACAGGATGTACGTGCATTATGCGGAGAGCCAGGGATGGAAGACACAGCTTATTTCGGCGGATGAGACCGGTATAGGAGGCTTTAAGGACTGCACCATGACCATTATGGGAGAGGGTGCGTATTCGAGGCTCAAGTACGAGAGCGGAGTCCACAGGGTACAGCGTGTTCCCGTGACTGAAAGCGGCGGAAGGATCCATACCTCCACGGCATCCGTTGCGGTAATGCCCGAAGCGGACGAGGATGTTGATATCGAGATAGATCCCAAGGATATAAGGATAGATGTCATGCGTGCGTCCGGAAACGGCGGTCAGTGCGTCAATACCACAGACTCTGCGGTACGTCTTACCCATTTCCCAACGGGCATAGTCGTATATTCCCAGACCGAAAAGAGCCAGATCCAGAATAAGGCCAAGGCTTTCGCACTCCTCAAGGCAAAGCTTTATGATATCCAGCAGCAGGAAAAGCACGATGCCGAGGCGGAACTCAGGAAATCCCAGATAGGGACCGGAGACCGTTCGGAGAAGATAAGGACCTATAATTTTCCTCAGGGCAGGGTTACCGATCACAGGATAGATCTGACGCTCTATAAGCTGGATAAGATAATGAACGGCGATATCGGGGAGATCATAGATGCCTGCATAGCGGCCGACCAGGCAATGAAGTTAAGCCGCATGAACGAAATGGAGTAAAAGCCTTGAAAACACTGGGTTTCGTGCGATTCTGCTACTGAATAATAACCCATAAAAATGAGCCAAAAGACGGTTTTGACAGCTTTGCCGACCGTCTTTTTCTTTTTTCATAGTATTTGGATGTACTGTCACCCCCCTTTTTGAATTATAGAGGTACTTACAGCCCTATTTGACACGATATGCGTGTAACCCTCTTATTTGCCCCAATTTGTTTTCGAGAGCAATAGCACGTGTTAGTCTAGGACTACTGCATAAAGTTCGTTTTGAGGCATTCTGGTGCGTTTTACGATATATTTTGGCAGTATAAGGGTAATTATCTTATTTCACGATTATATTGGATGAAAAAGTTATTTACATAGCAAGAGCCAAGATTGAAAAAGGGGTAGTGGCATGATAGTATAAGAAAAAAGCAAGGAGACCGACTATGACGCCAGAAGAGTTCAGATTTCAACTTAGAACTATTTTTTTCCCGATAAAAAGCAAGAATTATGATAGTGGAACAAAGCTTAATCCTTATGAGGAGATTCTATTGCTTGATATATGCAATATAGTAAGGATTGGGGAACAGAATTCTGAGGTTGATTATCAAAATGCCTTTGATAATAATATTTCTCCTGTAGTGAAGGCATGGCTAGATAGGAAGAACAAGAAGAAAGGGAAGGGCAGGTCGGAGGCAAGCCCTTTATTACTTCGTCAAGTTCTCTTTTATTTTTGTTACATGGCGTATTTCAATAATAATGAAGACTACCAGCAGTGGGGACTGATAGATAAGTTAACTGGTTTAGGGTGGCGATTACAGAAGACTAATGTCTGGGATAAATGGGGAATGCAACCACGCAAACTTTATAGGGTTTTACATGAACCTCAGGTAGAGCAGCTAATTCCTTATATGGGGGCTAAGACCAAGGAAAAAGGATTGGGAATAAGGTATCTTGCTTATCAAGCTGGCGGTTATAGGGATTTTATAGATGTATTCGGTGGAAGTGGCTTTGCTTCTGTTTCAGTTATACATTCAAAGGGAACAAGATATTTTTATAATGAAAAAGGTATATATGTAAGAAATCTTTTTGAGGTTTTGTCCAATCATAGCTTATATACAAAATATAAGAAAGAAATGGAATATTTACGAGAAGGTTTGAAAGGCTCGACCATAAAGAATGGGTTATTCAGCGGAAAAGACTTCGTAGATGAATTTAGCAAGACTTATCACAAAGCGGAAAAAGAAGAAAGAAAGGAAGAAGTACGTGGATATCAGAGATTTATAGATAATATTGATTTTTCTTCCGAGGAAGAAGGATTTGCGGTATCTCAAATCCGTAATGTATTAGAAACTGCTAAGAATGTATCTAACATTATGATTAATGATGCTACGGTAAAAGCAGAGGATAAGAATACGGCTAAGTATGTTATTCAAGAAGCTGACAGGCTGGAAGAGATAATCGAAAAAAAGGGTATTAGGACTATATTATTTGAGTTGGTATTGTTCTGCGATGATTATTTGATTAAAACCTTAAGGTCAGATTTGAAGAAAGTTAAGGGACATACTGATACAGGAGAGAATATAGGGATTGTTGATTATGTTCATTCTGTAATCAAATATCATGCCCTAGGGGTTTGGTACTATTGTAGAAATCTTACCAGTAGAACAAGAAGAGAAATAAAAGAAGCTGATAAGGTAAAATATGCAGTGGCACTCACTTATCTGCATTTTATGGCATTTAATAATGGGCAAGACCCAACAGATAATTCTGAAATAATGGATTTATATACTGAAAAAGATGAAAATAAGAAGAGTTTCAAAGAGTTTCTTTCAGTTGACTTTTTAGCAAAGGCTGATGCTATTCATAATATTATCAAAGGCGAGGTAGTCATAGGTGAAGATGCAATAGAACTTGTTAAATGGTGTGGAAATCTGCTGAATTTAAGAGCTGGATGGAATGATAACGCTAATATTCTGTTCTATGTTGACCCTCCGTATCCAGCAACAGAAGATTACGATAAGAAAAATGGGGTTGATGAGTTCAATGGAAAGAAACGAGAGAAACTGATAGATGCTTTAATAAATAGTAACCAAAAGTTTATATATTCTTGTAGGGCGAGTATTTCTGCAAAGAATAAGAAAGATGTTAATTCTGTTGAAAAGAAACTAGCGAATAGGATAATTTTTCAGGAGGAGTTTGAAGTCTTTGAAAATAAGATAAAGGAAAAAGGCGAAAAATTATATGTGATGGCTATTATGAGCGGTAAGTCATTTGAAGGAAAGGGAGAAGAAGATACCCTAGATGCCTTTAGAAAATACATACGTGACGATGATGGCACTGAAATATATATAACAAATTTCAGGATTAGAGATTATTATTCTATCCAGTATAATAAGTATTATATGACCATGAAATACCAAGATTTCATGGATGCGGAAAGGAATAATCTTCCCCAAGTATCTGATAAGGAGTGGCAAGAGTATAAGAAGGGAAAGAAGAGCAAGTCTAAGTAATGATTGATAGATGCATTCTATTCTTAAGATATTCTCCTATATTTTTTATTACATTATGGAGGATGGACTTTATGGATAGTTTCGTTAATTTGAGTATCGAAGAATATAACAGACTTTTTATTCAGGCGTATGAGATAAAAGAAGAGAATGTTAAGCTCTCTAATGAGGCTGATGAACAGCGTATCAAGGCAGAAGACTACGAAGCCAAGTTCAGATTTCAGTCCTTTATCATATCTTTGCTTCTAGCTAAGGAACTGCCAGTTCCAAAGAAGGAAATTGTTGATTATGCCCTAGCGATAATTATTGATAATGGAGCGAGAGGCAAAAAGACTGAGTTTACCACTTCAAGTGGTGAAAAAGGGGTAGTAGAGCCTGAGGATGTAAATTATCTTCTCAATATATCAAGGAATAGCCCAGTGCAGGTTAGAAATATCATAGATAGACTGCGAAGCAAATATCCTAAGGTTATAACCCTTAGTGATGATTATAAAATATCTGATTTTACCCCACCCTATTATCATTTCTTTGGTTGTGAAATTCACGCATAGCTATTGTTCCCATAAACCTCCTTATATGCGACCTGAGCTTGTCTATCGTATGTAGACAGGCTCTTTTTTTGATTGACTGAATGTCCATAGCGTGTGTATAATATGTGTAGTTGGAGGTTACATATGAAGACACGAATAAATGTATCTTTAGACGAAGAGACCGTTAAGAGACTGAAGGAAAAAGCTTCAGAAAAGCACACCACTGTCAGCCAGTGGATTACTGACCGTGTTTGGGAAGAGAAGGAAGAAGAAAAGAAAGCCAAGAAGGGAAGCGAAGACTAAAATGGCACATATTTCTGAGTATGATGTGGAAACAAAATTCATAGACCGCTTAGAGTCCATTGGCTATGAATATGTTGAATTAAAGAATTATTCTGATGTTCTTGCAAATTTCAAAGAAAAACTTGAAGAGTTTAACAAGGATAAGTTGCAGGCTAATGGGGTAGCCGAGTTATCTGACGCTGAATTTGACCGTGTAATGATTCATTTAGATAACAAATCTGTATATGAGTCTGCCAAGATTCTGCGTGATAAGTATGTTCTTAGTCTAGATAATGGTAAAACCGTTTATCTGGACTTCTTTTCGTTTGATACAGACAGGAATATCTATCAGGTATCACACCAGATTACTATGGATAAAGACCATAAGGACGATGTCAGCTATAAGAACCGATATGATGTGACGGTGCTTGTAAATGGGTTGCCGTTGGTACAGATAGAGCTTAAGAGACCAGGGGTAGAAATAAATGAGGCGATAAATCAGATTAACCGATATCGCAAGTTCTCATTCAAGGGGCTGTTCAGATATCTTCAGCTCTTTGTGGTATCCAACTCAGTACAGACCAAGTATTTCTGTAATGAGAACGAGATGGAAAATGGTTTATACAATCCTATCCTCAAATCGTTAGTTTTCTTCTGGACTGACGAGAGGAATAAAAGGATTAACACTTTGGAGGAGTTTACCACAGAGTTCTTCCGCAAGGCATCCATTACGGAAATGATAGATAAGTTCATGGTTATTAAGAGCACGGAACCCGTGCTAATGGTCATGAGACCTTATCAGATATATGCCGTAAAAGCAGCGAGAAGGCGTGTGCTTGAGGCAAATCAGAATGGTTATGTTTTTGCTTGTACAGGCTCAGGTAAGACACTTACATCCTTTAAATTGGCACAGCTCCTGCGTGATGAGCCTTTAATCGATAAGGTGGTATTTCTTATCGACCGTAAGGACTTAGATGACCAGACCGTTGATGAGTATAATTCCTTTGAGAAGGATTGCGTTGATAATTCAGATAGCACGGCAGTCCTTGTAAAACAGCTCAAGGAAACTGACAGAAAGCTTCTGGTGACCACAATACAGAAGATGGCGAATGCAGTTAAGTCCAAGAAGTATGAAGCTCTGATGGATGAGTATCATGACAAAAGGGTAGTTTTCATCATAGACGAGTGCCATCGTAGCCAGTTTGGAAAGATGCACGGCGATATTGAAAGGCATTTTACCAAGGCGAATTATATTGGCTTTACAGGTACGCCTATTTTTGAGGCAAATAAAGGAGCTGATGGAAGAACCACCGCAGATGTGTTCAATGCAGGGGTATTACCCAACGGGGAGAAGCGAGATTCCTGTCTGCATCGCTATATGATTAAAGATGCTATCGCAGATGGCAATGTTCTTAGGTTCTCTGTTGAGTATCAGAGAAGCATATTTGCCAAGAAGATTCCGTTGAAGGGCATTGACCCTGAGCAGTTGGATGACCCAGAATACTGCAAACGTCATAATATCGACATTGATAACCTTTATCACGCAGAGGAGCGTGTAAGGTTAATATCTGAGCATATATTGGAGCATCATGAACAGCACGTGCATCCGCAGGGCAAGGATATCTATACATCGTTATTTGCCGTAGATTGCATCAAGACGCTGGGACAATACTATGATGTTCTTAAGGAGTTGAATGAAAAGAGACCTCAAGACCAGCAG
>JAFWUY010000070.1 GCA_017524035.1 Lachnospiraceae bacterium | reverse complement strand
TGATGGATACAAGACTCTCGACGAGGGCGCTACCGTTACCTTCGATATCGAAGTTGACGAAGCAAAGGGCAAGGAGCGCGCTGTCAACGTTACTGTACAGAAGTAAACCGTTTGAATATAGATAAATATATTCAGTAAGATGGCGAACTAAAAGCGGATGACCAAGGTCATCCGCTTTTTCATTTTAATATACCGAAACACATATGAAATGTGTCTTCTGTTTTCTATCCGATATTTCAAAAGAAACAAATGCTTATTATATTCCGATCAAATAACGCCTGATAAGCACAAACAAAAGCAAGTGCAACGGGTAGAATAAATAGAAGAAATATTTCATCTTAAGTCCGCGCTTTCCGTTATACATCTCTACGGGAAGTGCTGAGATGAATGCGGTAGCTTCTCCGAAACTCATTATTGTAAGAGCAAGAACTCCCGCGGTAAATCCGTTCATCCATGCGGGTCTTACAAGCCACATGACCACAACGGCAAGAACTCCCCACCCGCCGTAATCGGTGCGGAGAAGCTCCGCAAGTGTAAAGAATCCCAGAACGTACAGCATTCCGACATTAAGCCGCATCCGTATTTCCGCATCAGCTTTCCCTGTCTTTATGAGCCAGAAAACTATACCGAATACAAAACCGCACACACCTGAGATAATACTCTGAACAAGCTCACTCAGTTCAGGCATCGGAGCCGGACCGAATCCGATCGAATCCGCGATGACAATGAATATATTTGGAATCATTCCTATTATCCTGCCCATACTTGTTAAGGAAAGATACACACCGAACACTCCGGCGATAAGGATTCCTATCTTATCAACGAATCTGTGAAATCCGCTAAATCTCTCCTGCTTCTTTACATGATCTGCAGCGAGCAGTGCAAGCACCGCAATGAAAAGGGTAAAGAATACGTTCTGATGGTCCATCGAGAATTTTCCAAAAAACGCCATATCAAAAAAAGGTTCGGAAACAAGTGCAAAAATCCCCAGCCTTACAAGGTACTTTTTCATATTTCGGGTATGAAGAAATCCTTCAACAAGAAGGAAACAGAATATCGGGAAAGCAAGCCTTCCGATCGAACGTAATGTAATATCCAAACTATTAACCTTTTCGGGATCTCCCATCCATTCCATCCAGAGCCATGGAGCTTTAGAACAGATAAGAGCTTTACAGTAGTCGGCATCGTAAGGCTTAAGAATCTGATACAGATAAAACTCAACTATAGCCGCTCCGAAGTGGTCAATGAACATGGAAACAATTGCGATTATCTTCAAAGTGCTTCCGGTGATACCGAACTTTTCTTTTTTCGGTGCCGGTTCCATGACGGTCACTTCCCTTGTTTCATTCTGCCTGCTCTGTTCTTCCATTAATGTATCCTTCCATTATCTCAAGGATCTGTTCCCTGCCCTGCTTTGTCTCCGCAGAAAAAGGAATGACCTTTATTTCTTTTTCCGTTTTGAGAACAGTCCTGATATTCTTTACCTGCTTATCTATCTGGCTTCTCTTGAGCTTATCGGCCTTGGTCGCAACCACAACAGGAGTAAGCCCCGCAGAAACTATCCATTCATACATCTGACGGTCGTCGCCGGTGGGATCGTGTCTGATATCAACGAGGAGCACAACGCACTTAAGCGTCTTCGACATCCTCAGATACTTCTCTATCATCGGTCCCCACTTGGCACGCTCTTCCATCGAGGTTCTGGCATAGCCGTAACCGGGAAGATCGACCAGATAAAAGTAGATATCCTCAGGATGACTCTCCTCGCCGCATCTTACCTTGTAGAAATTAACGGTGCGTGTCTTGCCGGGTTCGGAGCTGGTACGCGCAAGCTTCTTCCTGCAAAGGAGCGTGTTGATAAGTGATGACTTGCCGACATTGCTCCTGCCCGCGAACGCGATCTCCGGCTCTGCGTTTACGGGAAACTTACTCGTTATCCCGCATACGATATCAAGTTCTGCGTTTTTTACCGTAAGCATATTATTACCTTTAAAAAGACCCCGGATGTTAATGCCGGGGTCATTGCATATCATTTATACAGCATCTTTCTTTTTGATGAGCTTTACGACTTCGGGATTACCGCCGTTTTCGACAGCAGCCTTTGTGACGAGACATTTCTTGATCGAGTCGTCTGAAGGAATGTCGTACATTACGTTCATCATGGATTTCTCCATTATCGAACGAAGTCCTCTCGCTCCCGTCTTGCGCTCATACGCCTGATCCGCAACGGATTCAAGTGCCGCATCCTCGAAATCAAGTTCAACGCCGTCCATCTCGAAGAGCTTCTTGTACTGCTTTACAAGTGCATTTTTGGGCTCTTTAAGTATCTTGATGAGGGCTTCCTTATCAAGACCCTCGAGGCTTACCGCAATGGGTACACGGCCAACGAACTCGGGGATGAGTCCGAACTTGATGAGATCCTGGGGCTCAACTTTCTTGAAGACCTCTCCGATCTCCTTTTCATTCTTGCTTGCGAGCTCGGTATTAAAGCCGATCGTCTTTCTGTTGAGTCTTGTCTCGATTATCTGCTCAAGTCCGTCAAACGCACCGCCGCAGATAAAGAGGATATTCGTGGTATCGATCTGGATCAGCTCCTGGTGGGGATGCTTTCTTCCGCCCTGCGGAGGAACGGATGCGACCGTACCTTCGATTATCTTGAGAAGTGCCTGCTGAACGCCTTCACCCGATACATCCCTGGTGATGGATACGTTCTCGGTCTTCTTGGTTATCTTATCGATCTCGTCGATGTAAACGATTCCGCGTGATGCCTTTGCAACATCGTAATCCGCAGCCTGTATGAGCTTAAGAAGGATGTTCTCAACATCTTCGCCGACATAACCTGCTTCGGTAAGTGTTGTCGCATCTGCGATGGCAAAAGGAACATTGATGATCTTGGCGAGGGTCTGCGCAAGATAAGTCTTTCCGCTTCCGGTAGGTCCGAGAAGAAGAATGTTGCTCTTCTGGAGCTCTACGTCGTCCTCCTTCGGAGGATTGGTCACTCTCTTGTAATGATTGTAGACAGCAACGGAAAGAGCCTTCTTGGCCTCTTCCTGGCCTATTACGTACTCATCCAGGAATTCCTTGATCTGGCGGGGCTTGAGCAGTCTGATCTCATCGGATGATGATGACGAAGACCCTGTTACCTCTTCTTCCTCAAGATCGTCCTCGATGATATCCGAACAGATGCCTATGCACTCGTCACAGATATAGATTCCGGGAGGGCCCGCAACAAGTTTTCTTGTTTCCTTCTTCGGCTTACCGCAAAAGGAACATCTTATTTCATCAGTGTCTTTCTTTGATGCCATTATTTCTTGTCTCCGGTGTCGTGGCTCTCGATAACAGAATCAACAAGTCCGTACTCGACCGCTTCCTTAGCGCTCATCCAGTTGTCTCTGTCTGTATCGATGCACACCTGATCGTAGGATTTGCCGGTATTCTCGGCAAGGAGCCTGTTGAGTTTTTCCTTGGTGCGGATAATGTTCTTGGCAGCGATCTCAATATCGGATGCCTGACCCTTTGCTCCGCCGAGAGGCTGATGGATCATAACCTCCGCATTGGGAAGGATGTATCTCTTTCCCTTAGCACCGCCTGCAAGAAGGAATGCTCCCATGCTTGCGGCCATACCGATGCATACGGTGGAGACATCGCTCTTGATGTAATGCATGGTATCGTAGATAGCCATTCCTGCGGTAACGGAACCGCCGGGGCTGTTGATGTAAAGGTGGATATCCTTCTCGGGATCTTCGGCTTCAAGGAAAAGAAGCTGTGCGACAACGATACTTGCGGTATCGTCATTGACCTCGTCTCCGAGGAAGATGATCCTGTCCTTTAAAAGTCTGGAATAAATATCATAAGAGCGCTCGCCCTTAGATGTCTGTTCAATTACATAAGGCACTAAACCGGACATTTATACCTCCTTAGCATTGTCGGTGATGAAGTCCATAGCCTTCTTGACGAGAAGGTCCTTGTCCATCTCCTTGAGACCCTTTGCTTCAAGCATTTCTCTTACCTTGTCTACTTCGAGCTGGTAAGCTTCTGCCATTGATTCATATTCCTTCTGACGGTCCTCATCGGTAACGGTCATGTCCTCTGCGTCTGCAACAGCCTGGAGAACAAGACGGCTCTTGATGCGGTCCTCAGCCTGAGGTCTTACCTGCTCCATCATACGGTCAAGGGTAAGGCCGGTGTACTTAACATAACTGTCCCATGAAAGACCCTGCATTGAAAGTCTCTGCTGGTAATCCCTGATGATGAGCTTCTGCTCGGTCTCGAAGATCTCCTCGGGAACTTCCATCTTGGCATTCTCAACAACCTTGGCAATAGCTTCGTCCTGCTTCTTGCCTCTTGCCTCATTGAGCTTATCAACCTCAAGGTCGCTTCTTACTGAATCCTTGTAATCCTTAACGGACTCGAAGCCCTTGTCTGCGGCATAGTCATCATCGAGTGCGGGAACGATCTTCTCTTCGATCTCGTTAACCTTGCACTTGAAAACGGAAGCCTTGCCTGCAAGAGACTCCTCGTGATAATCCTCGGGGAAGCTTACGTTTACTTCTACGTCAGCTCCGATCTCAGCTCCTACGAGCTGCTCCTCGAATCCGGGAATGAACTGTCCGGAACCGATGGTAAGGAGATGATTGGTTCCCTTTCCGCCTTCGAAAGGAACACCGTCAACAAATCCTTCGAAATCGAGCTTAATGCGGTCACCGTTCTGTACGGCTCTTTCAGCCTTCTCGAATCTTGCGTCCTTATCGAGCTCGGAATTAATCTTCTTATCAACATCCTCATCGGTAACTACGGTATCAACCTTAGCTATCTCGATGCCCTTGTATTCGCCGAGGGTAACCTCGGGTCTTACACAAACGGTAGCGGTGAAGATAACGGGCTTGCCTTCCTCGGCCTGAACAACCTCAAAGCTGGGGCTGCTCATGATATCCTCATCAACCTCGTCATATGCCTTCTCATACTCATCGGGAATAAGCTCATCAAGAGCGTCGTTGTAGAAAACTTCCTTTCCGTACATCTTCTCAATGACATTCTTGGGAGCCTTGCCCTTTCTGAATCCGGGAATGGAGATCTTGCCCTTCTCCTTGTTATATGCTTTGACAAGAGCCTTGTCGAACTCCTCGGCAGCGACCTCGATTGTCAATTTGATCTTGCTTCCTTCAAGCTTTTCAACACTAACGCTCATTTTGAAAAATCTCACTTTCTGAAAAATAAAATTTACCGTTTCCGTGCGGTCTTAAAACCCATGTTTTCCACCGCGCAGACAAATTTCAGTATATCCGAAAACATCGTAAATATCAAGGGTTTAGGACTGAACGTTTCGCGAAAACGTTACCTGCTGCCCGCTCTCGAGTTCCCTCAGTTCTCTCTCCGCTTTCCTTTCCAGTTTCCTGTATCCGCGGGGCGTCTGGGTGGCTATCTCGGTAAGGCGTGAAAGCACACTGTACATGTCGGGTATCCTTGTAACAGGGTCATAAGCACAGCACTGCCTTATCAAAAGCTCCAGGCATGCGGAAAAACCGGGGTCCACAGCTCTTATTGACACAATGTCATCATCGGGATCCGCCTTCTTTCCGGTCAGCATATGGTAGAAAAGCTTACCGAAAGCGTATACATCAGAGTACATTCCCTGTCCGCCGGGATCCATGATCTGTTCCGGGGCACTGTCACCCTTTGTTCCGGCCATCGAAAGATGCGCTTCGCTCAGGAAACATGCAGCTCCAAGATCACAGAGCCTCAGGCTTCCGTCCGGCTGGAGGATCAGGTTCTCAGCTTTCAGATCCCTGAAAAGGATGGTTCCGTCAGACTGCTGCAAAAATGAAATGCCGTCCGCCACCGCGATCGCAAATCTCATGCACTCGGGCTGTGAAAATCCTCCCCTTCTGGCTATGCAGTCCGCAAAATTCTCTCCCCAGACATACTCCCTGAGGATGTAATAAGTGTCTTCGTCAAAAGACTGATAGTATTTGGGAAAAAGAGGATGATCGGCCAGCTTAAGGAACTTGGCTTCCCTGTCCCTTAAAGACTTGTCCTCGATCTCCTTGAGACCAAAGTACTCATCATCTTTTTTTACTCTGTAGACATTGGCGAAAGCTCCGCTTCCCACCAGCATCCTTTCATCAAATTCGATCATATGATCCTGTCCTTTATCAGTTGAGGCCTTTTACGGCAAGCACCGCCATACAGCCTTTAAAATCCTCGTCCGTAATCTCCCCGAGCACCCTGTCGAAAAACGCATCATCACGAATCTCCCCCGATGAAAAGACGGATAAGAGCGTCGAAAATGCGTTATCCGTTTTCCTTTCCGGAGAAAGCTGTGCATCCGCCCAGCCTTCGGGACATACCGCAAGAATTGTTCCCGGCATGATGCTTACGGTTGTATCACCGCCGACATCGGACGAAAGGCACTTGATGATCCTGCTCTTTCCGAGCACCTCGGCAATACGGATCACGCACATTCCCGAGCCTTCCTGCGCCCAGACATATGCGCCTTCACCGGCGGCAAGCATTCCCGCACATCCGCTTCCGAAGTTCATTTCCGTACCTGCAAGAGGCTGACCTTCGGAATTATAAAACGTTTTTTCGGACAATGAAAAAATACAGTCCGTGCCTCCCCTCGATATCGCACCGATCATTTCATGATGAAATCCCGAGGCAAGAACACCCTTGGACCGTCCGTTCATTACGGGCATACCGGCGGCATCCCTTATTTCCTCCAGATCACCGCAGACCGTATAGAAAACATTATTCCCTTTTACGGCAGCCTTTTCAAGTACTATATGACCGCCTGTCTTAACATACCCCGTAAGAAATTCTGACTGCATAAATATACGTACTGCGGACTTTTGTCCGCTCATCGGTAAATAAAAGCTGCTCAGCCTGCCTTGACCGCTTCCCTTGCGGCCTTTTCGGCATCCAGTATCTCTTCAACGGAAGGATTCTCCTTTACCCTGACCGTGCCCATGGCTCTTTCGATGTCCTCATAGATACCGAGGAATCCGGTCTTATGGTCAAGGAATCTTGCGACCGCTTCTTCATTGGCCGCGTTAAAGATCGTCGGCATGGTACCGCCCGTTTTTGCGGCATCAAGTGCAAGCGACAGACCTCTGAAGGTTTCGGTATCGGGCTTTTCAAATGTCAGGGCCGCTGTCTCAAACAGGTCGAGCTTGGTGCTGTTCATGGGTTTTCTGTCGGGATAAAAGAGTGCGTAATTGATGGGAAGCTTCATATCGGGAGTTCCCATCTGTCCGACTACAGCGCCGTCTGCGAATTCAACCGCAGAATGAAGAACGCTCTGCGGATGCACTGTGACGCATACTCTCTCGGGTCCCACTCCGAAAAGCCATGATGCTTCCATGACCTCGAGACCTTTGTTGACAAGACTTGCCGAGTCGATCGTTATCTTCTTTCCCATGTTCCAGTTGGGATGCTTAAGTGCATCCTCGGGAGTTTTGGCAGCAAGCTCATCCTTCTTCATCCCCCTGAAAGGGCCGCCCGAGCATGTAAGAATGATCTTCTCTATCCTGCTTCTCGGTGAACCCTGCAGCGACTGGAATATTGCAGAGTGCTCACTGTCCACCGGAAGGATCTTAATTCCCTTCTCCCCTGCAAGAGGCATAATGATATGTCCCGCGCAGACAAGCGTCTCCTTATTAGCAAGTGCGATGTCCTTACCGGCTTCGATCGCGGCGATGGTGGGACGAATGCCGATCATTCCGACGATTGCAGTGACCATGATATCGTATCCGGGATCGGAAGCCATCTCGAGAAGACCGTCCATTCCCGCAAGAACCTTCACACCGCTAAGATCGGATATGCGTATCTTAAGCTCTTCAGCCGACTTCTCATCACCCATTGCGGCGATCTTCGGCATAAACTCCCTGATCTGCTTTTCAATCAGATCGACGTTCGTGCCCGCAGCAAGTGCGGTCACTTCAAGTTCATCTTTATTCTGTCTTACGACTTCAAGAGTCTGAGTACCTATCGAACCGGTAGATCCCAGAACAGATATTTTTTTCATAGTATTTACATTTCTCCGCTGTGAGAAAAGAATCAGTTAAAAATATTATGTATGTCATTGAAGAATACTACGACTACAATGATGAGAAGCAGTACCATTCCCGCGAGATGTACGTATGCTTCCTTCTTGGGCGGTACGGGCTTGCCTCGCACAAGCTCGACCAGTGCAAAAAGAAGGCGTCCTCCGTCAAGTGCGGGAACCGGAAGTAAGTTGAAGATTCCGAGGTTCACCGTGAGCAGCAGCATAAGGTTGAGCATGTTCACAAGTACTGTCTGCCAGCCGTAGGGACTGGTCTCTTCAATGATGTCTCCGACCATGTTAACGACTCCGACGGGACCCGCAACATTCTCACGTGACAGTCTTCCGGTAACAAGAGCACCGAGACTCTTCCACACCATGATCACGTTATATCTCATCTCATACCAGGTGTACCTGAAAGCATCAAGCCCCTTGAGTTCTTCGACATAAGTGTCATTTACGATACCGAACATATATCTTCCGTATTCTTCGCTGTAGTAGGGAGTAAGAACGATATCGAGCATCTCACCGTTTCTGTTCACTTTAAGACGTGCATCACCGCCGCGGTAAAGAGTCGTATAAACAGACAGCTCGTCATAAAGATAGATCTTCTGTCCGTCGATCGCAGTTATCCTGTCTCCGGGAAGAAGACCCGCCGCCTCTGCCGCACCGCCTTCAATGACCTCAGTTATAACAGGCTCGCGGATAAGGATCATATTGACCATTATGAACGCAACGATGAATCCGAGAATGAAATTGAAAAAAGGCCCTGCCACAAGAGTTGCGATCTTGGCCCAGGGCTTGGCGCTCGGAAACTTTGATCTGTCGGGAATGCGGTTTTCATTTTCGGACTGTTCATCCTTATCGATCTCATCCATGCCGTCATAAACGCATGCTCCGCCGAGCGGAAGAATGCAGACCTTAAAAACCGTTTCACCTTTTTTGAACTTGAAGATAACGGGGCCGAAACCTACGAGAAACTCCTTGACCCTGATGCCGTTTGCCCTGGCAAGCAGGTAATGACCGAACTCATGAGAAACGACAACTATCGAAAAAATAATGATAAACCATAAGATTGAAGAGATCATATTCATAGCAAAACCTCTTACCGCATCTATGGATCATGATACGGTGATCAGAAGATAAGTAAGTATGTAAGCTGCGGGAGCACAGAGGATCATGGAATCGAATCTGTCCATTATTCCGCCGTGTCCGGGGATGAGCTTTCCGAAATCCTTGATATTGTTGTTGCGCTTTATTCCGGAAGCCGCAAGATCGCCTACCATTCCCATGAGCGCACCGACGCCGCAGATGAGGGCAAGCCTCCACTCCACGTAGGGAACGGGAAGAAATCTCTTAACGTAAAAGAAGCCGAATAAAAATCCGATCAGGGCACTTCCGATGATGCCTCCGATACAGCCTTCCGTAGACTTCTTGGGAGAAAGCTGTTTGAAAGGATGATGGCGTCCGAGCAGCATACCGCTGCAATATGCAAGCGTATCGCATCCCCAGGAAGTGATAAGAACGATCCAGATAAGGAATTCCCTTCCCTCAAGCTCCCTTATCATGTAAATGAAGCTGAGCATCACGGGACAATAGATGACACTGAAGACAGTTCTTACTACGCGGTCCGTCGAATACTTGGGGAATCTCAGAACAAACCAGACAAGCTCGAGAAGCATGAAACCACCGATGACGAGAATGAGAAATGTTCTGTCATCAGTGAAGGTTACGGACAGATAGTAAAGAATGATCGAAGCAAATGCGATGTTATCCGGACCGTTCAGTTCACGACGCTCAGTCTCGGAACAGAGAGCCTTTACCAGTTCACAATAACCGATAAGGGAAATGATCATTAAAACGGCGGAAAGAAGATATCCGCCGATAGCGAAGGAAAATCCAAGCCCGAATATAAGAACTATTCCGCTTAAAAGTCTTTTAACGAACATCAGGTTCTCCAAGGTTTTTATTCTTCGCCTTTTACAAGGCCTCCGAAGCGTCTGGTCCTTGAAGAATAGCTTTCAAGTGCCTTGTCCAGTTCGGCTTCGTTGAAATCAGGCCACGCACAGTCGGCGAAGTAGAATTCACTGTATGAGATCTGCCACAGCAGGAAATTAGAGATCCTCTCTTCTCCGCAGGTACGGATCAGAAGATCGGGATCGGGCATTCCCGAAGTATCAAGTGCGGATGCAAGATCATCTTCGGAAAGATTCTTCATAAACTCCGCATCATGCTCCGATGAAAGCTTTCTTACGGCACGGACGATCTCATCCCTTCCGCCGTAATTGAGTGCTATGGTAAAGTTAAGACCGGTATTGCCTTTGGTCGCATCCTCAAGTTCAGCGATCGACACGCGCAGATCCTCATCAAGTCCGTTCTTGTCCCCGATGACTCTTACACGCATATTGTTCTTCATCGCACGCTTAACGGAATTCTTCATGTAATCCCTGAGAAGCTTCATCAGGAGAGCAACTTCATCCGACGGTCTCTTCCAGTTCTCTGACGAGAATGCATACACCGTCAGATACTTTATCCCTTTGTTCCATACGATCTCACACATGTCTTCAAGAACATGTGCGCCCTGAACATGTCCGGCATTTCTTGGAAGGCCTTTTTTCTTGGCCCATCTGCCGTTACCGTCTAAGATTATCGCAAGATGCACCGGAACATTAGCCATTATACGGTCATGAGCTCCTTGGTCTTCTCTTCGAGAGCCTTATCGATCTTGGCAATATAATCATCGGTAAGCTTCTGGAGTGAATCCGTAAGATCGGCTGCTTCGTCCTCGGAGATCTCTCCCTTGCCGAGCTTCTTGAATTCTTCGTTGCCGTCTCTTCTTACGTTTCTGAGAGCAACCTTTCCGTCTTCTGCCTTCTTCTTGATATCCTTAACAAGATCCTTACGTCTTTCCTCGGTAAGCTCAGGGAACTGAAGTCTTATGACACTTCCGTCATTCTGAGGATTGATACCGATATCGGAAGTCTGGATAGCCTTCTCGATAGCCTTGAGAAGAGTCTTGTCCCAGGGTGCGATCTGGATAATGCGTGCTTCGGGAACTGAAACATTTCCTACCTGCTGGATAGGGGTGGGAGTTCCGTAATAATCTACCTTGATCCTGTCGAGAACGTGGGGATTTGCTCTACCCGCACGTACGGAAGCATATTCCTCAGCAAGGAAATCAAGGGTCTTCTTCATCTTATCTTCATATGACTGTAATCTGGCATCCATATTTTCCGCCTTTCTAAACCGTTATCCTGGTTCCGTTAAACTTTCCGTAAAGAGTATTTACAATGCTGCCCTCTTCATTAAGTGAAAAGACAGCCATCGGCATTTTGTTGTCACGTGCAAGAATGGATGCCGTCATATCCACTACCTGAAGATTGTTTGCGATCACATCGTCAATCGTGATCTCATCAAATCTCTTTGCATCCGGATTCTTTGCGGGATCCGAATCGTAAACTCCGTCGATGGACTTGGCAAGGAGTATCTGGTCTGCCTCAACCTCAACGGCTCTGAGAACAACGCCCGTATCGGTCGAGAAGTAAGGATGTCCGGTACCTCCGGCGAAGAATACGATATGTCCCTCTTCGAAAGCCTTGTTTGCTTTATCCTTGGAAAACAGATCCGTAAAAGCACCTATGGCGAAAGGAGTGAGTATGTCGGTCTTAAGTCCGACGGACCTGCAGATCTCGGAAACATATAATGCATTCATTACCGTTGCGAGCATTCCGATCTGGTCTGCCTTGGTACGGTCGATATTCTCCGAGCTTCTTCCTCTCCAGAAATTACCGCCGCCGATGACAACACCGACCTGGGTTCCTTTATCTGCGATCTCCTTTATCTGATCTGCGACCATCCTTACGGTAGGCTCGTCAAATCCCTTGCCTGAGGGTCCCGCAAGTGCTTCGCCGCTGAGTTTCAAAAGTATCCTCATACCGGTCTCCTTTTTAGGTTTATCCTATCAGTTCTCTTTCTTAGCCTTCTTCTCGGGTCTGGTCTCGGGCTTGTAATCATCGAAGAATGCGGTAGGGCTGACCTCTGCATAAGCCTGTGAGCAGATACCTTCAAGAGCAGCACCGTTGTTGATCTGTACTGACTTGGAGCGGATGTTACCCATAACGATTGCGGTCGAATCGAGGATAACGGGACCATGTACATCGATGTCTCCCTTTACAGCGCCTGCGATTGCTGCGCTGAATGCGGAGATGTTACCTACAACTACAGTTCCCGCACCGATCTTAACGGAGCTTTCGCTGGTGACATTACCGGTGATCTTGGCATTCTCTGCGAATACTTCCTTTGCCTCGGAGTTTCCTACGATATGTCCGGTTACGTTGAGCTTACCCTTTACGATAACATCGCCGTTTACCTTACCGATAAGATCGAGTGAACCTGCGGACTCGATATCGCCGTTAACAACCATTCCTCCGGTTATTACGGAAGTCTCTTCTGAATAATTACCTGTCTCCATTTCATCTGCTCCTTTATACTCATAAGTTTCTTTTGTTTCTGTGATGACTTCTTCTTCGGGCTCTTCTTCCTCTTCGGGAATCTCTTCCTCTTCAGGTTCTTCCTCCGCAGGAGTCTCTTCCTTTTCCGTAAGAGCTGCGAATGCCTGGTCAAGAGCCGCCATATAATCCTCTGTTTCGGGAGCTTCCTCTGCGGGAGCCTCCTCTTCTTCGGATTCTACGGATGCAAGTTCCTCTTCGGATGCATCCTCTTTGTTTTCATCCTCCGCATCTGCCGAAAGCCCCGCAAGGATCGCATCGATATCATCACCGATATCTCCTGTGCTCTCCTCATCGTCTTCGGGTGTGGCATGAAGGTCTTCACCGCCGAGATCCGATACGAGATCCTTCAAAAGAAGGGAAACATCATCGACCTCTTCATCGGATGCGGGAATTTCTTCTTCGATCTGTTCACTGCTGAGGGCCTCCGCTTCATCGAGCCCGGCCAGTTCAGCGTCATTAAGGAGGCTGTCAGCCTGTGCGTCTGCCGCTTCTTTTTCCTTGGCGGAATCAGCTACATGGGACAGGTCCTGTTTTAATTCACCGAAAAAACCCATTTGTTACCTCCGTTTTAATTTATTCATGGATGGTCATGCTGTATGACAGTAGTGTCATATGTTATGGGAAGTATAACCGTATTATCCATAGACTGTATCGCTTCAATAATGGACGGGAGCGCGTATACAGTTGATCTCTTGGCAGCCGTATCATGGAAAAGAATGACTGTCGTATCCCTGCTCTCTATTCCCTGAAGCGCATTGTTTATTATCTGATCGGGCGAAAGCGGAGTCTTGCCCGCATCACCGCTCGAAACATTCCAGTCAAAATAAACGATTCCCTGTGATGACAGATAATCCTCAAGCTCGTGCATATCGGTCGCACTGACATCATTGGAGCTGCCGCCGGGAAATCTGTAGAACACGGGCGAATATCCGGTCACATCTTCGAGAAGGGAACGTATTCTTTCGGTATCCGCAGCAAAGCTTTCGGGAGATGCATAGATATCACTGTATACATGGGAGTATGAATGCATCCCGAGAGTGTGTCCCTCTTCGATGATCCTTAAGTATCTGGCATAAGAAGCGGTGTTCTCTCTTCCCACAACAAAGAATGTTGCTTTCACATCGTAAGCCGCAAGGATGTCAAGGATATCATCCGTATAAATGCTGGGTCCGTCATCAAAAGTAAGATAGACCCTGTGTATTCCGTCCGAATCGGAATCTGCGGCATATGTCACGCCGTTCCTGTCATATAAAGCAGTATTTCCTGTGGGATGTGCTTCATATTCATCGCAGGGATATGCAAGCGATGAGGCGCCGTCCGTATAGTCACGTGCGGCCAGCTCGGAAATATCCGATGCTTCGTATGCGTTTTCCTCGATCCATGAAAGCTGTACAAGTCTGCTCTGTCTTTCACCGAGCTGCTCTACGGCTTCATATCCCCTGATCCTCTTCTCAAGGTTTATGACCTTCCCTCCGAGAAGTGCCATCACTGCGCACATAAGCGCAAGTCCGGCAGGGATCAGTATCCTGATGATCTTTTCTGAACGCTTGCTCATAACCTGCTCCTTTGCGGCCTTCCGATAAGGCCGTGCAGGTTATGCAAAGCCTTTATCAGATCACAAGATCCGCAATATCCTTTATAAGTCTTTCGGAATCAGCCCATCCGAGGCAGGGGTCTGTAATGGACTTACCGTAGACTCCTTCTCCGATCTTCTGATTGCCTTCTTCTATATAGCTTTCTATCATCACACCCTTGACAAGATTTTTGATGTCGGGGTTGATGGTGCGGTTGTGCATGACTTCCTTTACGATTCTGATCTGCTGTTTGAACTGCTTATCGGAATTCGAATGGTTGGCGTCAATAACCACCGCAGGATTTATCAGATCCATCTTGTTGTACATTTCAAGAACTCTGACAAGATCCTCGTAATGATAGTTGGGCGTATTGTTACCGTGCTTATTGGTGGCACCTCTGAGAACCGCATGTGCGGCAGGGTTGCCGGTGGTCTTAACTTCCCATCCCCTGTAAATGAATGCATGGGGATGCTGTGCGGCATAGATGGAATTCATCATGACGGAGAGATCTCCGCTGGTAGGATTCTTCATGCCTGCGGGAACATCAAAACCCGAAACGGTGAGTCTGTGCTGCTGGTCCTCTACGGAACGTGCGCCGATGGCAACGTATGAAAGGATGTCCGACACATATCTCCAGTTTTCGGGATAAAGCATCTCATCCGCAGCGGTAAGACCGGTCTCTTCAACCGCTCTTATCTGCATATGTCTCATAGCGATGAGTCCCGCGACGAAATCAACGCCTTTCTCCGGGTCGGGCTGATGAACGATACCTTTGTATCCTTCGCCTGTCGTACGTGGCTTGTTGGTATAGATCCTGGGGATAAGGATCAGCTTATCCTTAACCTCCTCATTAACTTTGGCAAGCCTGCAGACATAATCGCAGACAGCCTCCTCATTATCCGCGGAGCAGGGTCCGATTATTACGAGAAACTTATCGGATTCCCCGGTAAAGACCTTTCTGATCTCGGCATCACGCTGTACTTTGATCTGTCTTACCTTCTCGGGAACGGGGTATTCCGCCCTAATCTCATCCGGTGTAGGGAGCTTTTTTATGAATTCGAATGACATACTTTTTATCCTTTATTTGCACGTTTAACACGCCTTCCGAACAGATGCGCGTCCAATTTGACATTATACTATATTGTCCGCCTCTGTTCAAACTTAAAAGTCCCAAAAAGTATGTCTTTTCAGTTGAAACATGGGGACGGTTCTCCGCCCCCATGTCTCAGTAGTAGTAGTTGTTTATTACTTAATTCCTGGGATGAGCTCCTGCATATGTTTTTCTCAGGGAGTTCTGCGCCATACGGGCATAAACCTGAGTTGTTGATATATCGGAATGTCCCAGCATTATCGAAACACTCTTGATATCCGCACCGTGCTCTATCAGATGAGCTGCAAAGCTGTGGCGCAGAAGGCAAGGTGTAACGTCCTTCTCGATTCCGGCATCCTTAACATATGACTTGAGGATCTTCCAGAATCCCTGTCTTGACATAGCCTCTCCCTGGTAATTGGGGAAAAGAATGTCGCTTTCCTTCTCTCCGAAAAGCTTGTTTCTTCCGCTCTCAAGATATGCGATCATAGCGCTTCTCGCATGTCTTCCGAGAGGGATGCTCCTGCCGTTTACGATAAGCATGTCGGTCCTCAGATCGACATCCTGCATGCGGAGCTTTACAAGTTCGGAAACCTTGATGCCCGTAGCGTACATTACCTCGAGCATCGCTTTATCTCTTATGCCCTTGGGATCTTCGGATGAAGGAGCTTCAAGGAGCCTGACAACCTCATCTTCGGTGAGGATATCGGGATCGACGCGCTCTACCTTGGGGCTTGTGAGTCCTCTTGATACATCTGTCTCTACTTCGTGACAGGTATAAAGATATGAATAAAATGCATGTATCGAAGCAACATTTCTTGAGATGGTGGAGGTCTTGAAATCTCCCGCTTCAAGATAATCAATATAGCTTTCGAGATTGTGCTGTGTTACTTCGGTAAGATCTTCTATCGCAAGTCCGTTGCAATAGCTTTCAAGTCGTGCAAGGTCCCTTCTGTAGGACTGTATGGTATTCTCGGACATCTTCTTCTCTTCGCCGAGATACTGAGTAAATAAATCGAGATGCTTCCCCATCGATAAGTAAATTCCTAACCGGCATCCGTGCCTTGTTTTTTCCGCTCTCCACCAGCGGCAAATCGCATTATAGAAAACGTTTGACGGTTTTTCAAGGAAAAAAAAGCATAGAAAAATAGCCGAAATTTCTACGTTTTCGTCACACCACAATATGTTGTAAAAGGGGAAAAAAAATCGGGCCTGTGACCACAAGCCCGATTAAAAAATTAATAAATTATAAGTGATATTTTGAAGCGTACAAAAGGATCCCGATTATGGTCTTCGCATCCTGTATCTTACCGTCGTAGATCATCTGTCTGACCTCGTCCAGTGTATAAGCCTCAAGATCGATGTATTCGTCATCGTCGAGATGCTGCGGATGCCTGTCTTTCAGGTCCTTCGCAAGATAGAGGGCGATCTTTTCATCGCAGAATGCAACTGTTGTGTAGATCGTCGTAAGGTATTCGATATTGTCACAGATATATCCGGTCTCCTCGGCAAGCTCGCGCTCTGCGGCTTTCTTCGGATCCTCGTCCCTTGTATCGAGCTTCCCCGCAGGAATCTCGAGTGTCTGTCTTTCGAGAGGATTTCTGTACTGGCGCACCATGAGGAGCTTTCCGTCCTCGCGTACCGCTACGACCGCCGCAGCACCGTCGTGATCGATCAGGTCCCATTTTACCTTCGATCCGTCGGGCATCAGCATCGTGTCCTGATAGTAATAGATCACGCGTCCGTTCGCAACCAGTGTTCTGTCTATTCTCTTTATCTCATCCATAATCTCACCTTTTTCCGTTTGTCACCGGGGACAGTGCCTGTGACACATATTTTTATCTTAAGTCTGCGGGTGACGCAATTGTGTGATCGTTCGAGATTTCGGCGTCTGCGTTAGGAACGGACGCTTGGCCCGAACGAAGTGAGTGGCCTGCGGCACGAGCTGAAGCTGATGTCGGACCGGTTCCGCGCTTGACGCCGAAGAATCGAGAATGGTCACACATAGCGGCAGGACCCGCGGATTAATATAAATGAGTCACAGGCACTGTCCCCCGTGACTCATTGATGATCGGTATTATACTTCGAGGAGTTTCTCGACAGCTGCGAGTTTTACGCAGAGAACGAGAAGATCGGTGGCCTGGGACATCTCTTCGGGTGAAGGATATGAGGGTGCGATACGGATATTGGAGTCCTTGGGATCGTTCCTGTAAGGATAGGTTGCACCCGCACCGGTAAGAGTAACGCCGGCTTCCTTGCACATAGCTACGACCTTCTTCGCACATCCCGCCATAACCTCGAGAGAGATGAAATATCCTCCGTTGGGAGTAGTCCAGGTTGCGATGCCTGTTCCGTCGAGTTCGTTCTTAAGTACCTGCTCACATGCTTCGAACTTGGGACGAAGGAGTGCCGCATGCTTCTTCATGTGTTCCTTTACACCATTAATATCCTTGAAATATCTGACATGTCTGAGCTGGTTTATCTTGTCGTATCCGATGGTCTGTACGGTAAGTGACTTCTTGATGTCTGCGATGTTTGCCGCTGATGACGCAACAGCCGAGATTCCCGCTCCCGCAAAAGAAACCTTGGAGGTGGAGCAGAATTCGAATACCATATCGGGATTGCCGGCCTTCTCGCACTCCGAGATGATATCGAGGAGCTTGTCCTGACGGCTCTCTTCATCATAAAGATGGTGTACAACATATGCGTTGTCCCAGAAGATCCTGAAATCCTTCGCCGCAGGCTTTAATGCCGCGAATCTCCTTACGGTCTCGTCGCTGCATGAATAACCCTGGGGATTTGAATATTTGGGAACAACCCAGATTCCCTTTACGGTCTCATCCTTCGATACCCACTCTTCGACAATGTCCATATCGGGACCGGTCGGAGTCATGGGAACGGTGATCATCTCGATTCCGAAATGTTCGGTGATCGCAAAATGTCTGTCATATCCGGGTGCGGGGCAGAGGAACTTTACCTTGTCCAGCTTACACCAGGGAGTATTTCCGAGGATACCGTGGGTATATGCCCTTGAAACGGTATCGTACATAATATTGAGTGAAGCGTTACCGCATACGATAACGTTCTCCGGCTTGGTATCCATAATATCGGCCATGAGCTTTTTAGCCTCGGGAATACCGTCGAGTTCACCGTAGTTTCTTGTATCTATCTTTCCGGCTGAAAGCATGTCACTCTCTGAATTGACGGCATTGAGAAAATCCATTCCCAGATCGAGCTGTGCGGGTGAGGGCTTTCCTCTTGCCATGTTGAGAGCAAGTCCCTTGGACTTTGCTTCACTGTATTCTTTGTTGAGCTCTTCCTTTAATGTAAGAAGCTCTTCCTTTGACATTTCAGCAAATGCTTTAGACATGATTTCCTCCACAAAAACTCAGAATTGAATTATTGCATAATCGTATACAATCCACACCCGCACTATTCTACCGAATTAAATTCTTTTTGTAAAGGTTAAAAAAAGACAGCTGCGCTTGGCAACTGTCTTTCTTTTTGTTTGGTTGTAATCTTCAGAACCGGAGAGGGATTTACTTCGCGTAATCGACTACCCTCTTCTCGCGAATGATATTGACCTTGATCTGGCCGGGATATTCAAGTTCTTCTTCTATCTTCTGCGCGACATTGCGGGCAAGAAGCACCATATCGTCATCGCTGATTTTGTCGGGCTTGACCATAAGTCTGATTTCTCTGCCCGCCTGGATGGCGTATGTGCGGTCAACGCCCTCAAAGCCCGAAGCGATTTCTTCAAGTTTTTCGAGACGCTTGATGTAGTTCTGGACATTTTCGCGTCTGGCGCCCGGTCTTGCCGCCGAGATGGCGTCCGCGGCCTGAACGAGGCAGGCTGTGATTGTCTTTGCCTCGACATCGCCGTGGTGCGCCTGGATGGCGTGAATAACCTGTTCGTTTTCCTTGTATTTTCTCGCGTATTCAACGCCGAGCTGAACATGGGAGCCGTCGATTTCGTGGTCGAGAGCCTTGCCTATATCGTGCAGAAGGCCCGCTCTTTTCGCGAGTTTGGGATCAATGCCGAGTTCCGACGCGAGAAGACCCGCGATATACGAAACCTCGAGTGAGTGGTTGAGAACATTCTGACCGTAGCTTGTGCGGTATTTGAGTTTGCCGAGAAGCTTGATGAGTTCGGGGTGGATTCCGTTCACACCTGCGTCGACAACGGCTCTTTCACCGGTCTGCTTGATGGTCTGCTCAACCTCGCGCTTGGATTTTTCAAACATTTCCTCAATCTTCGTGGGATGGATTCTGCCGTCCGCGATAAGTTTTTCGAGAGTAAGTCTCGCCACTTCGCGGCGGACGGGATCGAAGCTGGAAACGGTTATGGCCTCGGGCGTGTCGTCAACAATGAGGTCAACGCCCGTGATGGTTTCGAGAGTTCTGACATTTCTGCCCTCTCTGCCGATGATTCTGCCCTTCATTTCATCGTTGGGAAGAGTCACGACGGAGACGGTAGCCTCAGCGGCGTGGTCCGCCGCGCAGCGCTGAATGGCGGTTGAGATAATCTCTCTGGCAAGGGCTTCGGATTCATCCTTGGTTTTCTGCTCGCACTCCTGGATGCGAAGCGCTTTTTCGTGAGCGAGGCTCTGTTCGAGAGCGGTGAGAAGGTAATCCTTCGCCTGTTCCTTTGTGTAGCCCGAAATTCTTTCAAGCATTTCAAACTGGCTGCGCTTTATGCTTTCGACTTCGTCGAGCTTCGCTTCCGCCTGCTTGATTTTCTCGTTGAGGATTTCGTCTTTCTTTTCAAGGTTCTCTGTCTTCTTGTCGAAAGTTTCTTCCTTCTGGATAAGCCTGTTTTCGGAGCGCTGGACTTCCTTGCGTCTTTCGCGGAGTTCTTTTTCCGCTTCGGTGCGCTGTTTGTGAATTTCCTCTTTTGCTTCGATTATTGCTTCTTTCTTCTGTTCTTCCGCTTCTTTTTTCTTTTCCTCAGCGGCCTTGACTGCGTCGTTGATTATGCGGGCGGCTTCTTTTTCAGCCGAGCCTATGGCCTGTTCCGCAGTCTTTTTTCTATGCGATTGACCTGCAGCGTAGCCGACAATAAAGCATACGACGGCGGCGACTGCAACAGCAATTAATGCAATAACAATAGGCATTGAAAAGCATTCCTCCTTCTTTAAAAATTTTAAATATTAAAGTGATAAATAGCACTTATTGTATATTTCAGACCGGAATCCACCATTCCGGCACAAAATAGCACTATTAAAGTAGATAATATACTTAAATAAAGCAAATGTCAAGATTTTTATTATTATATTGACAATATAATTGAAGAGTGTTAATATTATACCCGATATTTTCAAAACATTGATGCAGAACGTGTCTTTTGCACAGGTTTTTTCAGAGAGAACGCGACGCGGCTGAAATCGCGTTCATCAACCTTAAAGGCACCACCGCTGCGGAGTGTGCGGCGAAGCGTTTTTACGATAAACCGCGCCGGCAGGCACCGTTAAAAGCCGAATGAGAGGCGGATTATTTCCGCAATTACGGGTGGAACCGTGGAGCTTATACAGCTTCATCCTGTTGTCTGCAGGGTGAAGCTTTTTATTTTGTAATTTTGTCAGGAGGAATATATATGATTAATGTAACACTCAAAGGCGGAGTCGTTAAAGAGTATGAAAACGGCATCACCGCCATGGAAATCGCCAAGGATCTCGGTATGGGGCTTTACAAAGCCGCCTGTGTCGCTAAAATCAACGGCGAGGTCAAGGATTTAAGAACACCCTTGAACGAGGACTGCGAACTGCAGATTCTCACATTTGATGATGACGACGGCAAAAGCACCTACCGTCACACCGCCTCTCACGTGCTCGCTCA
>JAFWUY010000069.1 GCA_017524035.1 Lachnospiraceae bacterium | reverse complement strand
GCTTTATCTCTTCGCTTGTAAACAGATCTGCCGCATCGATGATGACTATACGGTAATCGGTATCCGGATTGTACTTGTCGACATCGGGATCCCTGTAATAATCAAAGGCATCGTCAGCCTTCGCCGTAACGGAAGGGACTATGCAGGCAGCCGCAAAAAGAACGGAAAGTGAAAGTATGAGGAGGAGATTTCTTAATGATCTCTTCATGCTTCGTCACCTCCCCTCTTATCGAACTGAGGCGGCTTTCGTGTCGAAAGCTCGTTGTGCTGCTTGATCATGTCGAAGAAGGAAAGAAGAACTCCGACCATGCATATGAGTGCAGCAATGTAATAGTATTCATCCGAAATGGGAGCGATCAGCCATATGGCAATGGCGATCACGGCACCGATGAGAGGCTTTAAGCAGAGCAGGAACTTCTCCCCGCCGGGCGCCTTTGCCTTAACCTTGGAATCATCCACAACAACCTTCTTGCTCTTATTCTTCCTGGCATTGGTAATGAGGGGAACGATGACACATAAGTAAAGAACGACTCCCACACCGCCCGCACACAGGCTTATCAGGAATCCCACCACGGCAAGTACCGAGAAGAACGCATCACTGCCCGCACTCGATTTGATCTTCGGCTGAGACTGGGGCTGAGGCTGAGGCTGGGGAGCCTTCGTATCGGGAGTGCCTGACCCTGCAGCCTGCTGCTGTCTGTACAGCAGCCCCTTGTCATCAAGACTAAAGGTCCTTACATAGATCTTGTTCTTCTGCGAACATACGATGATCATGCTTATGATCGAGAAGAGAAGTGCAAACACGATCAGAGTAGTGGGTTTTATCACGGGAATCAGATACAGAAGCGCAAATATCGGGATCGTCGCTATCAGTGATACGATCAGGTATTTTTTGAAATCAATGGGGATATCCGTCGCAACCTCTCCGGTCTGTCCGTTGACGACCGCATAGGTGATGCGGTCCTTGTTCTTGCATGAAAGGAACCATACGGGGAAATAGCCTAGCCTGCTCTCGGTTTTCTCGGGATTAAGGTTCGACATGCTGCCCGTTTTTAACGTGATCTTCTTTACCGCAGGATCCCTGGCGATATTGTTGTAAATATCGGCGGTAACGATCGCACGGGCCTGATCCTGATAAAGCTTGGCGTCGGTATCTGCCGCATCCGCATAGAATCCGCTCATGTAAGTGGTATTGAACGGAACGGCGGCATTGAAATCAAAGGGTGCGATCGCTTCGCTCAGATTGTCGTTAAACTGTGAGGAAGCATCATATGCAAGGCCGTTATACTCGGCATCCACATTTGTATTGATATCGTAATGGGTATGGATGATGTAATCGCCGCTCCTGTGATCCTCCTGACCGCGGAGTGAAGCGGGGCGGTTCTCCTTGAAATCGTAGATCCAGTAAGGCATATAGATACCGCGGAACTTCTCGATGACGGTATCTTCCTTCATGTACGCGGGCGCAAAGAGGGCCTTTTTTACGGCCTTCTTGTAAAGCTCGGCACTCTGCTGCTTGGTGATCTTGAAGGGGATGATGTATTCGGGTGCTCTCTCCTTGCCTATACGACCGGAAAGAACGGTCGATGCTCCGCAGTAGCTGCAGAAGGTTGCGACCGTGTTGTCGTATGTAAGGATCTCACCTCCGCACTCCTTACAGGTATAGATCGTAGTGGTGTACTCCTTAAAACCTGTTTCGGAATTCGCATCGGCTTCGGACTCGGTGTAAGTGCTCTCTACCGCATCGTCTTTCTGGATCACGGAATCGGGCGAAAGATCCGTATCACAGAAATCACAGTGGAGCAGCTGCTTGCCGGGATCAAAATTGATATTGGCCCCGCAGTTGGGACATACAAACATCCTTTTTCCTCCTTAACCCTGATTTCCTCTATAAACAATTTAAGGCGGCCCCCGTCAGAAAGGGGCCGCCTGTTAAAACAATCATTACTTACGGAATCTGTTCACGGCCTTCGTTGCGATGATCACCTCACCATGTTCCTTAAGGACTTCATCACATCCGGGGCCTGCACTGTAGAGCTGTGAAAATTCCAAAGCCTGTACGCAGCTTCTGCTGAAGCGGTCGTAGGAAGCCTTTCCTCTTGAGATATGCAGGTAATAGACATCACCCATCTTGTAAAGGGTCGAGTCGATGCGGATGCCCCTGGGAAGGCCCTGGGCATAATCCATGAAATCCGCCAGATATGTGAACATGAATATCGCATCGTTTACATCGATCGCCGGTGCACTCTGCTGCTTCTCCCCGCCTTGCACGGAAGGCATGGAGGAAGGAGCGGGAAGTGAAAGCCCACCCTGTCCGAGTCCCGGAAGCGCGCCGAGTGCTCCGGTCGTTCCGCCGGATTCTTCCTTTACGTGCTCAAGGAGCTGCTTAAGGGTATCGATAAATCCGCCGAGTTTGGAAGGATCCACACCGAGTGCGGGGTCCTTCTCAGAGAAGGTAAGAACCATTCCCTGCTCGGGAACCATCATTATCTGCATCTCAAAAGCGATCTTCGGAGGGTGATAACCCACCTCGGTCTTAGCTGTTTCTATTATCTCTCTCAGGAGCCTCTGGGCATTCTCGGTCCTGGAAATGAAATCACTGTAATCAACCTGGTAGTAAGCCAGTTCATCCTTGGAGAGATAGCACTTTATAGTTTTGTCATCTACTCTCTCTATCTTCATAAAAGTACCTCGTTTCCCCCCGGTACCATAAGAATGAATCTACTTTAATTTATTTGGGTAAATTCTATCATATTTCCGCCGGTTTGTATAGTCTGCAGGCGTTGCGGAAGGTCTCCTCAATCACCGTTTCGACGGGCATTTCCTTGATCCCGGCAATGCGTTCCGCGACGAGGTTCAGATACCCCGAATAATTCCTCTCTCCCCTGTGCGGAACCGGTGCCAGATAAGGGCAATCCGTCTCCAGGACAATGTTCGAAAGAGGTATGAAGCGCACCGCCTCTGCGAGCTTCTTCGCATTTTGGAAGGTCACTACCCCTCCGATCCCGAAAAAGAAACCCATATTCAGGAATTCCCTCGCACTCTCCGCCGTGTAGGAATAGCAGTGGATAACTCCGCCCGCATCCCCTGCGGAATGTGCCTTCATAATATCTATCGTATCTTTTGCGGCATCCCTTGAGTGTACGACGATGGGTTTTCCGATTTTTTTCGCAAGTTCTATCTGGTTTCCGAACCAGAGTGCCTGAACATCCCTCGGATCGTCGTCCCAGTGGTAATCAAGGCCGATCTCACCGATCGCGACGCATTTTTCTTCCTTTTCGGCGGATTCGCAGAGCCATTTCCAGGTTTCATCCGTGATCTCCGAGCATTTTCCGGGAATGACGCCGAGCGCGCAGTACATAAAGTCATACTTCTTCGAAAGCTCGAGTGCCGCCTTCGAAGACTCTATTCCCGCCCCGATATCCGTGACCCTCGCAATTCCCTGCTCGGCAAGGCCCCGCAGCACCTCATCGCGGTCCGCATCGAAGGCTTCGTCATCATAATGCGCATGTGTGTCAAATATCCGGAGCATGTATACCTCTTAAAAAATTAAAACGGATTGCTTCGCCGTTACACGGCATCCCGTTTTAGGTAAAAGGAAAAGGCCACAAACCCGCTTCAAAGCAAGCCTGCGACCTCGCGTGGACCGCCAGGGGCTCGAACCCTGGACACCCTGATTAAGAGTCAGGTGCTCTACCAACTGAGCTAGCGGTCCTTTTTAGTGCAACAATGGGATATTAGCACCTATCAAAAAGAAAATCAACAAAAAATTTTATTTTTTTCAATTTTTTAATGAAAGACTATTTTCTGCGGCCGGGTTTGGACGTTTTCTGCTCGTACATCCTGGCATCGCTGATCTTGAAATAATCCTCGATCCTGCCGTAGGAATCCGCCTCGGTAAGGTAGGTTCCAATACTGAAATCGAGCCTGTAATCCATTCTGTTGACCTTGTTGTACTCGTCCACGAATCCCTTCATTCTCTCCACGAACCGGTTCAGACGGGCCTCGGAGTAGTCGGGAGCAAATACATAGAACTCGTCTCCGCCGGCTCTTCCCGCGATCTCACCGAAATCGCTGCACTTTTTGATGCAGTCGGCAAGCGCCCTGATGGCACGGTCTCCCTCATAATGTCCGAACCTGTCATTGATCGACTTCAGTCCGTCCATATCTATGACCATCGAGCAGACGGTCTTCGCTTCCTTGCATCCGGCAAGCGCCGCGCGGGTCCTGTCGTCAAATCCGCGGCGGTTGAACAGTCCGGTCAGCTCATCGGTCACGCTGAGTCCCTCAAGCCTTGTTATGAGCTTGTCGATATGATCCCTCTTTTTAAGCGTATCGAGGGAAAGGCCTATCGTATGCATCCATACGTTGTAGAATTCATTGAAGATATCCCTGCCTGTCATTTCAAGGACGGAATAACCGAATATCACCTCGCCGTAATGCACGGCCATAACGTAGTAAACATGGTTTCTGTCCGCATTCGTATCGGGGATTATCTTGGAACTGCTGAGCGCACGCGGGCTTTCCGCATATTCTCCCTTTTTGTCGATCCACATAACGGGAGTAAACCTGCCCGAGGGCGTGGTGAACTCGCTGTCAAAGGATGTCCTTCCCTCGGAATCCTTATGGGAGATCAGGAAAAATGCGGAATAATCGCCGAAATTGACCGAATCCTCCTCAAAAATCTTCTCCATCGTTCGGATGCTGTCGGCTTTGTTGAGCTTGACCATGGCGGACTCCGACTCATAGAGGCTCTCGTTCATATTCCTCATTTCGTCGTGGACGCGGTCCACTATTTCGAGCACATGCTCGTACTCGAGGGGATCACAGCCGCAGGACTGGGCAATTATGGCTTTGGGCCTGACCTTAAGGTCGATATCCCCGGCATCCCCGTTATCCGAAAGATGAATAAGGAGCTTCAGGGTTTTGCGTGCAATATCAAGCTGTTCCCTGGTGACGGTGGTCAGATGGGGCAGGAAATCCTTGCCCTCAGGCGTTCCGTCATATCCTGAAACGGCGATATCCTGCGGAACCTTTATTCCCGCCTGTCTGAAAGCGTCAATGAGAGACATGGCCATATAGTCGTTCGCACAGACTATGGCTTCGGGGCGCTCGGTGAGCGAAAGAAAATATCTGGCCGCCTCCTTGCCCTTTTCATACCAGAAGTCGCCTTCAAATATTCCGGCACCGTCCTCGGGAAGACCGTGCTCCTTCATGACCGTGCGGAATTCGTTGATCCTCTTTATCGCATCGGGATGGGTAAGATATCCCGACATGAAGCCTATCTTGGTAAAGTGATGATGATCCAGGAAATGCTCGACCATCAGTCTGAGACCGCCCTCATCGTCAAAATCAATATTGTGGAATCCGTCGATATGACTGCTGATGGATACGACGGGGCACTTCGCACTGCGGAGCCTGCGCTCCACCTTGTCCGACATTCCGTTTACGGTATAGCCTTCCCCATCAAATGCGATGCCGTCGAACTGTTCGAGATCCACATAGTCGATCAGTCCGGATTCGTTATCGGCGGAAACGGAATTGATGTTGCGGAGCTTTCCGTAGGCATTGAAAATGACCAGATCAACATCCAGTTCTTCTGCGGCAATGGCAAATGACCTGCACAGTATTCTCTTGTATCTGCTTGAAAGGCTGCTTCCGAAAAGCGCCAGCCTCTTTCTTTTCTTCATATCACGGTTTTGCACCGGGGCATAGGCATCCCCTGTGGCATTTTTGATCAGTCTATTTCGGGATTATTGTTGTTAACGGTCTTGCGGGGATATGCTCCCTCGATGTCCACGGGTGCGGCAAGCTCGATCTCCTCGGCATTCCTTGCGATCTGGATCTCATACTCTCCGGTGTAGTGGACGTATGCGTGAGCCTCTTCGTTCCAGTGAGCAAAATCCCTGGAGGTAAGTTCGAAAGTAACCGTCTCGCTCTCTCCGGGTGCAAGAAGCTTCGTCTTCGCAAAGCCCTTAAGCTCCCTGACGGGTCTCTGAAGAGCACACTTGTTAACACCGATGTAGAGCTGGACAACTTCCCTGCCGGCTTTCTTACCGGTATTGGTCACCTTGACGGATACGCTGATGCCGCCGGTCTTCTCATCACCGATGAATCCCTTTGCATCGATCTTAAGATCGGAATAATCGAACTTTGTGTATGAAAGTCCGTATCCGAACGGGAAGAGCACGGGCATCATCTTGGTAGTGTAATATCTGTAGCCGATGAACTCGCCCTCATTGTATTTTACTATATCATCACATCCGAAGTAGAACAAATACGAAGGATTGTCCTCGAGAATGAACGGGAATGTCTCGGGAAGACGTCCGGAGGGGTTAACGTCTCCGAAAAGAACGTTCCTTACGGCTTCGCCGCTTGCCTCACCGCCGAGATAGGTCTCAAGGATACCCTTAACATCGTCGATCCAGGGCATCTCAACGGGTGCTCCGTTCTGAAGTACGACCACGACATTCTTGTTGACCTTCGCAACCTCTTCGATCAGAGCATTGTGGGAATCGGGCATTCTCATATCAACGCGGTCTGCACCCTCGGATTCGAGAGCCTCGGGAAGTCCCGCGAAGATGACAACTACATCAGCCTGTTTAGCTGCCTTTACCGCATCCGCGATCAGTTTCTTGTCGGGCTTATAGTCCGAAGGAGTGATGCGGGTGGTCCAGAACCTGGGATCGGTAAGAGCGAGGGGCTTGGGGCCGGGAGCATAGCCCTGCTTATATGATACGTTAGGCATATCCTTTGTGACATCGACCACGTTGGTTGCCCTGCAGGTTGAAACGTGTGAGCTTCCGCCGCCCTGGTATCTGGGGTTCTTCGCAAAGTCGCCGAGAATGAGAACCTTCTTCTTTTTGCTGAGAGGAAGGATGTTTCCGTCATTCTTGAGAAGGACGATGGAGCTTTCGAAGAGTTTTCTGGCGATCTCGTGGTTCTCGTTAAGGTCGATCTTAACATCCCTGTGCTCTTCAACGGTTCCGAACACATGCCTGAGGATGTTGACGCAAGCTTCATCCAGTCTGGACTCTGCAAGCTTTCCGCTCTTTACGGCCTTGATGATCTCCTTGTCGGTCTCGTGCTGCTGCCACATCGTAAGGTCGCAGCCCGCTTCGATGGCACCTGCCCTGTTATGGGTTGCACCCCAGTCACTTACGACCATTCCCTTGAAGCCCCACTCTTTTCTGAGGATGTCGGTGAGGTACTTCTTGTTCTCGGTCATGTAAGTTCCGCCAACCTTGTTGTATGCGGCCATGACCGAACCGGGATGAGACTTCTTAACGACGGTCTCAAATGCGGGAAGATAGATCTGGCGCTCCGTGGTCTCATCCATTTCACTCGAAGAGGTGAAGCGGTCGGTCTCCTGTGAATTTGCAAAGAAATGCTTAACACATGCGGATACGCCGGTGCTCTGAAGACCGTTTACATAGGCCGCACCGAGTTCGCCCGCAAGATAAGGATCCTCTGACATGTACTCGAAATTACGTCCGCAAAGAGGGCTTCTCTTCATGTTGACGCCGGGTCCGAGGACCATCTGGACGTCATTGGCCTGGGCTTCGTTTCCTATAGCCTTTGCAGCTTCATAAATAAGCTCCCTGTCCCAGCTTGCCGCTACAGCACACTCTGCGGGGAAGCTTACCGCATCAATGGAATCGTTGATATCGGCATGTACGTCATTGACCTGCTTTCTGAGTCCGTGAGGGCCGTCGCACATCCACTCCTTCGGAACCCCCTTCTTGGGAAATTCCGCGGTCTCCCAGCTTCCGACGCCGGTTGTAAGGTATGCCTTCTCCTGAAGCGTTAAACGGGAAACGATCTCTTTGATCTCTTTAACGGTCATGTGTTTAGCCTTCTTAGCTGCCATAAGCATTCTCCTGTGTGTGATTGACACGATTTTTCAAAAAGTGTATTATTCATAAGTCGCCTGAAAGCAACGTATACCTTATTTTTGCAGAAATCAGGACGACCTGCAATAAGCAGATTCGTTAAAAAACTATTTTGTTAATCACGGCGTGTGGCTCAGCTTGGTAGAGCGCTACGTTCGGGACGTAGAGGTCGCAAGTTCAAATCTTGTCACGCCGATGAAATCAGAAGCCCTTTGCGAAGGAGGCATTCCTCCGAGCAATAGGGCTTCTTTTCATCTGCGTGACCAACGTACGACTATCCATGCTCTTTAGTTCCCTTCACCACATTAACCTCTTATGACGTTCCCCTATATTTCTTAAACGTACTTATCATAGAACTCGACTATCAGGTCCATAAGTTCGGGATTTGTATCCATAGACAGGATATGGTTATGTCCCTGATCTTCATATCTTACAAAGTTGAAATCGGGATCGTCAGAATACGTCGCATAATAGATATCGTATCCGTATATGATCGGTACAGTCGTGTCATCCGCACTGTGAACAACCATCACGGCAGCGTCGGATTTTTCGAATCCGTCCATTCCGGTCCGGGTTGCGTATTTACCGAATTTGATCCTCTCGTACAGGTTCAGATATGGCAGCATCAGGTTGATCGCAGGTCCGATCATTTCCTCTCCCTGTGCCTGTATGAGGTCGAGGGATTTATTAAAACCCGATACCGAGCATACAGCGGCAACTTCCGGATGCTCATTCAGTACGGACGTTACGGAGTATCCTCCCCAGCTGTGTCCGAAAAGGAAAACGGGAAGGCCTGCAAACTTTTCACTTCCTTCAACATAGGAGATAGCGTAGTCCAGATCTATAACTCCCTGAGGTAATCCTCTAACCGAATCCCCCTCGCTGTTATCGTTACCGGTGGCATCATATGCAAAAACGTAATATCCGTTCTCGGTAAAATAATTCGCAGAGATCATATACGGATTATGTCCGCCTCCTCCGATACCGTGTGCCATGATGACAACACCCTTGGGTTCGATCCCGTCCCGGTGATAGAAATATCCCGCCAGTGTCTGGCCTTCATTCGAAGTAAAGCTTTCACAATCCATGATCAGACCCGGGAAATCCTTCGGATAAAGCATTCTCTCTTCGGGAGTCTGATATCTGATTCCAAACACTGTGCCGTACGTAAAGACCGATGCCGCCGGCATAAGTACGAGGAAAATGACTGCAAGCAAAACTGCCAATACAATAAGTATTCGTTTCTTAACTGATTTCTTTTTCATGATCCGATTATATTATCTTTCCGTCCTTCCATTCAATGTCGTATACCTTACCGGAGCGGGAGCGCAGGCCTGTGACTTTGCCGTTTGGCCACGCCGGAGGAAGCGCGGGCAGGAGCCTGTCTACGCCTTCGTGGCTCTGGAGCAGCATCTCTGCGATGCCTGAGACAAGTCCAAAGTTTCCGTCTATCTGGAAGGGCGGGTGATTGTCGAAGAGATTCGGGAGCATCGATTTACGGAGCAGCGCAACGATGTTCTCGTAGCATTTGTCACCGTCTCCGAGTCTTGCCCACATATTGATGATCCATGCTCTCGACCATCCCGTGTGTCCGCCGCCGCCCGAAAGTCTTCTTTCGATCGTTGCACGTGCCGCCTTGAGCAGGTCTTCCTTTTCATCGCTGTCAAAGAACTGCTTGCCGGGATAAAGTGCGAACAGATGAGATATATGTCTGTGTCCTATCTCGACTTCCTCATAGGGCTTCGCCCATTCCTGAATCGTTCCGATATCAGAGATCACGGGCTTCGGAAGTTTCTCTAGAATAGCCGCGTAGCGGTTCTTCTCATCATCGCTCAGCATTCCCGTTTCGATCAGTCCGCCAAAAAGTTCATACAGGATCTGCGCATCCATCGACGCACCCTCGCACATCGTTCCCTTTTCACCATTCGGAAGAACGTAAGTATTTTCGGGCGAGACCGT
>JAFWUY010000068.1 GCA_017524035.1 Lachnospiraceae bacterium | reverse complement strand
CCTGAATAAACTCAAGATAGAGTCTACAAAAGCCTTTTGTAATGTGCTGATTGCGGTTGGCGCATTCTTCTGGTTTCTGGCGGCACTGTTTGTCGTCTTCATCATCAATTACCTGTTTACAGACGGAATGCTGGCTATTGTCGGAGGCGGTTTTATGACGCTTCTTACCGGAGGAATAGCTTCCGCCCTGACATTTCCGCCCATACTGCTTAAGCGGAGGATGTACCGCGCCGAGAAGTACAACAGGATCTTCGAGGAAGACTATGACGGCATGGTTCCGTATTCCGCATTTGAAAAGCTCACCGGATTTACCGGTCAGAGAGTCCGCACCGATATAAGGGTCCTTACGGATAAGAACATCCTCCGGAATGTCACCTACGGCTGGGAGGGTGCCATGGTCATAATGATGCCCGATACCGAGGGCGATTTCATAAGTGTTGATTGTCCCCATTGCGGTGCACAGGTTCAGATGAGAGTGGGCGGCGGCGCAAGATGCGTTCACTGTGGCACATATCTGAGATCGGAGTCGGAATATGTACATTAACCTCAGAAGATTATACACGCAGCTTCTTATATGGTCCGTGATCGCGGTTCCCGCATTCACATTTCTGTTCGTATTCATCGGAACGATGGTGGAATACGGAACCCGGGATACGATCCCTCTCTTCATACTGTATTCGGGCCTGATGATCTTTCTGTTATACAGATACATCAAAACTGTCGGATATGTGGGGTGCCTGGGATCCATGGACAGGGTGTTCAAGGCCGATCCCGACGGATCCATACCGATGGAAGAGATCGCGACTTACCTTCACACCACTCCCGATAAGCTCCTTCGAATGATCTCCTACGGTGAAAAGAAGAAGATCCTGATCAACCTGGTCTACGACGCACAGGGAAAGAGATTCATCCTCACCGACAGATACAGACCCGCTGATCCCATCAAGGACCGCCCATTCGTGGGAATGGATTGCCCGGGATGCGGCGCGAGCCTCAAGATCAGGGCAGCCACCACTGGCGTATGTCCCTACTGCGACAGACAGGTGACCGCACCCAACGTCATCGTCGGGTGAACAGGGGGACGGTTCCTCCGTTCACTTCAATCAAAAGCCGCTCTTTCGAGCGGCTTTACTTTTTTGTCCCAATCGGACGAAAATCTTTACTTTTTACTCCGAATCGGCCCAAAAAAGTAAAGATTATTCGAAAAACGGGGTTGTGCAACGGGGATTAACAGGATTGTTAATCCCCGTTGTCAGATTGCCAAGTACGGTTGGTGGAGGTTTTGGGACAGAAATCTTACGATTGATCCATCAGATAATTCATTTCAAAGGAGGAAATGCAGATCATGAGTAAGATCAAAGAGTTTATAAAGAACATCAGCCCGCTGAACAACCGAATCGAAATGCCGGTGATACTGTATGTCATCAAGGTAGTCATCATATTCTGGTTCGTAAAATTCGTATCGGAGCTTATCGGAGAAGGGATCGTCATAGGGCTTCTCTTTGCATGCGGTAAGAATCCTCTTGAAGGGGAGATGTTTGACCCCGAGATCATGGTTCTGATAATGTATTTCGGCTACGGAATCATGATCGGAATAGTGCTTCTCTACTGGAAGCTCATTCAAAAGAAGACCCTTGCACAGCTCGGATTTAAAGGAAATATCGGAAAATACCTTGCCGGAGCACTTATAGGTGCGGCCTTGGTAACCGTTTCCACGGTTTTGACCGTGCTTACCGGTGCGATAACCTGTAACGGAATATTCGAAAGTATCGACTATGTCTATATTCTTCTGATGCTCTGCGGCTTCGTCTTCCAGGGAGCCACGGAAGAAGTGCTCTGCAGGGGAATCGTCCTTCAGCTTCTCAAGGACAGGACCCCCATTTGGGTAGCAGTCGGGGCCGGAACGGTACTGTTCACTATTCCCCATCTGGGCAGTATGGCGGGTGCAAGTGCCGGAATCCTCATATTTGCATTGATCAATCTTGTCCTGATATCGGTCATCTTCTCGGTTCTTACGCTCCGCTCAGGCAGTATCCTTCCCACCTGCGGATTTCATACCTTCTGGAACTTTCTGTTGTATAATATTCTCGGACTCAACCTCAGCGGAATTGATACAAAGACGGCAGCGGTTTTCGATATGAGATCCGTGGGAGACAATATCCTGAACGGCGGGATGTACGGAATAGAGGCGAGCGTCGTCACGGCAGCGGTTCTGGCAGCGGTGCTCATCCTGATGGCCGGAATGTTTGATAAGAAAGGCAGGTCTGCAAATGGAATTTAACAATAAGCTCTATGAACTGAGAAAACAAAAAGGCTTTTCCCAGGAAGAACTTGCCAACCGTTTAAACGTTTCCAGGCAGACCGTCTCAAAGTGGGAGGTCGGAGAATCCACCCCCGATATGGAAAAGCTCGTTGCGATGAGTGATCTTTTCGAGATTTCTCTGGACGAACTGGTGAAGGGCGAAGAGTCCGAAAAAGAAACCACATCCGGGCAGATCTCAAGATCTGAGTTCTACAGTGATTTCAAAGAGCATGTCCTGACGGAAGATAACAGGAAAAAAGTAAAAAAAGGACTGCTGACAATGGGAATCATCGCGGGAGCTGTCCTTCTGATCGATATTCTCTCGTTTATCGTATATGTCCTTATGTACGGATTTCCCAAGTAAACGGGGGAACCGACCCCTTGTTCAGAAAAGATTCACAAACGGTGGAGATGAAAAAATTCATCCCCACCGTTTTTAATTGTGCAAAACTAAATTCCACTTTTTGCCCGGAAACACCGGAACCGTCCCCCTGTTTTTTGCTACCGGAGGGGCTCTTGACAATCTGATTTAAATATGATATCAATATGATATCAACATAAAACAACCCGGAAAAACAGAGGGAAAACACCATGAGCGCAATGCTTGAGATCAAAAACTACACCAAATCATACGGCAGCGGAAAGAAAGCTGCCGATAACGTATCCCTTACCGTTGAAGCCGGAGACATCTTCGGATTCATCGGACACAACGGAGCCGGAAAGTCCACGACCATCCGTGCGGTGGTGGGAGTTCTGGATTTCACCGAAGGTGACATCTTCATAGACGGCCATTCGGTAAAGACCGAGCCCATCGAGTGCAAGAAGATCACCGCATACATTCCCGATAACCCGGATCTGTATGAGAACCTCACCGGCATCCAGTACCTGAACTTCATCGCCGATGTCTTCGAGATCGGAGCAGCCGAAAGGGAAGAGCTTATCAGGAAGTACGCCGATGCATTCGAGATAACGGATGCCCTGGGAGATCTCATCAGCTCCTACTCACACGGTATGAAGCAGAAGGTCGCCATCATCTCGGCACTGATCCACAGCCCCAAGCTCCTGGTACTCGACGAGCCCTTCGTAGGACTCGATCCCAAGGCTGCATTTGTGCTCAAGGAGCTTATGCACGAAATGTGCGGCAAGGGTACCGCGATATTCTTCTCAACACATGTCCTCGATGTTGCCGAGAAGCTCTGCAACAAGGTAGCCATCATCAAGCAGGGCAGGATCATCGATGTCGGCACCATGGAGGAGCTTACGGAAGGCCACTCACTTGAGGAGGCATTCCTGGAGGCGGACAATGAAGAAAAATAACATTCTTCTTAAAACCCTGTTAATGTCGACGAGCTCGCTCAACATTTTCAGGTATACAACGGATAAAAAGAAAAAAGGCAAGATCGTCGGTGCCTTCTTCGGTCTCCTTGCCCTCTATGCAATGCTCATGTTCTACTTCATAGCAGCCTGTGTGGGATACGGCAAGATAGGCATCATCGATTCCGTACCGGTTCTGTGTTCGGTGTCGATCAGCATGCTGGCTTTCTTTTTCACCATATTCAAGACCAACGGATATCTGTTCAATTTCAGGGAATACGATATGCTCATGTCCCTGCCATTCGAAGCGAAGACCGTGGCGGCGTGCAAGTTCCTGTATATGTATGTAAAGAGCCTGCCCTGGTACCAGAGCATATCGCTTTCAATGATGATAGGCTACGGAATATACGCAAAGCCTTCGCCTGTCACATATATCCTCTGGATCGTGCTTTCGCTCTTCCTTCCCATCATCCCGATGCTCGTCGCATCCTTCCTGGGATTCATCATCGCAAGGATCAGCGCGGGATTCAGGAAGACCAATATCGTTCAGACCATTCTTACGGTAGCCCTGGTGCTCTTCGCATTCTCCATACGCTTTATCATGGAGGACCTGTTCAGGAACAATAAGGTGGAAGAAGTTCTCACCGATATGAGCGGCGTAACGGATAACATGGCGGGTTATTACCTTCCCGCAAAGTGGTTCGCGAATGCGATAACAAAATCCGGAATTTCGGACGCACTGCTCCTTGTAGGATTGTCGGTCATCCTTTTCACCGCAGTCTTTGTGATTGTCGGAAGATCCTACAGGAATATCAATTCGTCTCTAAAGAATCATGCCGCTTCGAAGAATTACAGCATGACGTCCCAGAAGACAAAGAGCGTGCTGAACTCCATCGCCTTCAAAGAGCTTAAGAGAATGACCGGCTCCACCGCATATATGGTCAACGGCGGAATGGGACAGATCCTCTGCACCATAGCCGGGATTCTCGTACTGATCGTCGGATTCGACAATGCGGTCACGATGATCACACAGAATGCTCCTTTCGACCACGCAATAATAAGACCCGCGATACCGTTCATCATATATTTCTTCATCGGAATGGTTGCCACCACTGCATGTTCCCCTTCCCTTGAAGGCAAGAGCTACTGGATCATCAAGAGTCTTCCTCTTTCCATGAAGACGGTATACCGGGGCAAGATGCTCTTCAACATGTACGCCACGGTTCCCTTCATGACATTCGGGATCCTGTGTCTGTGCATCTCCTCGAAGACACCGTTTGTCGAATCGCTCCTTTACATCATCCTCGGCATAGTGCTCTGCGCATTCTCCACTGCCTGGGGCTGCGTGTGCGGCGTAAAGCACTTAAAGCTCGACTGGGAAAATGAGATCGAAGTCATTAAACAGAGCTCGGCCGTAGTGATATATATGTTCCCCAACATGATCCGTACAATGCTCTTCGCAGCAGGTGCTGTTATCCTCGGAAGAGTAATGGACAATCGTCTCATAGCGCTCATATTCATAGTATTTGAAAGCGCACTCGCCATGCTCTGCTACGCAAGGGTGATGGCGCTTGCGAAAAAGAATAAGTAACCGATGTACACACTATAGGAGGTAGTACAATGAATAATCAGGTACAGGAAAAGATCATCAAAGGTCACAAGATCTGAGGACTGGTATTATTTCTTTCACTGGCGGCATATATCGCTGCGGTGCCGGTTATAATCTTTGCATCCGCAAACGGTATCTGGCCCCTTACGGTACTTGCCGTGATCTGGCTCTGCGCAGGATGGCTCACCTGGTGCGGCCTTAAGGTATTAAAGCCCAATGAGGCACTCGTCCTTACCCTCTTCGGTAAGTATGTCGGAACACTCAAGGGCGACGGATTCTTCTTCGTTAACCCTTTCTGCACCGCATTCAACCCCGCAGCAGGCACCAAGCTCGGACAGAGCGGCGATGTAAAGCCTTCAACCCACCTTACCGTAACTGCTAACGGCACCAGCACCACCGCTACGGAGCTCGTCAGCAAGAAGATCTCCCTTAAGGTCATGACCCTTTCCAACAGCAAGCAGAAGGTCAACGACGTACTCGGTAATCCCGTGGAAGTCGCAGTCGCTGTTATGTGGAGAGTCAAGGATACCGCCAAGGCAGTATTCGAGGTTGATAACTTCAAAGAGTATCTTTCACTTCAGTGCGATACCGCAGTCCGTAACGTTGTAAAGATCTACCCTTACGATGTGACCGATAACGTTGATACCACCGGAGATGGCGAAGCAGATGACGGAAGCCTTCGCGGATCCACCGAGCTTGTTGCAAGCCGTATCAAGGACGAGATCCAGAGCAAGGTAGAGAGTGCCGGACTTGAGATCGTTGACGCACGTATCACCTACCTCGCATACGCTCCCGAGATCGCAGCCGCAATGCTCCAGAGACAGCAGGCAGCAGCAGTCGTCGATGCAAGAAAGCTCATCGTAGACGGTGCGGTCGGCATGGTCGAGCTAGCACTTGAGCGTCTCAATGAAAAGAACACCGTTGTGCTGGATGAAGAAAGAAAGGCTGCCATGGTATCCAACCTGCTCGTCGTACTTTGCGGAAACCATGATGCACAGCCCGTGGTTAATTCAGGGAGTCTTTACTAATGGCTGAAAAGAAGCAGGTTCCACTCAGACTGTCGGAAAAACTGTATAACGCCCTCGCAGAGTGGGCTGAAGATGACTTCCGCTCCGTGAACGGACAGATCGAATATCTGCTCACGGAGTGTGTGAAGCAGCGCAAGAAGGACGGCAAGTACGTCGGCCGGGACATCGATGCACCGCTTGATATAGTTATCGAGGATAAAAAAGGATGATCAATAAACCTTATCTGACCATGAAGCATGTCATTCCGGAGATCATCGCACTGATTCTCGCGGGGCTGAATCTCATATTCGTCATCGTCTTTATTAATGTTACGCATACCGATCTCCTTGCCCAGATCCGTAATGAAGGATACGACAGCTTTGGTTCACTTGCCGAGCTTCTGGTTATGGCTATCGTATTCATTCTCGTGACTCTGATCGGCATTGCCGCCAATCACTTCATACCGGGCAGTTTATACAGACTGCCGTTCAAGATCAATCAGGAGAAGTACAATGAAGTTATGTACTTCGTATCACTGGGAACATCCATTAATCTGCTGGAGATAGCTGCATGGATATGCTTCTTCAGCGTTATATGGGCCCTCAAGCTGGGCACTCTGCAGGTCCCTTCCGTGATACTGTTGCTTGTAATCGCGGTTCCGACATCACTCGTCTTTACGATAATCGCATACCGGCACAACAAATAAATACTTATGCTTTCAGCCCGGGAGATACATCTCCCGGGCTTTTTGTGACTTTTCGTGCCAGGGATTCGTCTGTATAATTGAAAGGAAACAGGGAGCTTTCCTGTGGGAGAACATTATGAAAAAACTGCTTATCATCTTTGCAGCGCTTCTGGTCATGACAGGGTGCGGAAAACCGCATGAATATACCCTCTCGGAAGAGGAATACGAAAGGCTCACCACACTTGACGGCCCGATGTTCAGATACGGCCGTCACAGTAACGATCTTGTTTTCGGACGGGACGATTATTGGCAGGGAGGCGGTTTTACCGTTTACTATGACGGCACCATAGAAGGGTACACATCCTACAACCTCTCCGGAGAGTTCACATCATCCGCAACCCTGGAAAAGGAAGACTATATCACCATATACGAGTTCTGCAGAAATTGGATGCAGAGCGATATGAACGGAGCATACGACTATGGCGGATGCGAACAGGATTCCTACAGCTTCGACTTCTATGATGAGGAGGGCGAGCAGCACAGCCTCTACTACACGGACAATATTGATGACGATAAGCTGCAGGAGATCGTAGGTATCTACAATAAATACGATATTAAGATTGAGG
>JAFWUY010000067.1 GCA_017524035.1 Lachnospiraceae bacterium | reverse complement strand
TCTTGAAGGATTCGTCCGCTCTTTCACAGAGGTTGATCGCTCTCTGGAGCTCTGCCGTTTCCATTCTCATCGCCTGGGCAAGATAGATCTTGACCTGGTATTCACCGATCGACCCTCTTGCCTTTTTGACTGCGCCGGTCTCGGGATCCGTTTCCTTTTTGTAAGCAACGTTTTCGATGATATCCCTGCTGTTGTAGCCGGAATCGTACATGCTCTTAAGCTGCAGCATCCAGAGGAACTGGTTCTGAAGCATGACGATGATCTTGACCGGAGCGATCCTGAGTGCGAGCAGGTCCTCGTAGCGCTCGAGGCAGGTTCTGATGTCCTTCCTCATAATCGAATCGATCATCTCGAAGATCCTGTCCTCGATATTTCTTGAACAGATCGCATCAATATCTTCCCGGGTTATTACTTCTTTTTGAAAAGCATAGGAAACGAGCTTTTCAAGCTCCGACATGAGCCTGCCCATATCATTTCCGATGACGTCCAGCATATATCTCGCATCATCCTCGCTCATGCGCTTGTTGTTCTTTTTAAGATATGCGCCGATATTCTGCAGAAGGTACCTGTCGGACTGGGTCGCAAACTCGACGCATAGTCCGTGCTTTGCTATCTGCTTGTAGAGCTTTAGCCTTGCATCCGCATCATCTTCAACGAAGATGAATGTCGTGGTGTCCGGAGCTTCGCCTATGAAATCCGCAAGCTCATCCGAATTCTTTTTGAAAAAGCCGGAATATCTTACGACCACGATACGCCTGTCGGCAAAGAAAGGAAGCGTCTGTGCCTGTGATATGAAGTCAGGGGCACTTACGGGATTGGTATCGAAGATGTTCGTGTTCATGTCATCCCTCGATCCGCCGAGTGCCGCAATGAGTTTCTTTTCGTAGAAATTGCGCAGATATCTTTCGCATCCGAAAAGAAGGTAGCAGTTCCTGAGGTTACCTTCGGAAAGATCCTTCTTCAGTTGTTCAAGGCTTGCCGCCGCATCTCTTGGCTTCATTTAATCCGTCTCCGGGGTTGCATGCACAAGCGCCTGTGCCTCTTCAAGCGTGATCACCATTTCGGTATTCTTTTCATAAGATGATTCTAAGATTTCGGGAACCACACCGTCAACAAGGATCTGGACCTTGTCGATGTTCGGAAGCTCGCAGAGTGAGTTGACGATGGAATAAACCGAGATCGAAGTCGGAACATTTTCGTAAGGGATCAGGAAATCCGCGGAAAGGTTCACATAGCAGACCCCGTCCTTGGAGTTTACGCTGAGGACGCTCGTCTGGGGATTTACGGACCGGTACAGTCCTTCAACCTGGCCGCTGGGTCCGATTATGAGCTCGTCGACAACGAATCTTTCAAGGGGCATAGAGGTCGAATAGAATTTATTTCTGTAAACACCTATGAGTGTGTTTCCGTCCACGGATGCGAAGTAAAGCATTACGTCCGCTTCCTCGTATGTGTTGATCTCGTTTCCGTCATTACTGATGAATGTTCCCGCATCCATGCGGCCCACTTCAAATCCGCTGTGATCCATGAGCGGTTCGCCTTCGACGGTAAAGTATACTTCCTTAACATAGCCCGAGCCGCAGAGTGTTTTTACTATCGCTGCCCTTACAAGAACCTCTGTGGTAAAGACGAGCTTCTTATAATCGGCGCTCATGTTGAGGACAACCTTTCCGTCATCGAATGTGTAATCCCTCAATTCAAAGCCCATGGCAAGAGGCGCCTTGTACTGGGCATTCGCGGATTTCTCGGAAAGCTTTTCGAGAAGCTCCTCAACAACTCCTCTCGCATCGGAAGATTTAAGTGTGTACGGATAGCTCTCGGTCTTCGTTTCATCGTTATTGATGTAATATACCGTGATCCCGTTCGCACCCTCATCCTGCTGAGCCTGCGCAGAACAGCCGGCCATGACGATCATCATCACGGCTGTAAGGAATGCTGTTAATTTTTTCTTCAGATCATTTCGCATCGGCAATATAACTCAGTGGTATCGTAACAACGAATCTGGTGCCCTCGCCTTCCTTGCTGGTAAGGTCTATCGTTCCGTGGTGCATGAGAACTACTTTTCTGCATATCGCAAGGCCGAGGCCCGTTCCGCCTATCTCGCGCGAATGTGATTTATCCACGCGGTAGAATCTTTCATATACATGTGCAAGCGATTCTTCGGGAATGCCCAGTCCCGAATCCTCGACGGTGAGCTTGAAATCCTGATGGTCCGCATCGAGGCTTACCCTTACCCATCCGTTTTCGTGATTGTATTTGATCGCGTTTTCGACAAGGTTTGTGATCAGCGATGTGATCTTGACTTCGTCAACTTCGGCGATGATCTTTCTTTTGGTTTCGAAGGTGACATCGACGTTCTGTTTTCTTGCGATGGAACGGAGTCTCTTAAGAACGAGCTCCGTCAGTTCGTTGATATCCGTGGGCACGGGCTTAAGATTCTGACTCGAGGTATCGTCCATCTTGACGAGTGCGAGAAGGTCCGTGATGATCCTGTTTTCCCTGTCTATCTGGGATGTTATGTCCTCCATGAATTCCCTGTAATCTTCAACGCTCGCATCGGGGCTTGCAAGGAGCGAATCGGAAAGGACCTTCATTGAAGCCATCGGCGTCTTGAGCTCATGAGAGACATTCGCGACAAATTCACCCCTGCTCTCATCGAGTGCGTTGATACGTGTGAGAAGCTTATTGAAGGATTCAGAGATATGTTCGGTCTCGGTGCAGTCGTTAACGGGTTCGAGCAGATTGTTGTAGCCCGCTTTTACGGCATTGATACGTCCGGTAAGCGTGGTGATGGGACTTACAAGGAATCTCGAAAGGATCACGGCGAGCGCGGCAACAAGAATGATGATCGTGATCTCGAGTATGAATGCATTGTTTCCGAGGACATCCGCCATGCTTATGATGCTGTCGTCGGAAATGGATGTGAGCATGACGCCCCTTATGACGCCCGAACCGCCCTCTGCTGTGGTGTCCGCAATGGGTGTGGTAAGTTCGATGTAGCCGAGGTTTTTATCATAGTAAGAGGTCGATACGCCCTGAAAGCATTTGATGACCTCTTCGGATATGATCGTTTTCCCTTCGGAAATTCCGTAGGTGTCCTTGAGCACCTTGAAGTTGCCGCCTATGATCATGATCCTGCCTTCGTATACGTTCGAAAGCATTTCGATCTCCGCATCCATAACGTCAAGAGAGCCGGTGTAATCATCGGCCCTGCCCGTAAGTGCTGATATGTACTTATTTGCAACAAGGTGGTTTGCGGTGATCGTAAGCTGATTCTGGACCGCGGAAACGCGGGTTTCAACAGCCCTGGACTCGTAATCCGACACGATCGTCACTCTTACGAGTATGCAGGGAACTATTCCCAGGACCAGGATGATCAGGAAAATACGTGCCCTGAGCGATCTGAGCCTTATGACGGATTTAAGATTTGAAAGGAACTCTGTCATATATCAGTTGCCCTGAGCAGTAACGCTGAAATAATATCCTATACCCCATCTGGTGTGGACATACATGGGATTGCCGGCATCGCTTTCTATTTTTTCACGAAGACGTCTTACATGTACATCGACGGTTCTTTCGTCGCCGGGATAATCTCCGCCCCATACGGCTCTGAGAAGATCTTCTCTTTTATAGACCTTGCCGGGATTTTCCATTAAGATCCTGATGATCTCGAATTCCTTGGACGTAAGAGGGATCTCTTCATTTCCCTTGAAGGTTCTTCTGTTTTCAAGGTCGAGTGTAAGTCCGCCTGCGGAAAGAGTCTCTCCCTTCGGCCCGACGGTCTCTTCCTTGCGGCTTCTTCTCATGACAGCCTTGATCCTTGCTTTAACCTCAAGGATATTGAAGGGCTTGGTCATGTAATCGTCGGCACCGTAATCAAGTCCGAGTATCTTGTCCATGTCGTCACCCTTGGCGGTGAGCATGATGATGGGAGTCTTGGAAAACTCCCTGATCCTCTGGCAGACTTCATATCCGTCAAGTTTGGGAAGCATGAGGTCCAAAAGGATTATGTCATAATCCTTCGCCCCGGCCATCTCGAGAGCTTCCTCTCCGTCATATGCGCAGTCGGTCTCATAGCCGTCCTGCTCGAGTGAGAATTTTATTCCTTTAACGATGAGTTTTTCATCATCGACGATAAGTACCTTTGCCGCCATTTCCAACCTCGTTTGATAAGTCAGGCACAGATGAGATCCTTTATCCGGTTATAAAGGCTTTCCCCTATGCCGTTTACGTTCATGATGTCCCTAATGTCTTTAAAGCTTCCGTGTTCTTCACGGTACTTTATTATCGCCTGTGCCTTGGAGCTTCCTATTCCGGGGAGTGTGCACAGGGCCTGTTCTCCCGCGGTGTTGATGTTGATAAGTGTGCCTGATGTGCCTTCACCTTCATGGTCTGCGATATAGTCTGATGCTCCTTCCGCGAGTTCTTCTCCCGCTTTCGGAAAAAAGACCATATCTCCGTCGCTGAGTATTCCTGCCAGGTTGATGCGGCTTTCATCCGCGCCCTCGGAAAAACCTCCCGCCGCTTCGAGGCCGTCACATACGCGGCTTCCATCGGGAAGTTCATACACACCCGGATTTCGTACGCAGCCGCATACATATACGACGATCGGCTCCGGCTTAAGCGGACCTGTTGTGACAGAGACAGGTGACGATACGCCCGCTGCCTGACCGGATGCGTTTTGAGAAGAAAGATCTCCATCGGTCAAAAGGGCAGATTCCTCTGCGAAAGATCCGTCATCCGCATTTTCGGATTCAAGCTGCGACAGTGTCATCACGTCCGTATTACCGCAGGATGCGAGCACCGGCACCGACAGGAGCGCCGCCAAAAGCAGCGTTATAATGTTTTCTTTTTTCATATTCCCTCCTTAACGGAGGGCCGAAGGTAAATGACCGCTTTTCACGGAAGCGGTTTTTCTTTTACAGTGATGAATTCAGTACGTAGTTGATGTTGTTATCAAGCGTAATGAGTTCGTTCTTGATGTCTTCGCCTTCCCAGACCTTGGAGAACATGACTTCGAGCTGCATCCAGATGTTCTCGGTCTCCATCATCTTGGGAAGCGAAACGCTGCCCGCATACTCGATCGCATAGATCTGGTCCGCACCGCCTTCCATTCCGAATGATCTCGAGCAGCCGGCAAGTCCGGTGAGTTCGGTAAGGTTCGGAGCCTCATCCCTTGTGAGGAAAAGGGCGAATTCCCTGGCAAGCTCCGTCTTGGGCGAAAAGCTGTTGACGCATACAACGCTTGTGATCGAAAGCGAGGCGCTGGGGATGTCACTGGTTACGTTGGGCATCTCGGAAAATCCGTACTCATACACGAAGCTTCCGTCGGCGGTCGCCTCCTTAAGTCTGTTTACGATATCGTATCCGCCGATGGTAAAGACCGTCTTTCCGTCGATGAAATCCTGTACAACGCTGTCATATGTGACCTCGCCGCTCTCAATCGAAAAGTAATCGTGAAGAGCCTGGTACTTGGTAAGACAGGTGACCGCGCTTTCGTTGTTGACGGAGATGCTGCTTCTGTCATCGCCGTAAGGACCGCCCAGACTTATCGCATTTCCGATAAGCCAGTAATTGTACATGATGGATGAAACATCCCAGCTCATGATGCCTTCCACTCCGTCGGGAACGGAGTAGCTGTTTGCGATGGTCATGAGGTCTTCGAGAGTGTAGGGAACCATTCTCGTGATATATTCGCTGGTAAGCGCTTCGAGCTGTTCGGGATCGATGTCATCCTCGGTCAGTCCCGAATTTCCGCTGTCCTCGCTCTCGGAGCTTCCGCCCTCCATATCGATGGGGTTACTTGTAAGATCGGCGATCGCCATCTGCCTGGCCCACTGCTCAAGATAGGTTCTGTTGTAGACCATTACGGAGGTATCAAAGCTTAAGGGGTATCCGAGCGTCATTCCTTCGTAGGTAACGGCTCTTACCGCAGCTTCGGAATAGTTGAGGATTCCGATCTGCATTCCTTCGTTGGGGATCTCCATCGCAACTCCGGAAAGATATGCCTTCTCGAGAGTCTCGCTTCCCGTGATCAGAACGTCGGGGTAGCTTTCTCCGGAGGTTGATGCTCTGTAGCACTCCTCGAGGAAATTCTCCGCGGGCTTAAGGACCGGGATCACGGTAATGTTTTCTTTTTCGCCGAATTCAACAGCCGCCTTGGTGATGTAGGGAGTCATCCTGTCATCCGTATACCAGATGGTAAGGTTTCCGCTTCTGCTCAGCCAGGATATTCCCGAGGCATCGCCGCCGGCTTCCCTGATCTGTTTACCGGATCCGATAAACACATACAGGAAAAGAAGAACGACCATGAATACGCTTAATAATCTTGCTGTTCTGTTCATAAATCTTCAGTAAGGAACCGGCATCTTTAGCGGGGCGGTTCCTCAGCCTTTCAATTGCTTACTTATACGGTCTCCGCGATCGCTTCCTTCAGGATCACGGTCATCGCATCGATATCCGCCTCGGTGATGATGAGGGGAGGAACGAACCTGATGATGTCGCTTCCCGCATTGATGAGGATGAGACCCTTTTCGAGTGCCTTGTTTATGATGTCGCCGACGGGGCGGTCGAAAACAAGTCCCTGCATGAGTCCGCGTCCGCGGTGCTCCTTGATCTGAGGAAACTCTGAAGTAACCTCGTCGAGCTTCTTCCAGAGGTATTCGCCCGTCTTTAATGCCTTGCCGGGGATGTCATCCCTTTCCATGATCTCGAGGACCTTGGCAGCCGCTGCGCAGCAAAGGGGATTTCCGCCGTAGGTTGTTCCGTGGTCGCCCGCAACAAGCGAAGATGTTCCGACCTTCTCCGTCATTGCGAATGCACCGATGGGAACGCCGCATCCTAAAGCCTTTGCGACAGTGATGACATCGGGCTTTATTCCGTACTTCATGAATGCGAAGGGATAACCTGTCCTTCCCATTCCGCACTGGATCTCATCGCAGATCATGAGGATGTCTTTTTCGTCACAGATCCCGCGGATGCCCTTGATGAATTCATCGGTAGCGGGAGTAAGTCCGCCTTCGCCCTGAACGGTCTCTAGAAGGATCGCAACAGTCTTGTCGTTTACGAGCTTCTTAACGCTTTCAAGATCATTGTAATCTGCAAAACGGATGTTGCCGATGCCGGGCTCGAACGCCTCGCGGTAGTGGGGATTTCCGGTCACGGAAAGAGCGCCCATGGTACGTCCGTGGAAGGAATGATTCATCGCTATGATCTCGTGATCGGTCCTTCCGTCCCTGTTAAAGCCGTATTTCCTTGCGGTCTTGATCGCACCCTCGATCGCCTCTGCGCCCGAGTTTGTGAAGAACACTCGGTCCATTCCGGAGTACTTCTTCAGAGCCTTTGCAGCCTCGATGGCAGGTACGTTGTAGTAATAATTGGATGTGTGGATCACCTTGTCGATCTGGTTTTTAAGAGTATCGTTATACTCCTTATTTCCGTAGCCGAGTGCAAATACGGAAATGCCGGCGACGAAGTCAAGGTATTCCTTTCCCTCGATATCGTAAAGGTGAACACCCTCGCCTTTATCAAGCACTATCTGATAACGGTTATATGTATGGAGCAGGTCTTTCTCGGCCTGATCGATATACTCTTTCATATTCATATCAGTCATCCTGTCCTTCCTTGGCAATGGTATCGTCATCCGCAACTATGGCGGTTCCGAAACCGTTCTTGGTAAAGATCTCAAGCAGCATGGAGTGGGGTACTCTTCCGTCGAGGATGTGCACTCTGTTGACGCCGCTCTTGATCGCATTGGTGCAGTTGGTGAGCTTGGGAAGCATTCCTCCGCCGATCATTCCCGAATCGATGAGGGCATCAGCCTCTGATACGGAAAGTCTTCCGATGAATGAGCTCTTGTCGTTGAAGTCTCTGTAAAGGCCTTCAACGTCGGTAAGGAATACGAGTTTGTCTGCACCGAGTGCGGAAGCTATTGCGCATGCCGCATCGTCTGCGTTGATGTTGTAGGTGTTATAATCATCGTCCACGCCGATGGGGGAAACGATGGGAAGAAAATCGTCATCGAGAAGATCGTAAAGGATCTTGGGATTGACCTGCTTTACGTCGCCGACAAAACCGATGTCCTGTCCGCCGGAAAGCTTCTTTTTGACCTTGAGGAGTCCGCCGTCTTTTCCGCTGATTCCGGCCGCACCTACGCCAAGCTCCTGGACCATGCTGACGAGCTTCTTGTTGACTCTTCCGAGAACCATCTCGGCGATCTCCATGGTCTCTTCATCGGTGACTCTGAGTCCGTTGATGAACTGAGGCTCCTTGCCTACCTTGGAGACCCATCTGCTGATATCCTTGCCGCCGCCGTGTACGACTATGGGCTTGAAGCCCACCAGCTTGAGGAGGGTAACGTCCTTGATGACGTTCTTCTGAAGATCGGGGGATGCCATTGCACTTCCGCCGTATTTTACGACTATGATCTTGCGGTTGAACTTCTGGATATATGCGAGTGCTTCAACGAGCGTCTCGGCTTTTTTCATTGCAAGATCCATATCTTTGTTCTCAGACATTTCAAACTCCTTTTCGTTTCCAAAAATCTGTTTCGTATTTATACGTTAAGTCCTGTTTTCTCGTCGATGCCGAGCATGATGTTCATGTTCTGGACGGCCGCTCCGGATGCACCTTTTCCGAGGTTGTCGAAAAGTGCGGTGACACCGATCTGATCCTCATAGCCGTAAACGTAGATCTCGAGGTCATCCCTTCCGGCGAGTGTGTTTGCGTAGATCTTGCCTGGCTCATCCTCGAAGGGCTTTACGCTTACGAGTACTTCTCCACTGTAGTAATCCGCAAGCTTTTCGCATACTTCCTTCGCGGAAGGCGCGCCGGTAAGAAGCCTGCTCTGAAGAAGGATCGTGGTTGCCATTCCCTTGTAGTAATCATCGACCACGGGAAGGAATGCGGGTGCGTATTTAAGTCCGGCAACCTTGGTGATCTCGGGAACGTGCTTATGCTTAAGGGTTCTTCCGTAGATCGAGGGGGATGAAAGAAGAATATCTCTTCCTTCCGCTTCATAATCCGCGATCATCTTCTTTCCGCCGCCCGAATATCCCGTGAGCGAGTAGATCGAGATGGGATAATCTGCGGGAAGGATTCCCATTTTTACAAGAGGAGCGATGGTTGCGACGGAGCCTGTTGCGTGGCATCCGGGATTTGCTACTCTCTTTGAAACTGCGATCTTTTCGCGCTGAGCCTTTGAAAGCTCGGGAAACCCGTAATCCCATGCATCGTTTGTGCGGTGTGCGGTCGATGCATCGATGACCTTTACGTTTTCATTTTCGATGAGCGAAACGGACTCTCTGGCCGCATCATCGGGAAGACAAAGGAATACGATGTCAGCTTCGTTTAAAAACTTCTTCCTTTCATCGAGGTCGTGTCTCTTGTCCTCATCTATCTTCATGAGCTCCAGGTCTTCACGCTTCGAGATGCGGTCATAGATCTGAAGGCCCGTGGTGCCTGCCTGTCCGTCAATGTATACTTTCGTTTTCATATCTGTTCTCCGTCAGCCGTTTTTCTTTTACACATGCGGCGTATTTTGTCAGATCAGCTTTTTAAGGCGTTTTTTTGCAGGATCAGCTTCTGTAGTCTGCGTTGATCCTGACGTAATCATATGTGAGGTCGCAGCCCCAGGCAGTCGCTTCTTCGCTGCCTTCGTGCATGTCGACGTAAACCGTGACTTCCTTTTCCTCCATGATCTTCCTAGCAAGATCCTCATCGAAGTTAAGGGGCACGCCGTGATCGAATACCTGAAGCTTTCCGGCTGCGCTTTCGAAAAAGAGTTCAACATCCGTCTGGTCGAACATCGCACCCGAATAACCCATCGCGCAAAGGAATCTTCCGAAGTTCGCATCGCATCCGTAGATCGCAGCTTTGCTAAGGTTTGAACCAACGACTGCCTTGGAAAGAGTTCTTGCGTCTTCCTTGGACTTCGCATTTACAACCTTGCACTCAAAGAGCTTGGTCGCACCTTCACCGTCGCTTGCCATGGTCCTTGCAAGGAAGGTGCAGACATATTCGAGGGCCTTGCAGAATTCATCGTAATCCGCTCCCTTTGAGGTGACGGTCTCATTTCCGGCAAGGCCGTTGGCCATGATGAGGAGCGTATCGTTTGTGGAAGTGTCGCCGTCAACGGTGATCATGTTGAAGGTGTCCTTAATGACGGTGCTGAGCGCTTCCTGAAGGAGCTTCTTATCGATCGAAAGATCGGTGGTAAGGAAGCCGAGCATTGTGCACATGTTGGGGTGGATCATTCCGGATCCCTTGCTCATTCCGCCGAGGGTTACCTTCTTTCCGCCGGCTTCGAAGGTTACGGCGATCTCTTTATTTATCGTATCTGTGGTCATGATGGCCTTCGATGCTGCGGTTCCGGCTTCGATCGAATCGGAAAGGATGGGTGCCATTGCCTTTACGCCGCTTTCCAGCTTTTCAACGGGAAGCTGCATTCCGATGACACCGGTGGATGCGACCGCTACGCTGTTCACAGGCACGCCGAGTGCCGCATTGACAGCCTCCGCAGTCTTGCGGCAGGCATTGAAGCCTTCCTCACCCGTACACGCATTTGCGATTCCTGAATTAACGACAACGGCCTGCATGGGATTTCCGGACTCGGTGATCTCCTTATCCCAGAGAACGCATGCCGCCTTTACCACATTGCTTGTATATGTTCCGGCACAGGTACAGGGCTCATCCGACCATACCATTGCCATATCGTTCCTTCCCTGATACTTGATGCCGGCTGCTGTTGATGCCGCTTTGAAACCCTTGGCAGCCGTGACGCCGCCCTGTGATAAAACTTCCATTTTCTTCTCCTTCGCTGCCGCAAGCGCAGCTTCCGTATTGTGAGGCCGCATCTTCCCGGGAGCGATGTCCCGGAAGGCTTACGGCTTACTTGTTGAATGTGGTGATGTTCTCATCATTGAGAACAAAATCGTAATAGTTTAAGTCTTCTCTTCTGGTCCAGCCGATCTGTCTCCAGAATGCGTTTCCTATATCATTTACGGAAAAGGCTATGAGGCTGACCTTGTTGATCTTCTCTTCCTTAAGGGCATTCATGCAGTGCACGACCATGCTCTTTCCGATGCCTCTTCGTCTGTAGTCTTCCCTTACGCATACGTGATAGAGGGTTCCTCTTCTTCCGTCGTTTCCGCAAAGGATTCCGCCGACGATCTCACCTTCGTCATTTACCGCGACAACCGACTGACCGGGATTTCTTCTGAGGAATCTGACAACTCCCTCTTCCGAATCATCGATGCTTCTTATTCCGAATCCGTGGATGGTCATCCATAATGCCTTGAGGCCGGGATAGTCGCTTTCCTCCATCGGACGTACTGTGTAATTTTTCTTTTCCTGCTCTGCCATTTCGAACCTTTTCTTAATTAATGCATAATCT
>JAFWUY010000066.1 GCA_017524035.1 Lachnospiraceae bacterium | reverse complement strand
TGTTTTCAAAAGCAGGCATTAAGCATGAAGTGCTGAATGCGAAGTTCCATGAAAGAGAAGCAGAGATTGTAGCTCAGGCCGGTGTACACGGAAATGTCACCATCGCCACCAATATGGCAGGCCGTGGTACCGATATCAAGCTTGATGAAGAAGCCCTTGCCGCAGGCGGACTTAAGACAATAGGAACAGAGCGTCACGAATCAAGACGTATAGATAACCAGCTCCGCGGACGTTCCGGACGTCAGGGCGATCCCGGTGAATCCAGATTCTATATCTCACTTGAAGACGATCTGATGAGACTGTTCGGTTCCGAGAGACTCATCTCCATGTTCAACGCACTCGGAATTCCCGAGGGACAGGAGATCGAGCACAAGGCACTTACAGGTGCCATCGAATCCGCTCAGAAGAGAATAGAGTCCAACAACTTCGGAATCCGTAAGAATCTGCTCGAATATGACAAGGTCATGAGTGAGCAGAGACAGATCATATATGAAGAGAGACGCAAGGTTCTCGACGGCGAGAGCATGAGGGATTACATCTACAAGATGATCACCGACATCGTCGAAAGAAGCGTTGATATCTGCATCAACGATGATGTGTCTTCGGACAATTGGGACTTTACCGAGCTCAATGAGCTCCTTCTTCCCATCATTCCCCTTGAGCCCATAACCAAGGAGAGAATGAGCAAGCTCAAGAAGAACAGCATCAAGCAGGCGCTCAAGGAAGAGGCTGTCAAATTCTATGAGACCAAGGAAGCCGAGTTCCCCGAGCCCGAAGCAATCCGTGAAGTGGAGAGAGTCATTCTCCTTCGTACCATCGACCGCAAGTGGATGGGACATATCGATGATATGGCCATTATGGAACAGGGTGCCGGACTTGCATCCTACGGTCAGAAGGATCCTCTTATCGAATACAGGAACCAGGGCTATGCAATGTTTGACGAGCTCATCCAGAACATCCAGGAAGATACCGTCAAGGTTCTCATGCATATCAAGGTTGAACAGAAGGTTGAGCGTGAACAGGTTGCCCAGGTAACCGGAACCAACAAGGACGATTCCGGCCCCAGAGCACCCAAGACAAGAGCGGCCCAGAAGGTATATCCCAACGATCCCTGCCCCTGCGGAAGCGGCAAGAAGTTCAAGGCCTGCCACGGAAGACCCGGAATGAAGGCCTGACAATGCCGGAGTGAACACGGGGACGGTTCCTGCGTTCACAGGTATATGATCGATAATAATTTATAAGACAGTGAACAGAGGAACCGTCCCCGCGTTCACCGGAACCGGACTATGGTAGAACTTGATCAGATAAAGCAGGATATCCTGGCATACAGGGCACCTCTTGCAGAAGTAAAAGAGTCTCTCGATCTCGAGAGCAAATCCAAGAAAATAGAAGAGCTCGAAAGGGAAATGGAAGCTCCCGGATTCTGGGACGATCCCGACAAGGCAAATGCCAAGATGAAAGAGCTCAAGAATATGAAGGATACCAGGGATCTCGTTAAGAGTCTCGAAACAGGTATCGATGATGTACTCACTCTTGTTGAAATGGGTAACGAAGAGGAGGACGAATCCCTTATTCCCGAAGCAAGGGAAGAGCTCGACAGCTTTGTGAGCAGATTCGAACAGCTCCGCCTTTCGACACTTCTTTCCGGTGAGTACGATGACTCCGATGCGATAGTCGAGCTCAATGCCGGTGCCGGCGGTACCGAGAGCTGTGACTGGTGCGGAATGCTTTTCAGAATGTATTCCAAGTGGGCCGATAAAAAGGGCCTCAAGATAGAGGTGCTCGATCAGCTTGACGGTGACGAAGCGGGAATCAAATCCGTATCGTTCCAGGTGAGCGGGGACAATGCGTACGGATATCTTAAGAGTGAAAAGGGCGTTCACAGACTTGTAAGGATCTCGCCCTTCAATGCACAGGCAAAGCGCCAGACCTCATTTGTAAGCTGCATGGTAATGCCGGTCCTTCCCCAGAACAACGATATTGTCATCGAGGAAAAGGATCTGCGTATCGATACATACCGAAGCAGCGGTGCCGGCGGTCAGCACATCAACAAGACATCGTCCGCCATCCGTATCACACATAATCCCACGGGTATCGTGGTTACCTGTCAGAACGAAAGAAGCCAGTTCCAGAACAAGGATAAGGCTATGGAAATGCTCCGTGCGAAACTCTTTGAACTGAAGATGGAAGAGGAAGAAGCAAAGAGCAAGGGCATCGCGGGTGAGATCAAGGATATAGCATGGGGAAACCAGATAAGAAGCTATTTCCTTCAGCCCTATACCATGGTCACGGACAAGCGTACCGGATTCAAGACTGCCGACGCGCTCGGAGTGCTTGACGGAAAGCTCGACCAGTTCATCGTAAGCTATCTCAAGTGGAAGAGTACCGGCGGCGCGGAAGTCGGCGGAGACGACGAAGACATTTAAGCATTCGTTTTTTGACCTGTTTCTGTTCAGGGGGTAAGCATATGAATAAGATCGCAACTTCCAAGTTAAGACCCGGAATGGTTGTCGGAAGTGATGTTCTTAATTACGATAATAAGACTGTCATTGCCAAGGGAACCAAGCTTTCCCAGACTCTGATAACGAGACTGGAGCTTTACGGAATCCTCAGCATTTATGTTGAAGATGAGATTCCCGAGGCACCCGTTCCCGAGGCTGAAGATACTGCACCCGCAGCCGCAGTATCCGCAGAAGCCGAGGATGAACAGACCAATTACGAGAAGATCAGGGATACACAGCTCTTCAAAGAGTTCAAGGCTGACTATGAGGAGGGAAAGAAGTCACTTGAATTCCATGTCAGCGAGATGGTAGACAAGAATGTCGAAGTCGATCCCGTACTTCTTCTTGAAAAACCCCTTGAGATGATCTCCAAGGCCGGATCTAGAGTATCCGTCATCGATATGCTCCATGCCATGAGAGGCTTTGATGATTCCACCTTCGCTCACTGCATGAACGTTTCGCTTCTCAATTTCGTCGTTGCCGGCTGGCTCAGATGGAACAAGCAGGATCAGGAAATGGCAATGATGTGCGGAATTCTTTTCGATATCGGCAAAATGAGGGTTCCCAGGGAAGTGCTCAACAAGGTGGAGCCCCTTACCGAGAGTGAACTCATCGAAGTAAAGCATCATGCCGAGCACGGATACAGAATGCTCAAGGATAAGAATCTTCCCGAGCATATCAAGACTACCGCGATAATGCATCACGAAAGATTCGACGGAAGCGGATATCCTCTGAAGATCAGGGGTGAAAAGGCAGACAGGTTTGCAAGACTGACGGCTGTCACCGATGTATATGATGCGATGACGAGTGCGAGGGTTTACAGAGATCCCATCTGTCCTTTCAGGGTTGTTGAGATATTCGAGGATGAGGGACTTGAAAAGTACGATCCCGATATTATAATGACCTTCCTCAAGAATGTCACATATACTTACATCCAGAATACCTGCAGGCTTTCCGACGGACGAAGCGGAACGATAATAATGCAGAATCCGGGACAGTACTCAAGACCCGTAGTAAAATGCGGAAACGAATTTATCGACCTGAATAAACGCAGGGAACTGAAAATTGTGGAATTAACGTGACAAAATCAAACCCGGCCGTACGGCCGGGTTTCTTTTTACATATATACTGTCCGGTACGTCTACCGGTCCTCGGGATTCATCAGGTTAAGGAAGAAAAGCGTTCTGCTTTCGTTGATGAGGGGATAGATCCATATGAGACCCACACCGAAAGAGAGAATGCCGAGCAGGAACATCGGGATGAAAAGAAGATCGAGCACGAAGAATCTGCATCTGTTTCCCGTCATTTTCTGTCTTGTGATCTTAAGCACACGCCCCGCAGAATATGAAGGGAAGTCCAGCATCAGGAAAAATGCCGTTCCGTATGTGAGATGAATGTACAGTGACCCGGCTGCGGAAAGAGCCAACAATATCACCGAAATACACAGCCATTTGACATCCGAGGTTTTCAGATAAAGTTCGGATACTATATTTACCGGGATTGAAAGTAACAGCGATGGGCTTAACAGGAATGCCGCTATCTTGAACACCTCGGAAGGATTCTCACGAAATCCCCTGAAGATATCGGCAGTCATCGCATCGCGGCCCGTTGAGATATTCAGGTAGAATAGACATATTCCGCAGGTGAACATCTCTGCAATCACTCCGAGAAACATGGCTATAAGTGCGGAAAGAATGGTGAAGACCATATCCGCGGTCAGGTTTGAAGTGATCGATGAAAAATACGGGAGACCGAGAAGGACCGTCGAAAGAATGCTCCCCGCATAGGAGATCAGATACATCCAAATAAAATACGAGAGAGTCATAACCCCGGCTCTCCCGTATCTGCCTGCCATCATTGAAAGTGCCCGTGTCTTAAGTTCCTGAGGTGACCGGTACTTATACTGCTGCGTCAAAGTTCATTCCCTCTGTAGCCTGTTTGTGCAGGCTCTTCATATTCTTCTGATAAGGATTATTTTCCGAAGGATACTTGATCTTGGTCGTGGTGGTTCCTCCGGAAATGTAAGTGCGTCCGCACTCGGGACAGATCGAGGTGTGAATCGCAACGGATGCCTGGAGAACCTTTCCTCCCTTTTCGGAAGCCTTGGAGAATGCGTTGGATACATGCTCCTGCTCATGCGCACGGACTCTCGATCCCGCCTGGGTGGGGGACATATGCTGAGCCGACTTGAATGAAACGTTCTCATTCGAGCCGTCCTGGTATTTTCTTGATTTGCATGTCTGGCACTCTGCCTTGTTGACCCTGCCCGGCTTTCCGCTTTTAAGGGCGGATTCTTCCACGGGAGTAACAGTGGGACCGGCAATCCTTCTCACCTGAGACTCACTGTATCCGGGAATCTGCTGGGCAACCGAGCTTATCGATAGATCCATAATGAGCCTCCTTCCGAATAGAATGTGGGAATTGTCGGCATTTCAATCCCATAACGGGCATACATGCGACTTACTTCTTCAAGCACCGAAGGATCCGTCATCACCGTATAGATCGAATAAACGGTGATGAATGCCCCGGTGATCATTGATACAACGGATATTATCGCCCCTGTGAGAGCCATTCTTCCGAGAGCATCTTTTCCCTTGCGGCTGAGTATTGCAAATAAGAGCCCGAGAGCTCCGAAGGGTATCGCCAGAATTCCCGTGCAGAGCATGACCATTGATATGATGCTCATAACAAGGGCTGCAGTTTCGAATGCGTGGCGTCCCTTGTCGGGATTGTAATTATTGTAGGGCGAATCTCCGGTCATTATTCCTCACCGCATAGTCTGTATTTACTTTGAATTTATCATTATTTGCGCACTATTGCAATATCGCGGGACTTGTACTATAATCCATTCGTTGACTTCAGGGCAGGGTGAAACTCCCTACTGGCGGTTACGGAGAAGCACATTACAGATTTTGCGTGCAGCTCCCACAGTCCGCGACCCCGTTAATACGGGCTGAACCGGTGAGACTCCGGTACCAACGGTGAATGACCTCGGATAAGGTCTCAAGTCCGGATGAAAGAAGGAGGAAAAGAATATGAAAGACCTGTTTAACCAGGTAGCGTCGAATGCTCTGTATGTGGTAAGTTTTATCCTTATCATTGCAGGGCTGTTTGTTTTTGCGGTAGTTGCCGAGAAAGTGATTCAGAAAAAGCATGGTATAACCGACAGGACCTCTGCGGCAAGAAAAGCGGCATCCGTCGGACTTTTGTCAGCTTTATCGGCGATCCTTATGCTCTTCGAGATCCCTATGCCGTTCGCACCGACATTCTACAAGCTGGACATGAGTGAGCTTCCCATTCTGATCGGAGCTTATGCTTTCGGCCCCGCAGCGGGAATCCTTATTGAGTTCCTCAAGATCGTTCTCAAGCTTTTCATAAAGGGAACCTCCACCGCATTTGTCGGTGAACTTGCCAACTTCAGCGTGGGTGCATCGTTCATCCTTCCCGCATCGATCATCTATTATGCACGTAAGACCAGGAAGACCGCCGCTGTTTCCTGTCTTGTGGGAACTGTCTGCATCACGATATTCGGAACCGTGTTCAATGCGGTATATCTGCTCCCTGCCTTTGCAAAGCTTTACGGAATACCCCTTGAAGTCATTTTTACCATGGGAAGCGATGTAAATCCGTTCGCAGGTGACAATATATACAGCTTCGTATTTGCCTGCGTTGCTCCGCTGAACCTTATAAAAGGAAGCCTCAATTCGCTCCTTACCCTTCTTGTTTACAAGAAGATCAGCCCCGTTCTCAAAGGTGCGGGCATAGAAGCCGATCTTGTCAGGCGGACAGCAAAGCAGTAACCATAGTTTAACCCTGAATAATCAACCGAGATACGGATGTGCGGCACAGCGGTGCCGCACATTGTTTTTATGACCGGAAATGTGTTATTTTATTTGAGAATCTTTTTTTGGAGGACCGGCTTGAAAAGAAAGGGCAAGGCCTTAAATTCTATAGTGATCATGATCACCACGGCGGTAATAATAGCGCTCACCGGCGCGCTGGTCTTTAATTTTATCGCGTACAGCCGCAGGTTCGGTTCTGCCGAGGAAAAGGTGCCCTACGGACACTATTATGCGATGATAACCGAAAATTCCGATTCCTCCTTCTGGCAGTCGGTATATTCCGCGGCACGGATATCCGCCGAAGAGCATGGTGATTATGTTGAGATGATCTCCGAGAATCTGTCGAGGGATTATTCCATATATGAACTGATGGAGATAGCCATCGCATCCGGAGTGGACGGAATAATCGTTTCCGCCGATGAAAGCGATCGTATGACGGAGCTTATCAATACGGCGGCATCCCGGGGTATAGGAGTCGTAACCCTTTACTCGGACAACACATCCTCCGACAGACTCAGCTTTGTCGGTATAAGTAACAACGATCTCGGAAAACTTTACGGCGAACTTATCCTTCGTCTTGCATCCGAGAGAACATATACGACAGATAAGATAGAAGCCGTGATACTTGTCGATGCGGGGTCCGTAAATGCCGGGCAGAATGTCATTCTGAGCGCCGTACAGGAAGCCATTGACGGGGAAGATGAGGAAGCGAGGGCGCTGCACCCTCAGATTGAGATCTCCACATATACCGTAGACTCAACAAACGAATATTCCGCAGAGGAATCAATCAAGGGTCTTCTTTTGAGGGAAAGAAGCACTCTTCCCGAGATAGTGGTATGTCTCGGGGAACTTGATACGGTTGCTGTTTACCAGATGGTCGTCGATTACAACGAAGTAGGCCTTGTGGATATCCTCGGATACTACGATTCGGAAGTAATTCTCAACGGCATCGACAGAGGGGTTATCTACGCTACTATATCCGCGGACACTTCACAGATGGGAGTTTCAAGCATTGATGCTCTCACGGAGTATTTTGATTACGGATATACCAACCAGTATTCGACTGCGGGAATATCCATCATAACCAAAGACAGGGAAGATCTGCAGGAAGGAGGTGCTCCGTGATAGCACGGTTCAGAAACCTCTCGCTGCAGATAAAAATGACAGCCATATCACTTATTGCCAACCTCTTTGTGTTTGTCATCAATATCGTTCTCCTTGCCGGCATCAACATAATGAGCGGACGTATAGACAATGTCTATCAGGAGAACATGAGACTGAATGAGCTTTCCGTTTCGCTCTTAAATGTTCAGGAAGCGATGACGGAATATCTCAATGCCAAGACGAGCGATTCACTCGAAGAGTATTACCGTTCGGCACAGGTTTATTCCGAACAGGCGGAAGCCCTGTCCTCGGATGTTACCGGAAGCCTTCCGGACAGAATGGAGTATGCCATCCGCAACATGAGTGCGGAATATCTTTCCGAGGTCAGTGAGACCATTGAGGCAAAGCGCGGAAGAAATGTCGAGAAATACAGAAGCCATTATGATGAAGCTACCAAGCTGTACGGCTACATCAATACATACATCTACAGTCTGAATAATGAGCAGTTCAAGGAAAATTCCGAGAACTACAGGGAAATGATATCGGCGTTCAAGACATTCGAGATGAGCGGAAACATGATCCTTATTGCCGTCATTATCGTCAATGCGCTTCTCATCATCAGGCTTACCGCGAATCTGATCAGGCCCCTGAAGCTTCTTGCCGGAAGGGCGGACGAAGTCGGTAAAGGTAATTTTGACGTCACACCCCTGACGGTTGAATCCGAAGATGAGGTCGGTGTCGTTACGCGTGCCTTCAACCAGATGGTTGTCAGTATACAGAACTATATCAGACAGGTCAGGGAAAATGCGGAGACCGAGAGGCAGCTGAAGGAAAAGGAGCTTCTGATGGAGGCTCACCTCAAGGATGCACAGCTTAAGTATCTCCAGTCACAGATAAATCCGCACTTCCTCTTCAACACGCTCAATGCCGGCGCGCAGCTTGCAATGCTTGAGGGCGCGGACAGGACAAGCGAATATGTGCGCGTCATGGCAGAGTTTTTCAGGTACAATGTTAAAAAAGGCTTCCAGACTGTCACCGTCGGTGAGGAACTGGAGCTGGTCGACAATTATATCTACATTCTGAATGTGCGTTTTTCCGGCGATATAATCTTTGAAAAAGAAGTCGACAGTTCTCTTCTTAATGTAAAGATGCCGAGTATGATCCTTCAGCCCCTTGTCGAAAACTGTGTCAACCACGGTATAAGGGATATGCTCGGTGAGGGCAGGATCAGGCTCAGCGTTTACCCGATGGATGATTATGCCTGCATAAGGATCGAGGATAACGGCATCGGAATGAGTGAGGATACCATTGAAAAGCTTTTGAACGGTCAGCAGCCCGATCCCGATAAGAAAGAATCCAACGGCATCGGTATGGATAATGTTATAGCAAGGCTCAAGCTCTTTTCCGAAAACGACGATGTGTTCGATATCTCGAGTGATGGTGAGGGCAAGGGAACCAGATTTACGATCTATCTCAAAAAAGGCGGAGACAATTAATCATGTACAAGATCCTGCTTGCGGATGATGAAGGAATAGTCATCGATTCGCTTAAGTTCATAATTGAAAAAGAATTCGGAAGCGACTGTGAGACCAAGTCCGCAAAGACGGGACGCTCCGTGATCGAGCTTGCGGAAACCTACCATCCCGATATTGCGATAATGGATATCCAGATGCCGGGCATAAACGGGCTCGATGCGATGAAGGAGATCCGTTCCGGCAACGACAATATCATTTTTATCATCATGAGCGCATATGATAAGTTCGATTACGCACAGGAAGCGATCAAGCTCGGTGCCATCGAATACATAACCAAGCCCATGGACAAAAACCGCATGATCTCCGCGATCAAAAAGGCCATGTCAATGGTCGATGAAGAGAAGAACAGGCGAACCAACGATCTTGTTGTAAAAGAAAAACTCGAGACCGTCATCCCCATACTTGAGAACGGTCTTATCTACAACATCCTCTTCCATGAGTATTTCGATGAGGATATCGACAATTACAAGACGATGCTGGAGATAAACGAAGACTTCGGATATATGATGGTCATCGTTTCCGGTGATGCCGCGGAAGGAAACCACATGACCAATGCCGTGGGAAGCGGGGTAAAGCTTCAGCAGCATTATCACGACATAAGAAATTACATTAAGGATTATTTCGGAGGAATAGTAGGCTCGGTAATGAGCAACAAGATCGCCGTGCTCATTCCTTTTACCGATCCTTCCATGGATTATAACGACAGAGTAAATGTTATCTCCAAGGCCAGGGATCTTGCACATAAGCTCAGGGAAAAAACCGACATAGCTTTCAGGATCGGTGTGGGAAGGGTTGAGAAGATAAAGGATATGGAGAGCTCATACCGCGATGCGATCAACGCCCTTCTTCTTACCACCAATACGGTCGCACATGCGGACGACCTTCCCATCGGCTGTGAGTATTCGGAAAACTATCCTGTCGATATTGAGAAGAAGATCTTCGAGGAGGTCGAAAAAGGAAGAACCGATGCCGCGATAAGTGCCGCAAAGGAATACTTCGAATACATAAAGGGCGGAGACATCATGGACATCAGGCTCAAGATACTTGAGTTCGCACTCCGCGCCGAGCATATATCATACAGGAGCGGCGGTATGGTATACAGCATCTCGAACCGCAGGGATTATCTTCCCACACTTATGGCCATAGATGATACTGACAGCCTGTGGAACTGGTTCTCGGACAGGCTGATCTTCTCATGCAGGAACATATCTACCAAGAGGGAAGAAAGCTCCAACGATGCCATAGAAGCTTCCAAGAAGTATATCGAGAAGAATTACACCCTCAATATCACTCTGGAGGATGTATCTCGCGAAGTTAATATCAGCTCTTATTATCTGAGCAGGATATTCAAGGAAGGAACAGGCGAGAATTTCATCGATTACCTTACCAAGCTGAGGATAGAAAAGGCCAAGGAGCTTCTCAGCACCACGCAGTATTCCATGAAGGAGATCTGCGCAAAATCCGGATATTCGGATCCCAATTATTTCAGTAAGACATTTAAGAAGAATGTGGGTGTGACACCTACGGAATACAGAGAGGGTAAATAATTGAAGAGAAGTATCACGGCGTTTATTTTATCTGCGCTTCTGCTTTTGGCTTCATGTTCGGGAGCATCCGGCGAGACGGCATCCGATTCGTCGCAGGGTGAGGAGCAGATCGAGATCGGAATGAGCTTTGACTCTTTCGTCATCGAAAGATGGCAGAGAGACAGGGATGTATTCGTATCCACGGCAAAGGAACTCGGTGCTACCGTCAATGTGCAGAACGCAAACGGCGATATCGAAAAGCAGAAGGAACAGATAGAGTATTTCATTAATAAGGGTGTCGATGTCATAGTCATCGTCTGCATTGATTCCGAATCCCTGAGGGAGCAGGTTGAAAAAGCAAGGAATGCAGGCATCAAGATAATCGCCTACGACAGACTTATAACGGATTCGAATGTCGATCTGTATATAACCTTCGACAACTATATGGTAGGCCAGCTCATGGCGGAAGCATTCTTACGGAACGGTCTTCAGGGCGGAAAGGTTCTCATGCTCGGAGGTTCGCCCACCGACAATAATGTACCTCTGGTCGAAGCCGGATTCAGGGATGTGTGTGCGAAATACAGGATGGAGATAGTCGATTCCATCCACTGCGACGGCTGGAGAGCGGAGATAGCGGGAGATTACATCTACAGCCATCCCGAGACCGTTGCCGACGTCGATGCGATAATGTGCGGAAACGATAACCTTGCGGGTCAGGTGATCCAGGCTCTTTCGGTCCAGAGACTTGCGGGAGAGATTCCCGTGGTCGGTCAGGATGCTGATCTTGAGGCGTGTCAGAGAATAGTGGAGGGCACGCAGACGATGACGGTATATAAGCCGTTCGAAAGGCTTGCAAAGCGTGCAGCGGAATGTGCGATCGCCCTTGCAAGAGGCGAAGAGCTTACCGGAGACGATATAACCACAATAAATGACGGAAGCTTTGACATTCCGTATATAGGACTCGACCCCATAGCCGTAACCGCCGAAAACATGGATGAAGTCATTATAAACAGCGGATTTCACCTCAAAGAGGACGTATATCTGTATGCCAGATGAAGGGTAAATTATTGCTTACAGCCGTGCCGGATGACAAAAATTATCCGGTACGGCTTTTTTGATGCCAAAATCATCAAAAAAATTTCAAGACTGATAAAAATTAATTCCACTTGGCCCGTGTTACTTTATACGTGCAACAAAAATTTTTCCTAAAAGAAAGGGAGAACAAAAATTATGAAAAGGAAACTTTTAAGTTTGTTGCTTGCAGCATCAATGCTTACCGCAGTTCTTGCAGGATGCGGACAGAACAGCGGCGATACTACAGGCAGCCAGACCGGCAGCAATGATCAGCAGGTAGTAGATGACGGCGGAGACGATGTTACAACTCCCGCACCCACAACTGACGGCGCGATCAAAGTCGGCGTTGCAATGCCTACCAAGGATCTCCAGAGATGGAACCAGGACGGCGCTAACATGAAGGAGCAGCTTGAGGCAGCTGGATACGAAGTAGATCTTCAGTATGCATCAAACGACGTTCCCACTCAGGTTTCTCAGATCGAGAACATGATCAACTCAGGATGTAAGGTACTCGTTATCGCTTCCATCGAAGGCGATTCACTCGGAACCGTTCTTGAGCAGGCTAAAGAGAATAACATTCCCGTTATCGCTTATGACCGTCTCATCATGAACTCCGATGCAGTTACCTACTATGCAACCTTCGACAACAAGCTCGTAGGAATCAAGCAGGGACAGTACATCGAGCAGCAGCTCAACCTTGCAAGCGGCGCAGGCCCCTTCAACATCGAGCTCATCACCGGTGACCCCGGAGACAACAACGCAAGATTCTTCTTCGGCGGCGCTATGGAAGTTCTTCAGCCCTACATCGACAACGGCCAGCTCGTTGTAAGATCAGGCCAGACCTCTTTCGACGAAGTTGCTACCGCTAACTGGTCAACCGAGAATGCACAGAACAGATTTGATGCAATCATTTCTGCTTACTACTCAGACGGAACCCAGCTTGACGCTGTTATGGCTTCCAATGACTCTACCGCACAGGGTGTAACCACCTCTCTTGAGAACAACTACACCGGCGCTTGGCCCATCATCACCGGCCAGGACTGCG
>JAFWUY010000065.1 GCA_017524035.1 Lachnospiraceae bacterium | reverse complement strand
AGTAAAGGGGCTTCAGAAGGGGTGATCACTTTTTCTGAGGCCTTTTTTAAGAAAGAAGGGCAGATAAATGAGCGTCAGAAGAGTCTATGTAGAAAAGAAAAAACCTTATGCGGTGCAGGCAAAGCACTTAAGACACGATGTCAGGAACTTCCTCGGCATCAAGATCGATGATATGAGAGTGTTCATCAGATACGATTCCGAGAACATCTCCGATGACACATTCGAAACCGCATGCAAGACAGTTTTTTCGGAGCCTCCCGTTGATGATATCTATCAGGAGTCTCTTCCTCTTCCCGAAGGAACAAAAGTGTTTTCTGTAGAATTCCTTCCCGGACAGTTTGACCAGAGAGCCGACTCTGCGGTTCAGTGTATAAAGTTCCTTAATGAGAATGAAGATCCCATCATCCGGACCGCGGTTGTATATGCCGTCATCGGTGATATCACCGACGATGAGTTCAACCGTATCAAGGGATATCTCATCAACCCCGTCGATTCCAGGGAAGCGGGAATGGACAAACCCGACACTCTTGTCGTTAATTATCCCGAACCCGAAGATGTCAAGACCTTTGACGGCTTTGCCGACAGTCCCGAGCCGGAGCTTAAGAAGCTCTATGATTCACTCGGACTTGCCATGACCTTCAAGGATTTCCTTCACATCCAGAATTACTTTAAGAATGAAGAACACCGCGATCCCACCGTTACGGAGATCAGGGTTCTCGATACATACTGGTCCGATCACTGCCGCCACACCACCTTCTCCACCGAGCTTACCGGAGTTAAGTTTGATGAGGGCGCATACAAGGCGGCTTTCGAGAAGTCCTTCGAAGAGTATATGAATACCAGAAAGGATCTCTTCGCAGACCGTCCCGACAAGTTCTCCTGCCTTATGGATCTCGGAACCATCGCCGCAAAGCGCCTCAGAAAAGAAGGCAAGCTTGACGACGAAGAGAAGTCCGATGAGATCAATGCATGCTCCATCGTTGTTCCCGTCGAGATCGAAAAGGACGGAAAAACCGAAACGGAAGAGTGGCTCGTATTCTTCAAGAACGAGACACATAATCACCCCACCGAGATCGAGCCTTTCGGAGGCGCCGCAACATGTCTCGGCGGAGCTATCAGAGATCCCCTTTCGGGAAGAGGATATGTATATCAGGCAATGCGTGTGACCGGTGCTGCCGATCCCACGAAGCCTGTATCAGAGACTCTTCCCGGCAAGCTTCCTCAGAAGAAGCTGGTAAGAACCGCAGCAAGCGGATATTCATCCTACGGTAACCAGATAGGTCTCGCCACCGGATATGTCAAGGAAATATACCATCCCGATTACGTTGCAAAGCGTATGGAGATCGGTGCCGTCATGGGTGCCGCTCCCAGGAAGAACGTTATCAGGGAAAATTCCGACCCCGGAGATATCATCATCCTTCTCGGCGGAAGGACCGGACGTGACGGAATAGGCGGAGCTACCGGTTCATCCAAGGCTCATAACGTAAAGTCCATCGATACCTGCGGAGCAGAGGTCCAGAAGGGTAATGCTCCTACGGAAAGAAAGATACAGAGACTCTTCAGACGCCCCGAGGTTACAAAGCTTATCAAGAAGTGTAACGACTTCGGTGCCGGTGGTGTCAGTGTTGCAATCGGTGAGCTTGCAGACGGCCTTGTTGTAAATATGGACAAGGTTCCCAAGAAGTATGCGGGACTCGACGGAACAGAACTTGCCATCTCCGAATCACAGGAGAGAATGGCAGTTGTCGTAGCTCCTAAGGATGTACAGGAATTCCTTAAGTATGCTGCAGAGGAGAACCTTGAGGCAGTTGAGGTTGCTGTTGTTACCGAAGAGCCCAGACTCCGTCTTCAGTGGAGAGGCGTAGACGTAGTTAATATTGCCAGGGCATTCCTTGATACCAACGGCGCTCATCAGGAGACTCAGGTTGAGGTCGAGTCACCCTCCGCTGATTCCTATTTTGACAAGTATGCTCTTGATAATGTTGCAGAAGATGTTAAGAACGGAGATTACGCGAAGGCCCTTACTGATACCCTTTCGGATCTCAACGAATGCTCTCAGAAGGGTCTTGTCGAGATGTTCGACTCTTCGATCGGAGCAGGTTCTGTTGTAATGCCTTATGGCGGAAAATATCAGCTCACAGAAGAGCAGGCAATGATCGCCAAGCTTCCGGTTCTTGACGGAAAAACTGACACAGTTACCATGATGAGTTACGGCTTCGATCCTTATCTTTCGAGCTGGTCACCTTATCACGGTGCTATATATGCCGTAACAGAGTCCCTTGCGCGTATCGCAGCAAACGGCGGTGATGTCAGCAAGGTAAGACTTACTTTCCAGGAATATTTCAGAAGAATGGATGAGAGACCGACCAGATGGAGCCAGCCTTTTGCAGCACTCCTTGGTTCATTCGATGCACAGATCGGATACGGACTTCCTTCCATCGGAGGTAAGGACTCAATGTCCGGAACATTCGGTGATATCGATGTTCCTCCGACACTCGTGTCATTTGCTGTTGATATCTCAAGCCTTAATACAGTCATCACTCCCGAACTGAAGGCGGCAGGCAACAAGCTTGTTCTGTTCTCGATTGAGAAGGATGCCGATAAGAAGCCTGTTTATGCACAGGTGCTTAAGCTCTATGATGCAGTTTATAACCTTATAAAGGACAAGGCTGTAGTCAGCGCTTACGCTCTTGATTCCAAGGGCCTTGCTGCGGCTGTCGCAACGATGGGCATGGGATGCGGACTCGGTGTAAAGATTGCAGATGACGTTACTGCAGAAACAGTATTCGGAAACGGTCTCGGTAATATCGTTGCCGAGGTTCCCGCTGACAGGATCTCCGCACTTGACGGCGTTCAGGGTGTGAGCGTTGTCGGTGAAGTTATCCCCTCGGGATTCGAATATGCCGGATGTAAGGTATCCTATGAGGATATTAAGAAAGCATGGACCGGTACTCTTGAGGGCGTGTTCCACTCAGTATCCACCGATGATAAGGACAAGGTTGAGATTCCTGAGTATAAAGCTTCCGAAGTATACGTATGTAAGAATAAAGTTGCAAAGCCCACAGTATTCATCCCGGTATTCCCCGGAACCAACTGTGAGTATGATTCGGCTAAAGCATTTGAAAGAGCAGGCGCAAATGCCGATATCAGGATATTCAGAAACCTTACCGCTGAGGATATAAGGGAATCTGTTGAGGAGTTCAGAAAGGCTATCTCACAGGCACAGATGATCATGTTCCCCGGTGGATTCTCCGCAGGTGATGAGCCCGACGGTTCCGCAAAATTCTTCGCAACCGCATTCAGAAATGCAGCAATCAAGGAAGCAGTTGAGGAGATGCTCGATAAGCGCGACGGACTGGTACTCGGTATCTGTAACGGATTCCAGGCTATCATCAAGCTCGGACTTGTTCCCAATGGCAGGATAACCGGACAGACCGCTGATTCACCTACCCTGACATTCAATACCATCGGCAGACATATTTCCAAGATGGCATACATCAAGGTTGTATCCGACAAGAGCCCCTGGCTGCAGGAAGCAGGCCTCGGTAATGTCTATGCAAACCCTGCATCACATGGTGAGGGACGTTTCATAGCTCCCGATAATGTTCTTGATGACCTGTTTAAGAACGGTCAGGTTGCAACGGTTTACGCTGATCCTGATGGCAATACTTCGATGGATGAGTACTACAACATCAACGGATCCTTCAGATGCATTGAGGGTATCACCTCACCCGACGGAAGAGTCCTCGGTAAGATGTGCCACTCGGAGCGTATCGGAAACGGAGTTGCGGTCAATATCTACGGCGAGCAGGATCTTAAGATCTTCGAATCCGGAGTTAAATACTTCAAATAAGATTTTAAGCGGGGCCGGCGGTCAAACGATCACCGGCCCCTGTTTATGAGCGGGGTAATGCTTTCTTTTGCTTACCGCCTGGCGACAGATGAATAAAATTAATTATGACAACTTAATGGAAGAAATAATGGGTGAACGGGGATGCGAATCTTCTGTTTATATGTCTGTGGGTAACGGAGCAACCGTACCCCCTCTCAAAATCCTTCTTCATTCATGCTGTGCTCCGTGTTCGAGTGCGTGTATCGAAAGACTCTGTGACAGATGCGATGTTACGGTCTATTACTACAATCCGAATATTGGTGAAGAGGCCGAGTATCTGAAGAGAAAGGAAGAGCAGATAAGGCTCATAGGAAGATACAATGCGGAGAAAAAGGGCAGATATGAGATTAAAATTCTCGATGCTGACTACGATCCGGAAAGCTTTACTTCCATGGCTAAAGGACTTGAGGATTGCCCCGAAAGAGGAGCAAGATGCCATAAATGTTATGAACTGAGACTGCGCAGGACTGCTCTTGCCGCACTTGATGCCGGAGGATTTGACTATTTTGCAACAACACTGACGCTATCGCCACTCAAGGATTCTGCGGCCATAAATGCGATTGGTCTGAGGCTTGAGGAAGAAACCGGTATGAAGTATCTTCCGACAGATTTTAAGAAGAGGAACGGATATCTGAGGTCCATAGAATTATCGGCAGAATATGATCTCTACAGGCAGAACTATTGTGGATGCATTTACAGTAAACGGGATCAGTGAAAAGTCCTTCTGTCTGATGGAGGGCGGTGCGTGAACCGAAAACAGTTTTATTGTCTGACGAATGGAATCATGAACCGTGAACAGCCTGCCACGTATCGATATACTCACGGTATAATTGCGGGTGGACCGTGTTTTATGTATAATGCATTTATGTTATTTAAAACGGAACCGGAACAGAAAGGAAATCCAGAATGAATTGTCCAAATTGCGGAGCCGGATTAAAGATAAAAGAGAATAAAGCCGTATGTGAATACTGCGGATATGAAGAGCTTCTTCCCGGAGTGAGCGAATCCGGCAATGATGACTTCTTTAATCTTGTTGTTTTCAACGAGAGCATGTCCGGAAGTGATGTGACGATCACCCTTGCGGAAAACAGGACCGGCTTCATCATCAGAAGCGGTGAGGCTGTTGCCAAGGATGTTCCGCCCGGATATCACACTCTGGTCGTTACCTGTGCAGGTATGACGGAGTACAGATCGGTCTGTGTTCCCGGAGACGGTAAGGCTACCAAAGTGTATGTCTCAAGAGGTGCCATGGGCATAGCAATAAGAGTGGTCGAGCCCGGAAGCCCCGGAAGCGCGGGTAATTCGATATACTCGAGAAATCAGATGTTTCAGAACGGTCAGGCTATGCCGATGCTGGCGCTTATTTTCAGCATCATTATTCCGTTAGTGGGACTGATCTTTGCGATAATCGATCTGTCCCAGAGCAAGAAGGCCGGTAAGAAACCGTCATCCATGACGCTTGCCGCCATTGTGATCGTTGCGGTCAGGATCGTACTGGTAATAGTCCTTATGGCTATAAGTATTGGCGCGAGTGTGCTGTCGCATTCTCTGTTT
>JAFWUY010000064.1 GCA_017524035.1 Lachnospiraceae bacterium | reverse complement strand
TGTCTCGGCGGAGCTATCAGAGATCCCCTTTCCGGAAGAGGATATGTATATCAGGCAATGCGTGTGACCGGTGCAGCCGATCCCACTAAGCCCGTATCCGAGACTCTTCCCGGAAAGCTTCCCCAGAAGAAGCTTGTAAGAACTGCAGCAAGCGGATATTCATCCTACGGTAACCAGATTGGTCTTGCAACCGGTTACGTTAAGGAAGTATATCATCCCGACTATGTAGCTAAGCGTATGGAGATCGGTGCCGTTATGGGTGCCGCTCCCAGAAAGAATGTCATCAGGGAAAATTCCGATCCCGGAGATATCATCATCCTTCTCGGAGGAAGAACCGGACGTGACGGAATCGGCGGAGCTACCGGTTCATCCAAGGCACACAACGTAAAGTCTATCGATACCTGCGGTGCCGAGGTTCAGAAGGGTAATGCTCCCACAGAGAGAAAGATCCAGAGACTCTTCAGACGTCCCGAGGTAACAAAACTCATCAAGAAGTGTAACGACTTCGGTGCGGGCGGTGTCAGCGTAGCAATCGGAGAACTCGCAGACGGACTTGTCGTAAATATGGACAAGGTTCCCAAGAAGTATGCGGGACTTGACGGAACGGAACTTGCAATTTCCGAATCCCAGGAGAGAATGGCGGTTGTCGTTGCGCCGGGGGATGTACAGGAATTTCTTAAGTATGCCGGAGAAGAAAACCTTGAAGCGGTCGAGGTTGCTGTTGTTACGGAAGAGCCCAGACTCCGTCTTCAGTGGAGGGGCAAGGATGTAGTCAATATCTCAAGAGCATTCCTTGATACCAACGGAGCCCATCAGGAGACTCAGGTAGAGGTTGAATCTCCTTCCGCAGATTCCTACTTTGACAGGTATGCTCTTGATACCGTGGCTGAGGATGTTAAGAACAAGGATTACGGTAAGGCACTTACCGATACGCTTTCCGATCTTAACGAGTGCTCGCAGAAGGGCCTTGTCGAGATGTTCGACTCATCGATCGGTGCAGGCAGTGTTGTAATGCCTTACGGCGGAAAGTACCAGCTCACGGAAGAGCAGGCTATGATTGCAAAACTTCCCGTTCTCGAGGGAAAGACAGATACCGTTACCATGATGAGCTACGGCTTCGATCCTTATCTTTCAAGCTGGTCACCTTATCACGGTGCCATATACGCGGTCACCGAGTCACTTGCACGTATCGCTGCAAACGGCGGTGATGTCAGCAGGGTAAGACTTACCTTCCAGGAATATTTCAGACGCATGGACGAGAGACCGACCCGCTGGAGCCAGCCTTTTGCTGCACTTCTCGGATCGTTCGATGCACAGATAGGATACGGACTTCCTTCGATCGGCGGTAAGGATTCCATGTCCGGAACCTTCGGTGACATCGATGTTCCTCCTACGCTCGTATCGTTTGCGGTTGATATCGCAAGCCTTAAGACCGTTATCACTCCCGAACTTAAAGCAGCCGGAAATAAGCTTGTTCTTTTCTCGATTGAGAAGGATACGGATAAGAAGCCTGTTTACGATCAGGTTCTTAAGCTTTATGATTCCGTTTACAGGCTCATCTGTGACAAGGCTGTCGTCAGTGCATATGCGCTTGACTCCAAGGGCCTTGCTGCAGCTGTGGCTAAGATGGGAATGGGATGCGGACTCGGAGTAAGGATCGATGACAGCGTATCCGCAGAGAAGGTATTCGGAAACGGACTCGGCAATATCGTTGCGGAAGTTCCCGCAGGCAAGCTTGCACAGGTACTCGGAGAGGCAGGTACAGAGGAAGTCGGTGAAGTCATCGCATCCGGATTCGAATATGCCGGAGCTAAGGTATCATATGATGAAATAAAGAAAGCATGGACCGGAACCCTTGAGAGCGTATTCCACTCCGTATCGGCAGACGATAAGGATAAGGTGGAGATCCCTGAGTACAAAGCTTCGGAAGTATATGTATGTAAGAACAAGGTTGCAAAGCCCACCGTATTCATCCCCGTATTCCCCGGCACCAACTGCGAATACGATTCCGCCAAGGCTTTCGAAAGAGCGGGCGCGAATGCGGATGTACGCGTATTCAGGAACCTTACCGCAGAGGATATCAGGGAATCCGTTGCCGAGTTTAAGAAGGCAATCTCACAGGCTCAGATGATCATGTTCCCCGGCGGATTTTCCGCAGGTGATGAGCCCGACGGTTCGGCTAAGTTCTTCGCTACCGCATTCAGAAACGCATCCATCAAGGAAGCCGTCGAAGAGTTGCTCGACAAGAGAGATGGACTTGTCCTCGGTATCTGTAACGGATTCCAGGCAATCATCAAGCTCGGACTTGTTCCGAGCGGTAAGATCACCGGACAGACCGCTGAGTCGCCCACGCTTACCTTCAATACCATCGGCAGACATATTTCCAAGATGGCTTATATCAAGGTTGTATCCGACAAGAGCCCCTGGCTGCAGGAGGCGGGACTCGGAAATGTATATGCGAACCCCGCATCACACGGAGAGGGCCGTTTCATAGCTCCCGAAAATGTACTCGACGATCTCTTTAAGAACGGACAGATCGCAACCGTATATTCGGATCCCGACGGAAACACTTCGATGGATGAGTACTACAATATAAACGGATCATTCAGATGTGTAGAGGGTATTACCTCACCCGATGGAAGAGTTCTCGGTAAGATGTGCCACTCAGAGCGTATCGGAAACGGAGTCGCCATAAACATCTACGGTGAGCAGGATCTTAAGATCTTCGAATCCGGTGTTAAGTACTTCAAATAAGACGCAAAACTTCGGGCCGGCGATCCTGCGATCACCGGCCCATATTATTATGGTTAAACCTGAGGGATAATATACACTGTGCCTGACAGGTGATACACTGACATATATGAACAACATAAATTACGACAGATTAATGGAAGATATGCTGAGTGAACGTATGGACGGTGCCTCCGTTCACCCGGTTGCCGTCCTTTTGCACTCATGCTGTGCTCCCTGTTCGAGCGCGTGCATCGAAAGGCTCTGCGACAGATGCGATGTCACGGTTTATTACTATAACCCCAACATCGGTGAGGAAGCGGAATACCTCAAGAGAAAAGAAGAACAGATCAGGCTTATAGATGCATATAATGCGGAGAAGAAGGGAAAGTACAGGATAAAGATCATTGATGCCGACTATGATCCCGAAAGCTTTACCGTCATGGCCGTGGGGCTGGAGGAATGTCCGGAAAGAGGACCCAGATGTCATAAATGCTATGAACTGCGTATGCGAAGGACGGCGGAAGCCGCACTTAAGACGGGAGGGTTTGACTTTTTCGCAACGACGCTCACCTTGTCGCCTCTCAAGGACAGCGAGGTGATAAACCGTATCGGGCTTAAGATAGAGGAAGAGACAGGAATGAGATACCTTCCTTCCGATTTCAAGAAAAGAAACGGATACCTGCGCTCGATAGAATTGTCCAAACAGTACGATCTCTACAGGCAGAACTTCTGCGGGTGCATTTATTCAAAACCGATGGATATGTAAAACAGGGGGACGGCTTACGCTGTTTCAATGAAACACTGAAACAGCGTAAGCCGTCCCTTGTTTCATCCCATGTTTTAAAAATTGCGGTAACGGTCCATTTTTTGTATAATAAATATTTGGTACGTTTCACCTGAGTTTTATGAAAGGAAAGCGAAAGATGAACTGTCCGAATTGCGGTGGTGCTTTAAAGATAAAAGATAACAAGAGAGTCTGTGAGTACTGCGGATACGAAGAATTCATACCGCAGAACGGTAACGGGGATGACTTCTATAATCTCATGGTCATCAATGAGAGCAATACCCCGGATGATATCACCGTACAGCTTGCCGAGAGCAATCTCGGATTTATCTTAAGAAGCGGAGAGGCTATAGCAAAGGATGTCCCTCCCGGGTATCATACGATGGTCGTTACCAGCGGATCAATGACCGAGTACCGTTCGATCTGCGTCCCCGGTGACGGTAAAGCGGTCAAGGTATATGTTGCAAAGGGACTGTACGGACTTTCGATAAGAGTATCCGAACCCGGTGCTCCCGACAGAACCACCGGGCCTGTTGTAGGAACCATAACGGGAACGAGAACCGGCGCGAATATGGTCAATCAGGAGATGGCGCTTTCGATAATGGCGCTGGTCTTCAGTATTATCATTCCTTTCATTGGCCTGATATTGGCTTTCGTCGATTTCGGCAATACCAAAAGGCAGGGAAAGAAGACCCATCCGACCACGATCGTCGCATTAGTCATAGCCGGTGCAAGATTTGTGTTAATGTTCATTTTGCTGATAATCGGAATCGTTGCGCAGGGATTATAACGGAATGACGGTCTGGCCGCATTCCCGATAAGGAGTTTTTTGATGAAAAGTATTCTTGATCTGTTAAGTGAAGAAGTTGGAAGTGCCTTTGAAAAGGCGGGATATAAAAAAGAAGCCGGTAAGGTTTCCGTATCCAACCGTCCCGATCTGTGCGAATATCAGTGCAACGGTGCAATGGCTCTTGCAAAGGAATTCAAATGTGCACCCAAGGCTATCGCCGATGCGGTTGTTGAAGTCCTTAAAGGCAGCAGTGCATTCGAATCCGCGGAAGCGGTAATGCCCGGCTTTATCAACATGAACATCAGCGCATCCTTCCTATCCGATTATGTTAAGAAGATGGCGGAGGATGATAAGTACGGCATCGATCTTCCGGATCCCAATACCATTGTCGTTGACTACGGCGGACCCAATGTCGCGAAGGCTCTTCATGTCGGACACCTTCGTCCCGCGATAATCGGGGAGAGCATCAAGCGCATTCTCAGATACATGGGTCACAATGTGATCGGTGATGTCCACATGGGAGACTGGGGAAAGCCCATGGGACTTGTCATGGTCGAGATTCAGGAAAGACAGCCGGACCTTCCCTATTTTGACGAATCCTATACAGGAGAATATCCCAAGGAGCCTCCTTTTACCGTAAGGGATCTCGAAGAGATATATCCCACGGCATCCGCAAAGAGCAAGGAGGATCCCGATTACAACGCAAGAGCACTCGAAGCGACTCTTAAGCTTCAGAGCGGCGTAAGGGGCTACCGCGCTCTCTGGGATCATATCATCGATGTGTCCGTTAACGATATGAAGCGCATTTACGAAAAGCTTCACGTTGATTTCGATCTTTGGAACGGTGAGAGCACCGTACAGTATCTGATCCCCGATATGGTAAAGGAGATGAAGGAGAGCGGTGTCGCATATGAAAGCGAAGGCGCTCTTGTCATCGACGTAAAGGAAGACACGGACACCAAGGAGATTCCTCCCTGTATTGTCCTTAAGTCCGACGGAGCAAGTCTCTACAACACCACCGACCTTGCAACCATCAAGGAGCGTGTTGCCAAATACGATCCGGCGCAGATCATCTACATTACCGATAAGCGTCAGGATCTTTATTTCGAGCAGGTATTCAGGGCTGCACGCAAGGCGGGTCTTGTATCCGATAAGGTAACCCTTTCACACATCGGATTCGGTACCATGAACGGCAAGGACGGCAAGCCCTTCAAGACCCGTGACGGCGGCGTTATGCGTCTCGAGAGTCTCATCACCGAGATCCAGGATGAGATGTATGCCAAGATAAAAGAAAACAAGGACATTGACGATGCGGAGGCCAGGCAGACCGCAGACCTCGTGGGTCTTTCCGCACTCCTTTACGGAGATCTGTCCAACCAGGCGGTCAAGGATTATGTATTCGATATGGAGAGGTTCATTTCCTTCGAAGGAAACACCGGCCCCTACATCCTTTACACCATCGTACGTATCAAATCCATCATTGCTAAGTATGCGGCTCAGGGAGGGGACGTATCCGCCCTTAAGATCGGAACTCCCGTTAATGCGTCGGAAAAGGACCTTATGAAGGCTCTTTCCTCATTTGCCCAGACGATGGACAGCGCCGCAGCGGAGCTTGCACCCCACAGGATCTGCGCATATATCTACGACCTTGCGAACGCACTCAATTCCTTCTACCACGAAACCAAGATCCTTTCGGAGGAGGATGAGGCAAAAAAGGGAGAGTATATCGCACTCATCGACTTCACGAGAAAGGTGCTTGAAACCTGCATCGACATGCTTGGTTTCTCAGCTCCGGACAGGATGTAAACGAGGTGAACGAGGGGACGGTTCTGCCGTTCACTGAGGTTCAAAGTGAACGGCAGAACCGTCCCCTCGTTCGCCTGAAAAACTTTTGAAAAAAGTAAATTTTTTTGTTGACAACAGAGCCTCAGATATGTAAAATAGCCTTTGTCGGTCGGCGAAAGCCGAAGACAAAATGGAATCTTAGCTCAGCTGGGAGAGCATCTGCCTTACAAGCAGAGGGTCATAGGTTCGAGCCCTATAGGTTCCATTTTTTTTAGGCGAGGTAGCTCAGTTGGCTAGAGCACGCGGTTCATACCCGCGGTGTCGAGAGTTCGAATCTCCCCCTCGCTACGCTGATGTGGCTCAGTCGGTAGAGCGTCGCCTTGGTAAGGCGGAGGTCACCAGTTCGATTCTGGTCATCAGCTCT
>JAFWUY010000063.1 GCA_017524035.1 Lachnospiraceae bacterium | reverse complement strand
TCGGAGCTTGAAAAGCTCGTTTCCTATGCTTTTCAAAAAGAAGTAATAACCCGGGAAGATATTGATGCGATCTGTTCAAGAAATATCGAGGACAGGATCTTCGAGATGATCGATTCGATAATGAGGAAGGACATCAGAACCTGTCTCGAGCGCTACGAGGATCTGCTCGCACTCAGGATCGCTCCGGTCAAGATCATCGTCATGCTTCAGAACCAGTTCCTCTGGATGATGCAGCTTAAGAGCATGGCGGATTCCGGATACCATCCCAATGATATCATCGAGACCGTTGCTTACAAAAAAGAGACCGATCCCGAGACCGGGGCTGTCAGGAAGGCAAGAGGGTCGATCGGTGAATACCAGGCCAAGATCTATCTTGCCCAGGCGATGAGAATGGAAACGGCAGAGCTCCAGAGAGCGATCAACCTCTGTGAAAGAGCGGACGAATCCTTCAAGACGGGAAAAATGAATGAACGGCTGGCGGTCGAAGTTCTTATGACCGGCCTTTGCACCTGATATGCTTAACATAGTTTTGTACGAACCCGAAATTCCATACAACACCGGAAACATAGGCAGGACCTGCGTTGCGACAGGATGCAGGCTCCACCTGATAAAGCCCCTCGGTTTTTCGCTCGATCAAAAAGAGATCAAAAGGGCGGGCCTCGATTACTGGCCCCGCCTCGATCATATCGAGTATGAAGGCTTTGTGGATTTCCTGGAAAAGAATTCGCACCCGAAGATCTGGATGGCAACCACCAAGGCACATAAGGTGTACAGTGATGTAAGCTACTCGGACGGGGATTATATAATGTTCGGTCCCGAGAGCAGGGGCATTCCCGAAGAGATCCTTGTGGACAGGGAAGAGGAGTGCATCCGCATCCCAATGATCGAAGGTGAAAGATCCATAAACCTCTGCAATTCCGTTTCGATAGTTCTGTTCGAAGCGCTCAGGCAGATGGATTTCGCGGAACTCGAAAAATTCGGCGAGCTCCACAGGCTTAAATGGAAAGAATAAGCATGCACAGGGGCTGTGGCAGCCCTGATTGAAAGAACAGTATGACGGAAAAGTCAGAGACAACAGAAAAAAAGGCTGTATCCGGAGCCAAGAGCGATTCCCTCCAGGCATTAAGGGGACTTGCTTTTGCCGGGATCTTCCTCGGACACTTTTACTATTTCGGATGGACACCGATCTCAGTGTCCGTGTTCTTCATATTGTCCGGATTTCTCCTTACGACAAGAAAGAACGCATCCTACGAAAAGTACGGCATCGCGGATTCCTTCAGGGAAGCCGTAAGGCGCATCTCAAAGCTCTACCCCTTGCATATGATCATGATGCTCGCCAGCATTCCCTTCGTCATCTACAGGGCGGGCGGACTTCATATAAGCGATCTTCTGATCAAAATAGGCTGCAATGTACTTCTTATCCAGTCGCTTATTCCCAGCGCGGACATAAACGCATCACTCAACGGCGTATCGTGGTTTCTTTCGAACATATTCGTTCTTTATATTGTCTTTCCTTTCCTGTACAGGCTTTTCAAAAAGTGCAGGAACCGATTCTCGCTCGTATTTGTCCTCGTGGTGCTCATCGCCGTCCAGACTCTCTATGTCTATATCGTCGGATGCTTCGTTCATACGGCTGACGTCATGACATACCTGATCCATTCATCGCCCCTTTACAGAGTCTTCGACATGTCCTACGGCATCATTCTCGGTTTCATGTCCGTAAAGGAAAGAAAGACGGATGAAGAAGGCACTGCGTTCCTTTCTTCCATAGTCGAACTTGCGGCACTTATCGTTACCGGCATTCTCGTATATATCTGGAGTAAGGAGAGCATGATAGTCTATCTGTCCTATGCGCCCGTGTGCCCTTTTATGTCCGTTATCTGGATGCAGCTTTTCTACAGGAAGGCGGGAATCGTCACGAAGCTTCTTACAAACAAGGTGACCGTATTTCTCGGCGACAGGAGCGGAAGCGCATTCCTTATCCATTTCCCCATAGTCGTCTATATCAACACATTCATCTTCCCGCACCTTACCGTTCTCAAGAGAACAATAATCCACGGGATCCTTTTCCCGGGAAGTGTGATCCTCACCCTCGTTCTTTCTTACCTCTACGACAAGTGGCAGGCAGGGCGCAGGTAAAACAAGGGGATGGCTTACGCTGTTTTGCAAATCACTAGAATAACGATATAATGGAATCGGATTATTTTGGCCACAGGATATCAGAGGATTCTTCCTTCGCAATCTTATGCAGAGGAAGTTTACCTGATTGTGACTAAACAGGTTTCCTTTCTCTGTAGATTTAGAATCTGACAGAAAGGAGAAGGGATGAAATGAATATGGTATGTACCGTTATTATTACAAAAGAAGATGATACGTACATCGCTAAGGATGTGAGGACCAATATTGCTGATCAAGGCGATACCATTGAAGAAGCTCTCGGAAATCTTAAACAGGCTTTAGAACTGTACTATGATGACAATAACAATTTGAAGCCTGAAGATGAAGTATTACTCACCACTTCTTTAGAGGTATGTGTGTAGTGCCATCAAAATATCCGGTATGCACTCCTGACGAAGTTTGCAGAGCGCTAAAGAAAGCGGGTTTCTCGCTTGTAAAGCAAACCGGCAGCCATGCGAAGTATTCAAACGGTATTCGCATTGTTATTGTGCCTATACATAACAAGGATTTAAAAACGGGTACGTTAAAAAGCATACTTGTTCAATCCAATATACCGTTAGAGATATTTCTTGGATTATTGTGAAATAAACAATTGCGAATGAAAAGAATGAAGAGACTATAGCAATGATGATAAGCATGCGGTAGATTAAGGTAAAATACGGTTTACGCTCTTATACCAATAGGAAACAGGGGATCGGTTCCGCTGTTTTGCCAATAGAATGTATATGAATAATGGGAAGCTCATTTGAGCTTCCCATTTTGTTTATATCCGCCTGTCATTTGACTCGGTCTGTTTTATGTTGTATTTTGTGTGGGAGAGAGTTCCGGACTTTCCCGGAGAGCGAATCTGCCGTGCGTTCTGTGCGGCCGCTGATCTTACGGCATATCGCCGGTTTTACGCTTTATGAAATTGCACATTAACGCATTGCAAAGCCCGTGGTTTATTCCGCGATGGTTCTGCATTGTTTAAATATCGGAGGAGCATGAGAAGACCGTTAGCTTTCGTCTGCTCACTTATTGTCATACTGATATCCGTGCTGGTGTGGGCAGGGATATTACCTGTGAAGAGGGAGCTTTCTTTGCCGGAGGATGGGGAGTGTGTGACATTAACCGGAAAAGTGGACGCAGTATTTGAAAAGTACATAGTGATCAAGGCAAATGATGGTTCGCAGGATATGAAACTTCTTGTCTATATCGGTTCGGAAAGCGACACGGAAGGGCTTTGCCTTGGCGAAACGCTAACCGTATCCGGCCGCTTCGAAAGCTTCCCGCATGCGATGAATCCGGGACAGTTCGATGCGTATGACTACTACACGTCCAAAGGATATGAAGCAAAGCTCACGGATGCGCAGATACTTACACGCAGCGGAACCTGTGCCCCCGTAAAAGAAGCCCTGCGCAGACTCCGTCTGAAAATGAAAGAGCGTATCCATGCCGTCTGCCCCGAAAAAGAGGCCTCCGTCCTCTGCGACCTTCTCCTCGGCGATAAGGAGGGCATCGATAAAGAAACCAAAGAGCTCTATCAAAACAACGGCATCGCACATATCCTCAGCATCTCCGGACTTCACATCTCCATTCTCGGCATGGGGTGTTTCAGCCTCCTCAGAAAACTCAGATGCCGCCACATCCCTGCGGCACTCGCATCCGCAGGCATCCTTGCTCTGTATCTCGTAATGACCGGTATGAGCGTGTCCGCAACCAGAGCCGTGGGCATGTTCGTTATCCGCATGCTCGCATTTCCCGCCAAACGCACAGAGGACCCCCTGACCTCGCTAAGCGTAATGGCCGCCATCGTCCTCATCCTCGACCCGGGAAGCATCCGGAACGTCAGCTTTCTTCTTTCCTACGGTGCCGCGCTCGGGATATACACATTCCTTCCTTCCCTGAACGCACTGGTCTTTACCGGAAAAGAAAAACAGAGATTCTACGAAGAAGATACCCTGAAGAAATGCCTGAGGGACCTTTCACTAAGGAACGCATCAGCACTCCTTCACAGCTTTGTTTCAAGCCTTGGAATAATCCTCTTTACACTTCCCGTGCAGCTTTACTTCTTTTACAGGGTCAGCATCTTCGCGGTATTCTTAAACCTTCTGATCCTGCCCTGCATGTCACTTCTGGTTTTCTCGGGAATGATACTGATGGTTCCCGGGCTCGGCTTTGTCGGAAAACTCAGCTGCCTTCTCTTAAGCCTCTTCGAATTTCTTTGCAGATGCGCGGAAAGTCTCCCTCACCACACCTGGAATCCGGGCAGGCCCGGCAAGGCATTCATCGCTCTTTACTGCCTGATCGTTACACTGCTCATCATCTCGGGCAGAATGATAACTGCATTCCGTAATGGATATATCCTCAGAATGCTTCCTTACTTTTCCCGGAAAGGAAAAAGAAGGATCCGCATAGTAAACGGGATAATCCAAAAAGCGGACGAGGGCTGCATCAGACCCGCATTTATACTGACCGTCCTATGCACCGCCCTGATGCTTGTCCTAATCGCTTTTCCGCTCCCCGTGCGAAATTCCTGCACGCAGCTTTACATCGGACAGGGAAACTGCAATGTGATGGTCACGGACGCGGGAGAGACTTATATCTTCGACGGAGGATCGTCTTCTGAGAAGAACACCGGGCAGTACATCATCCTTCCTTTCTTACGCTGTAACGGACTCAGCACAATCGACGGGATCTTCATATCGCATTCGGATGAGGACCATATAAACGGAGTGCTTGAGCTCATAGAAAATGCAGACACATGGAACCTTAACATCCGCGGCGTGTACATAACCCCGCAGATGAGGAGCGACGGAACCGCAAACACAGAGCATCTTCTAAAAGCATGTACGGCAGCAGGCGTCCCCGTAACATACATAAGCGCCGGAGATGCATGGAAGAGCGGAGATACGTATTTTACCTGTCTTCATCCCACTGCGGGCTATGTATCCGAAGATCCCAACGCAGGCTCGATGTGCATCCTGGTAATTTTTTGCCCGCCCGGTTCCTCCCATGCAGTCCCTTACGAAGGCACAGAGAATGCAAACGCCGGCTTTACCCTCCTGATCCCCGGAGATGTGCAGGGAAGCGGGGAAACAGCCCTTTCGCAGGCCATTGACGAAGCCCTCGGAGTCAGAAGACTTGACGTTTATATCACCGCCCACCACGGCTCATCCGGCACCACTACAGATGCTTTCCTTGAAGTCACGCATCCCCGTCTTGCGATCAACAGCGCAGGTCTTGATAACAGGTACGGACATCCGCATCCGGAAACCCTCGCACGCCTCGAAAACGCAGGCTGCACTTACCTTACGACCTGTGAAACCGGAGCAATAACCTTTTATTTCTCAGGGGAATATATACAAGTTAATCAATTCAAGAAAGGATAATGCATGAAAAATAATGTTTTGCCGAGTGACAGTAAGGGAAACTTCTATTCAAAGCCTTCTTTTTGGCTAAACCCTAAGGAGTATGCTAAAATCAAATCTGAGATTAATCAGCGACATCGTCAGTACCTTTATGGACAACAATCCTGAGGCTTTGTCCTCAGACATTCTTGAGTTTATATCCGGTCAGAACGATTTCTACGATGAGGTATATGCAGACACAGAGGTTTCGTAATAACAGCTGTTATTCCTTGCTACACCCCTGTAAAATTGGTAAAATATATTGGGTTCAAAGTGACCTGAAAGGAGCATAGAAATGGCAGAAGAAGAGAAGAAGAAAACGGCGGTAGCCGCTGAAAAGACCAAGGGATTTTTCGGAGAATTCAAGAAATTCATCATGCGCGGAAATGTCCTCGACATGGCAGTCGGTGTCATCATCGGAGGCGCGTTCCAGGCGATCATCTCAAGCCTTGTTAATGACATCATAATGCCCGTGATCACACTTCTTACCGGCGGCATTGATTTCACCAACTGGTTCGTTTCACTTGACGGAACTCACTATGACACACTCGCGGCCGCTCAGGAGGCAGGTGCATCGACCCTTAACTACGGCGTATTCATCACCGCAGTCATCAACTTCCTCCTCATGGCTATCGTAGTCTTCCTCATCGTTAAGGCTATGAACAAGGCTGCCGACAAGGTCTCCAAGAAAAAGGAAGACGCTCCCAAGACCACCAAGATCTGCCCTTTCTGCAAGAGCGAGATCAATATCGAAGCAACCAGATGCCCTCACTGTACTTCGGAACTTAAGGATTAATGAAACCATATACCGGTTGCAATAAATTGAACAGATCAGATAAAAGAGCAGGCGCTGTCATTAAGGCAGTGCTTGCTTTGTGCGTATGTATGGCACTTTGCGGATGCGGAAAAAAGGCTGATAACCTCAAGACCGCATACGAAGCGCTCAGCATTATGGACTACGACGGAGCACTCGCCGCACTCTCGAACGCCGAGCAGGCAGGAGAGGATGCAAGGGAGATCGCAAGGGCGAGGGGCATCGCATATATGGGAAAGGCGGACTATGTCAGCGCTTCCCAGCAGTTCGTGAATGCCCTCCATTCCGGAACCGGATATCCCGATTCCATGGATACCGACATCAACTTCTATCTTGCCGCAGCTTACGACAGCATGGGAGACTATGCGTCTGCCGAGGACAGATACGATGCGATCATTGCTTCTGCGACGACACCGAAAGCTACCTTCTCAGGGCTTCCGCAAGACTTAAGCAGGGCAATTTCGACGGAGCCGTATCCGATTTCAATGTCGTTATCTCCAGAAACCCCGACGATTACGACACGCTCATCAATATCTACGAAATGCTTTCCGCTATAGGATACAGGGATGCGGGACTAGAGTACCTGCGCACCGCACTTTCGCAGGATACCGGCAAGATGACCGATTCCGAAAAAGGAAGAATGTACTACTACCTCGGCGACTACACCCAGGCCGCCAATACTTTGGAGAGTGCAAGGAATGCCGACAGTTCCGTTACCAGCTCACTCTTCCTCGGAAGGGCATACGAAGCGATGGGTGAATACAACTACGCCGCCAATGTCTATGAAAGCTACATCGGCACAAAGGGTGCAAACTCCGAACTCTACGACCAGCTTGGCCTGTGCAGGCTCAAGATGGGCATGTACGAAGCTGCGCTCGAAGCATTCAAGGCAGGCATCGAAGCTGACGACGGAACCTTTTCCAAGAGCCTCGAATACAACCTGGCGGTTGCTTATGAATACACTGCGGACTTTGAGACCGCTTACGAACTCATGAAGGACTACCTTGCCAAGTATCCCGACGATGCGGATGCCGCAAGGGAATTACAGTTCCTCGAGACAAGATGAACGAGGGGTGAACGAGGGGACGGTTCCTCCGTTCACTGAATCGTTGAACGGAGGAACCGTCCCCTCGTTCACCCACCAACCGTTAGGAGAGAAAAATGATCGAAACACTTGTAAAGAAGATTAAAGAAACCCAGGCTCCCATCGTTGTGGGCCTCGATCCCAACCTTAACTTTGTTCCCGGATACATCAAGGAAAAAGCATTTAAGGAAGCGGGAGAATCCCTCGAGGGTGCCGCACTTGCTTTCAAGGAATATAACAAAGGAATAATCGATTCCATCGCAGACCTCGTACCCGCCGTAAAGCCCCAGATCGCAATGTACGAGCAGCTCGGAATCCCCGGAATGGAGGTATTCGAGTGGACCGTAGATTACGCCCACAAGAAGGGCCTTGTGGTCATCGGAGACATCAAGCGCGGTGACATCGGTTCAACCTCAGAGATGTATGCGGTAGGCCATATCGGCAAGACCAAGATCGGTAATAACCTTATCCCCGCATTCGACGAAGATATCGTTACCGTTAACCCTTATCTCGGTTCCGACGGTGTACTTCCCTTCGTGAAGGTATGCGAAGCCGAAAAGAAAGGAATCTTCGTCCTCGTCAAAACATCGAATCCTTCAAGCGGAGAATTCCAGGACCGCATCATCGACGGAAGAGCGCTCTATGAGCACGTAGCGGAGAAGGTCGTAGAGTGGGGACAGAGCACGATCGATCCCGAGACCGGATATTCCGAGGTTGGTGCAGTTGTCGGAGCCACATACCCTGAGCAGGGCAAGATCCTCAGAAAGCTCATGCCGAAGGCTTACATACTCGTTCCCGGATACGGAGCACAGGGCGGCAAGGGATCCGATCTTGCTTACTTTTTCAACGACGACGGACTCGGTGCGATCGTCAACTCATCACGCGGCATAATCGCTGCGTATAAACAGGAACAGTACGCAAAGTGCGGAGAAGAAGGATATGCTGAGGCTTCCAGACTCGCCGTACTCGATATGAAAGAAGACTTAAGACAGGCTATCGAAAGCAGATGAGCCGTTTATATCTGTCACACTGATTTCCATCGTTTCGGAGGCTAAAGTCCATGAAAAAAGTTTTGTTTGTTGCATCTGAGGGGGTGCCTTTCATCAAAACGGGAGGACTGGCAGACGTTGTCGGATCTCTCCCCAAGTATCTGGACAAGAGGTATTTTGATGTAAGGGTTTTCCTGCCCAAATATTCCTGCATGAAGCAGGAGATGAAGGACAAGCTTGAGTACATCGACTCCTTCTACATGGATTACAACTGGCAGAATATCTATGTCGGCCTTTTTAAAGCTGTTGTTGACGGGATAACATATTACTTCATCGACAACGAATACTATTTCAGCGGACCCAAGGTTTATAACGACGATCCCAGATATGAGATCGAAAGATATACATACTTCTGCAAGGCGGTTCTGTCATCACTTCCCATCCTTGATTTCAGACCCGACCTCATCCACTGCCACGACTGGCAGACCGGCCTCATCCCCGTCTATCTCAAGGAGCGTTTTGCGGGCGGTGAATTCTACAGAGGAATCAAGACCGTCATCACCATCCACAACTTAAAGTTCCAGGGCAAGTGGGATGTCAAGACCGTAAAGAACATCACGGGACTTCCCGACTATTACTTCACGCCCGATAAGCTCGAATCATACAAGGATGCCAACCTTCTTAAGGGCGGTATCGTATTTGCAGATGCGGTCACGACCGTATCCGATACCTATGCCGAGGAGATCAAGACCCAGTTCTACGGCGAGGGTCTCGACGGACTCCTCAGGGCACGCAGCAATTCCCTCCGCGGAATCGTAAACGGCATCGACTATGAGAAGTTCAATCCCGAGACGGATGAATATCTCGTAAAGAAATACAACGCAGCCAATTTCCGCAAGGAGAAATCCAAGAACAAGAAAGCACTCCAGGAACAGCTCGGACTTACCGTCGATGAAAAGAAGATGATGATCGGCATTGTCTCCAGACTTACCGACCAGAAGGGCTTCGACCTCATCGCTTACGTGATGGACGAGCTCTGCAGGGACGATGTCCAGATAGTTGTCCTCGGAACCGGCTCTGAGCAGTATGAGAACATGTTCAGGCATTTCGACTGGAAATATGCCGACAAGGTTTCCGCGAACATCTATTATTCCGATGAGCTTTCCGACAGGATCTACGCTTCGAGTGATGCATTCCTTATGCCTTCGCTCTTCGAGCCCTGCGGCCTTTCACAGCTCATTGCGCTCCGCTACGGAACAATTCCCATCGTAAGGGAAACGGGCGGCCTCAAGGACACCGTAAAGCCCTACAACGAGTATGAAGGAACCGGAACCGGCTTCTCCTTCGTCAACTACAACGCACACGAGATGCTCCACACCATCCGCTACGCGGAAAAGATCTACTATGACCGCCGCCGTGAGTGGA